>JAKZVH010000164.1:0-33594 GCA_047516145.1 Gammaproteobacteria bacterium
GCGCCGCTGTGGCGGGGCGCACGGACCGAAAGACGCTGAAGGCATGGCTGACCCCATGTCGAAGCGGCTGTAGGGAGTACGCCCCGCCACAGCGAGCGGATCCGCGGCCGCAGCAGAACGTTGGTGAAATATCCGGGTTAGTCCATGCCCCCCTGCGGTTGATCCTTCTCGCGGTCATCGCGTGCTTCTGCGCAACTGCACTTGCATCGGAAAATGACTGGAGCACTGAGCCGATACCGGCGACGCAAGGGCGCTGGGAGCTGGTCGCCATCAACGTTCAGGCCAATCCGGCCTTGCTGATGAGCGAGCGCGTTCCCGAACTAAGCGCGGCGTTTGCAGCGGTCATCGAAGAACAGTCCTCCAACGCCGGCGGCGCCTGGCACAACTTCGGTTCCAACACGCTGACCGCGTCGTCGCCAACTGCGCCAACGAGCGGCGATCCCGCGTCCGCCGGCGACCAGGGAGAGGCGACGGGAACCGGCTTTTGCAGCACGACGAAGTGCCGGGTGCTGGTAGGCGTGTCGGTCGCGGTCGCCGCGGCCGTGCTGATCGTCGCCCATGACGCGACCGACGCCATCGGCGACGGCCTGGTAGAAGCGCTCATCGTTGCCCCTATCCGGCGGGACCGTCGCTGACAAGCGCACGGCCTTGCCGACCGAGACGCGGTCGCGCAAGTTTGCGCGCATTTCGGCGGTCATGCCGCGACAGTCGGGCGCCGCTTTTGGACGTTGAGCGATCCGGACGGAAAACACCGTTGGCGGTGCTGCCCGTTGCGGAGCCGATCGATCGGCACGACGAGACCTTCCCGAGCACGCTTTACGTGGTGATTCGCGCCCACATGTCCCTGTCTCCCGCCGCAGGAATCGCTCACCTGCAGCCTAACCCATGGCCTCGGCGATCAACTCCAGGAAATCCGCTTCGTCTGTCACTTGCTCGATAGCCCGCGCATCCACGGTGTAGCCGTAGCGATCCGCCAGCGCCTCATACTTGGGGCGCCGGTGCGCCACGTGCCGCGGGAAGATCCAGCGTACGAATTCGTCCGGGACGATTTCCGCAGGCGAATCCAGTCCGGTTTCCTCAAGGAACAGCTGTAACTGCTCGTCGAGAAACGTCTCCTGGTAGTACATGGGTTTCGGATCGCCGAGCGAGCGCTGGATCATGGTGGCTTCCATGGCCCGATCGGCGCTCAGGTAGACGATGACGGTATTCCTGGCGAGCACTTCGAGCATCTGTGGATCGTCGAGTTCGCAGAGGCTTCCCCCGGCGTCGTTGATGAAGTGCTCGTATCCGTAGATTTCCTTCGCCTTGCCGATGAACTGTTCCACGTCGCACATGGCGCCGATCTCAGCCTGTGCATGCAGTCGTTGGCGCGCCTTGAACTCCTCCACGTCGAGCCCCCCCAGGTCCTCGCGGCCGATCTTGCCCAGGAAACTCGCCACCGGCGCCAGGTTATGAACGGTGACGTTGCTGGCGAAATAGATGGAGTCGCTGCGTAACAGATCGCGTAGGAAATCGACCTGCATGGCCTGACGCTTGATGTTGTCGAGAATGGGTTCGGCAAGGTACTTGGTGCCGATCCGGTAGTCGCCTGAGTAGTGAAACCACTTGGACTTGGGCAACTTGTAGGCGAGCGTGGTCTTGCCGACGCCCGACATGCCAAGGAGGGTGATCGCCTTGCGCGGCCACGCCATGAACTCCGCGGCGGTCATCTTCATGTTGCCGTCCACTCCACCGAAAAGGCCCGATTATACGGTGTGGGCCACGGTGGGCGCGTTGGCGGCTGCGGCAGAAGATCGGTGAAATTTCCGGGCCGCGAGGCGCCGCGGGATCGGGAAGGTATTCCGACGCCGTTTCCCTTATTCTTGTGCCATGGACCTGGAAGGCTTCCATCCGGCGGTAGCGAGTTGGTTTCGCCGCGAATTTCCTGCGGCTACGGAGGTCCAGCGCCGTGCCTGGCGCGCGATTCGAGACCGCAAACATACACTGATCAGCGCGCCCACCGGATCGGGCAAGACGCTTGCCGCCTTTCTCGGCGTCATCGATTCGCTGGTCAAACATGCGCTCGCTCGAGGCTTGCCGGATGAAACGCGGATCCTCTACGTTTCGCCGCTGAAGGCGCTTTCAAACGACATCAACAAGAACCTGCAGGCGCCGCTGGCGGGCATTCGAGATGGGCTGCTGGAATCGGGATGCCCCGACGTTGCCATCCGCGCCTGGGTGCGCACCGGGGATACGTCCCAGAGCGAGCGAGCGCGGATGCGCCGGCAGCCGCCCCATATCCTCGTCACCACGCCGGAGTCACTGTACATCCTGCTGACGTCGGAATCCGGGCGTCGCATGCTCTCGACAGTGGAGACGGTCATCGTGGACGAGATCCACGCGCTCGCGGGCAACAAGCGCGGCGCCCACCTGGCGCTTTCCCTGGAACGGCTTGCGGCGCTCTGCCCACGGCCCCCGACGCGGGTGGGGATATCGGCAACGACCAAGCCCATGGACGCCATGGTCGAATTCCTCATCGGTTCCGACCGGGCCCCTTGCCAGGTCATCGACCAGGGTCATGTCCGTAACTGGGATCTGCAACTGGAACTGCCGGCATCGCCGCTTGAAGCGATCATGGCCAACGAGGTGTGGACGGAAATCTACGATCGCCTGGCCGCTCTGGCCGCGGCGCACCGAACCACCATCGTCTTCGTCAATACCCGCCGGTTGGCCGAGCGCGTCGCGCGCCATCTGGCGGATCGGTGCGGCCAGGATGAAGTCACCTCCCATCACGGCAGCCTCTCCAGGGAGCACCGGTTGAAGGCCGAGGATCGGCTCAAGGCCGGCAAGCTCCGGGTCCTGGTCGCCACGGCGTCGCTTGAGCTGGGTATCGATATCGGCGACGTGGATCTCGTCTGCCAGCTCGGGTCGCCCCGTGCCATTGCCACGCTGCTGCAGCGGGTGGGCCGATCCGGGCATGGCGTGGAACGCCTCCCCAAGGGACGGCTGTGGCCGCTCTCCCGCGACGAACTGGTTGAATGTACGGCGCTCCTCGGGGCCGTCGCCCGGGGCGAACTGGATGCGATCGCGCTGTGCCGTAAACCCCTGGACGTGCTCAGTCAGCAGATCGTGGCCGAGGTGAGCATGCGGGAATGGGAGGTCGATGCGCTGTTCAGCCTCATCACCCGGAGCGCGCCGTTTCACGACCTTTCCCGCGACGTCTACCTGGACGTCCTGAACATGCTCGCCAACGGCTTCACCACGCGGCGGGGGCGACGCGGCGCCTACCTGCACCACGATCGGGTCAACGGCCGACTCCGTGCGCGGCGCGCGGCGCGGCTGACGGCGGTGACCAACGGTGGCACGATCCCGGATCAATTCCACCATGACGTGGTGTTGCTGCCCGGCGAAGTGTTCGTCGGCAGCCTGAACGAGGACTTCGCCTTCGAGAGCATGCCCGGGGACATCTTTCAGCTTGGCAACATGTCCTACCGGATTCTCAAGGTCCACTCCGGCAAGGTCTTTGTCGAGGACGCGCGCGGGCAACCGCCGACCATCCCATTCTGGTTCGGCGAGGCGCCGGGGCGAAGCGACGAGTTGTCCGCCGCGGTCTCGCGCTTGCGCCGGGACGTAGACGCTGCATTGCAGTGCAAGGAGCGCTGCGAAGTTGCCGGGGCGCTCGCGACGGAGCAGGCAATGCCGCCGTTCGCCGCCGAGCAGTTGTGCGACTATCTTGCAACGGCCCGCGCGGCCCTGGGTACGCTGCCCACGGCGGATCGGATCGTCATCGAACGCTTCTTCGACGAGGCCGGGGATACCCATATCGTCGTGCATTCGCCCTATGGCTCGAGGCTCAACCGCGCCTGGGGCCTGGCGCTGAGAAAACGGTTCTGCCGGCGTTTCAATTTCGAGCTTCAGGCTGCGGCGCTGGAAGACGCCATCGTCATCTCGCTGGGTGTGGTACACAGCTTTCCGCTGGATGAGGTGTCGCGCTACCTGACACAGGCCACGGTGGAGGATGTGCTCACTCAGGCCGTGCTCACGGCACCCGTCTTTCCCGGGCGCTGGCGCTGGAATGCAAGCGTTGCTCTCGCGGTGCAGCGCTTCCGCAGCGGCAAGCGTGCGCCGGCGTACTTCCAGCGGGCCGACGCGGAGGATCTGCTGGCTACGGTATTCCCGGATCAACTCGCCTGCGCCGAAAACCTGGAGGGCGAGCGTGAGATTCCCGACCACCCGCTGGTCGCGCAAACCCTTGAGGACTGTCTGCGCGGCGTGATGGACGTGGACGGGCTCGCAGCGCTGCTGGGCCGAATCGAGTCCGGTCAGGTCGAGGTGGTATGCCGCGAACTGACGAGTCCATCGCCGCTGGCCCAGGAAGTCCTGAGTGCCAGAGCCTATGCCTTTCTGGACGATGCACCGGCAGAGGAGCGGCGCACGCTGGCGATACAGTCGCGCCGCTACATGACGGTGGAACAGGCGTCGGACCTGGGCCGGCTCGATCCCGAGGCGATCCGGCGCGTGCGCTCGGAAGCCTGGCCCCACGCCCGGGACGAGGACGAATTGCACGATGCGCTGGTGCTGCTGGGGTTCATCGCTCCGGCGGAGGCACCCGAGGTGTGGCATGGGATGTTCGATCGGCTGGTCGTCGACGGGCGGGCGGGCACGTTCGCGACGCCGTGCGAACACTCGGTCTGGGTCAGCGCGGAGCGTCTGGCGGAGCTGCGCCTGGCGGTGGCGGGCGGGCACGTGGAGCCTCGGCTGGAAGCGTTGGAGAGCGACATCGAGACGCCCGAGGATGCGTTGCGCGAACTCGTCCGCAGCCGATTGGAATGTCTCGGGCCAGTCACCGCCGAGGAGTTGGGTCGGCCGCTGGGCTTGGGCGCCGGTCCGATGCAAGGCGCGCTGGCGGCGCTCGAGGCGGAGGGATTCGCCATGCGCGGCCGCTTCAGTCAATGCGCCGGCGGAACCCCATCCGATCCGGCCGGAGCGCAAGAGGAATGGTGCGACCGGCGGCTCCTCGCCCGGATACACCGCTACACCCTCAAGCGACTGCGCAGCGAAATCGAACCCGTCTCCATCGCAGCGTATCAGCGGTTCCTGTTCCGCTGGCAGGGACTGGGCGGCGAGCGTCGGCGCGGCGCCGAGGCCCTGGGCGCGATCGTGGACGATTTGCAGGGCCTGGCTTTGCCGGCCGCCGCGTGGGAACGGGAGATTCTTCCGGCCCGACTGGCCGACTACAGTACTTTGCTCATGGACGAGCTTGCCGTATCCGGGCGCATTGCCTGGTATCGGCCAAACCCGTGCCGGACTCGCATGCAACCGGGCGGGAACGACGTGCCGCGCGGGCGTGGGACGGTGTCGAACTCGCCCATCGTCATTTCGCCCCGTGAGGCGTTGGCCTGCTGGAGGCGGTTGGCGGTAACCGCCGGCGCCGCGACCGCGGAACATCCGCTATCGACCGCCGCGGCACGGATCCGCACGCTCCTGAGCGATCGCGGGGCGCTGTTCTTCCAGGAGCTGGTTCAGGCCAGCGGTCTGTTGCGGGTGCAGACCGAGGAGGCATTGGCGGAACTGGTCGCTGCCGGCCTGGTGACATCGGACGTCTTCCAGGGCTTGCGCGTATTGATCACGGCGCCGAGCCGGCGCCGGGGATTTCACGGCCGCCGCCGCCGCCGCGGGCCAAGCTTCGATGCCGCCGGCCGCTGGGCGCTGCTGGAGAGCGCCCCGTTGGAAGTCTCCGCGGACGCTCGCCGCGAGGCCCATGAGCATGCCGCGCGATCCATACTGCGCCGCTACGGAGTGGTGTGCCGCAGCGTCCTGGACCGGGAGACGCAACTTCCGGGCTGGCGCGATCTGTTGGGAATTTTCAGAAAATGGGAGGCCCGCGGCGAGATCCGCGGCGGCCGCTTCGTGGCGGCGCCCGGCGGCGAACAGTTCGCCCTCTCAGGCGCCGTGGAGATGCTCCGCCGCTGCAGGCGCGCTCCGCAGGCCGATGAGTGGGTGGTGCTGTCGGCTGCCGATCCGCTCAATCTGGCCGGCATACTCACCCCGGGCGGGCGAGTCGCGGCCGTCCATACGCACCGACTGCTGTACCGGGGCGGCGTGCCCGTGGCCACCTTGACCGCGGCCGGCCTGCAATGGCTGGAACCGCTGGATGGAGCCGACAGCCGCCGTGCGGAGGCTCTCCTGCGAGAGCGCCCGGCGACGCAGCATTCGTTACGCCGCGGATCGACGGCCTCGCGAAGAGCGCTGTTGAACCGCGGCCGCTGAATCGAACGGACTACCTCACCGGAGATTGACATGTTGAACCGTGTTTCCGTGTTCTTTTGTACACTTGGTGCGGTCCTGCTGTTCGGTTGCACGCCGGTGGCTGTCGAGGAGGAAGCGACTGCCGCCGATCGGCTGCATCGGTTGTTTGCGGATGAATGGAGTCTCCGCTCGCAACGGGATCCCCTGCTTGCAAGCAGTTCCGGGATAACCGACTACAACGATCGCCTGCCGGATATGACGGCTGACGCTCAACAGCGCGCCCTGGATGAAGACCTGCAATTCATGGAACGGCTCGCGGCGATCGACAGCGCGGCTCTATCGGAGGACGATCGGACAAACTACGCTCTGTTTGAGTTCGTCCTGGGCCATCGAACAACCCTGGCGAAGTATCGCCAGTACCGAATTCCGATCTCGAGCGATTCCGGCTTTCACATCCGGATTCAACGCATGCACGAGGCGATGCCCTTCCAGACAATCGAAGACTATGAGCGATACCTGTCGCGACTGCGCGCGATCGGGCCATTCTTCGCCCAGAATATCGACAACATGCGTGCTGGCCTTGCAGACGGTTTTACGCAGCCGAGAGCCATTCTGGACGGGGTCGTGTCGTCGATATCCGGCGCCATCGTCGACAGTCCCCAGGACAGCATATTCTTCGCTCCCTTGCGCAGCATTCCCGAGTACTTGAGTACCGACGACGCCGAGCGGCTGCGGTCGGAGGCCAACGCTGCCATCGCCGAAACGGTCGTCCCGGCGTATCGGGAGTTCCTGCAATTCTTCACCGGGGAATACATGAGCGGCGCCCGCGAGTCACTGGGCGCATCGTCCCTGGAAGATGGCAGGGCATACTACGAAGACCTGACCCGGTATTTCACCTCGCTCGATGACGCGAAGCCGGATGAACTTCATGAACTCGGGCTGCGGGAAGTCGCCAGGATCCGGGGGGAAATGGACGAGATCATCGAACAGGTGGAATTCGACGGCACCTTTGCCGAATTCATCGACTATCTGCGGACCGATTCGCAATTCTACGTCGATGACCCCGGGCAATTGCTCAAGGAAGCTTCCTATATCGCGAAAAAAGTGGACGGCCGGATGCCGGCATTCTTCAGGACCCTGCCGCGTATGCCCTACGGCGTGATGGCCGTGCCGGACGATATCGCGCCGAACTACACCACGGGCCGTTACTGGCAAGCGCCGGTCGGTGGCCGCCGCGGCGGTTATTACCTGGTCAACACCTACGCCCTCGACAAGCGGCCGCTCTACGAGCTGGCAGCACTGACCGTTCACGAAGGCGTGCCGGGGCACCATCATCAGATCGCGCTGCGGCAGGAGATGACCCAATTGCCCGAATTTCGGCGGGCGTTATCCTTGCATGCCTTCGTGGAGGGTTGGGGACTCTACTGCGAGAAGCTCGGCATCGAAATGGATATCTACGCTACTCCCTACGATCACTTCGGACGCCTGAGCTACGAGATGTGGCGTGCCGTGCGCCTGGTCGTGGATACCGGCATTCACTACAAGGGTTGGACACGGGACGGTGCACAGCAGTATCTGGCCGAAAACTCGGCGTTGTCGCTGCAAAACGTTCGTACGGAGATCGACCGCTACATCTCATGGCCCGGTCAGGCGCTCGCCTACAAGATGGGGGAAATGAAATTTCTGGAACTCAGGGCACGCGCCGCGGACGAGTTGGGTGAAGAGTTCGATATCAGGGATTTTCACGACGTCATCCTGATGACCGGTGGCGTGCCGCTGGACATGCTCGATCGGGAAATAGACCGATTCATCGAATCGGTCCGGACCGTCCAATGACCACGCGCAAAGCGATCGGACCCTCACCGTGAGCACCGGCGCCGCGGCGCCTCGACGCCCTCGCTACGGACATGGGTGAGATATGCGGACCAGGCGCATCGCCATGTGGTCGGGCCCGCGCACCGTTTCCACGGCGATGATGCGCAGTTGGGAGAACAGGCCCGATTGCACGGTTGTCGACGAACCCTTTTACGCCTGCTACCTGAACGAGACGGGCCTGCCGCATCCTGCTCGGGAAGCCGTGTTGGCTTCCCAATGCACCGACCGCGCGGAGGTGATCCGCCAACTGACGGAGCGGCCGGTGGCAACCCCGCTTTTCTACCAGAAACACATGACCAAGCACATTCCACCGGACATGGATATGCGGTGGTGCGTCGGTTTGCGGCATGTTTTCCTCATTCGCGATCCCGCGGAGGTCATCGTCTCCTACTTGAGGAAAATGTCCTCGGTGGATGAGCACGATATCGGTATCGCCCGGCAGGCCGGGTTGTTCCGGGAGATTTCCGCGGTCACCGGCGAAACCCCTTGCGTGATCGACTCCGCCGATGTGTTGCGGAATCCGGATGCCGTGTTGGCCGGGTTATGCGAGTCGTTGGACATTGCATACCTGCCGCAGCCGATGCTCTCCTGGCCGTCCGGTCCGCGCGAGTCCGACGGCGTTTGGGCGCCTCATTGGTACCGGAACGTTGAGAATTCCACTGGCTTCAACAGCAAGCAGCGTTCAGCGCCGGAGCTGCCCGAACAATTTCTGAAGCTCAACGCGGATGCGCGGGAACACTATGCGTGGTTGAGAACATATCGGCTGGGTTAAGTTGGAACCGCCCCATTGCTCATTGGCCGGCGCGATCGGCCGTCCCGCGTCGCAGCGCCTCGCGGATGGCGCCGATGCGTAGCTCGCGCAAACGCGCACCGAGTGCAGGGCCGCTCGGTTTTCCGGCTACGTGCTCGCTGCGGACGGCCCGCGCGGCGGACCACGCGGTGCGAAGCAATTCGGCCTGCGGATAGGGCCGGTCTTCCAGCCCCAGGCGGCCTCTGGCATCGGCTTCGCACGCCAGCAGGAACTCCTCGAACCGCTTTGGCCGCCGCAACGCGTCCACCGATTCGATCAACTTGCATACCGTCGCCGCGCGGAGTTCCGCCGCCCGATGGACCGTGCCGTGGTGGCGGGCCACCGCGGTGGCCAGTTCCCGAAAGCGCCGCGGTACCGGAAAGCGACTGCAGAAATCCTTGAGTATCTCCACTGAGCGTGCCTCGTGGCCCCGGTGCCCGGGCAGGATGTGACCGGGTGTGGAAGCCTTGCCCAGGTCGTGAGTCAGAACCGCGAAGCGCACGGCGACGCTGGCGGACAGGTTCGCGCCGACCCGCAACGCCATCAAGGTATGGATTCCGGTATCGATTTCCGGATGCCACTTGGCCGGCTGGGGTACACCGAACAGGGAATCGATTTCGGGAAACACGACCTTGAGCGCGCCGCACTCCCTCAGCACCTCGAAATAGACGTGAGGCGTGAGTTCTCCGAGCGCCTTTTCGGTTTCCTGCCAGACACGTTCCGGCTTCAGCGCGCGCGCTTCCCCGGACTGCACCAACCGCTTCATCAGGCCCATCGTCGACGGCGCCACGGTGAAGCCGAGTTCCTCGAACCGTGCCGCAAACCGCGCCACCCGGAGTATGCGCAGCGGGTCCTCCGCGAACGCTTCGGACACGTGCCGCAGCAAGCGCTGTTCCAGGTCCCGGCGGCCGCCGTAGGGATCGATCAGCGTCCCGTTCTCGTCCCGCGCCATGGCGTTGATGGTGAGGTCGCGACGTCCCAGGTCCTCCTCCAGCGTGACCGTGGTGGAGGTGTCGAAGGCGAAGCCGCTGGACAGATGGCGCTGCTCCGGCAGCGAGTGCCGCTGGAGTCCGTGATCGCCGATCCCCGAACGAATGCGCAAACCCGCGAATCCTTGCGCAGGGTCGTGGAAATCCGGCGGTTTGCCGTCGACCGGCTCGGCCTCCCGGATAACGGCAGCTACGCCACGTTCGCCGATCTCGAACGGTCGTATGCGGTGTGGAACGTGGTCGCTGCCGATGAATTTTCAGTGGAGCCGCAGACGTGGTGCTTTCCCTTCGCGGGTTGCGTGAGTTATCGGGGGTATTTCGACGAGGCGTCGGCGCGGCGTTTCGCTGAGCGCCTGGAAGCCGAGGGGCTGGAGACATCGGTTGGCGGCACGACCGCGTATTCCACGCTGGGTTATTTTGCCGACCCCGTGCTCAGCACGATGATTGGCGGTCCGGAGCACTACCTTGCGGACGTGCTGTTCCACGAATTGGCTCACCAGAAGTTCTACATCAAGGACGACAGCGAGTTGAACGAGGCGTTCGCAACGGCGGTTGCGGAACACGGCACGCGACGCTGGCTGGCTCTCGCCGGCGATCCCGCGGCGACGCGCGAGTACCATGAACTCGTTCAAGGGCGGGCGGAATTCGCCAAACTCATCAGCGATCAGCGCGAGCGGCTGCGGGCGATTTATGCCGGGGACGATCCAGACTCGATGAAGCGGCGGGCCAAGGCGGCCGCTTTCGGCGCGCTGCGGGCGCAATATGCCGCGCTGAAGCAAACCCGGGATGGAGGCGTGAACTACGATGCGTGGTTTTCCCGTCCGCTGAACAATGCCCACGTGGCCGCTGTGGCCACCTACCAGCACTGGTTGCCCGGTCTGCGCTGGCTGCTTGAGGACCTGGGGCCGGATCGGTTCTACGCCGAGGTTGAGACGCTGGGCAACATGACCATGGAGGAGCGGCGGGAGCGCCTCCGGGACTGGCTCGATCGCGCCGCCGGGAGCGGGTGATCCGGCCATTGAATCGTCCATCAAACCGGATATCGAATCCGTCGTCGCTCGCGTTGCGACTGACCTGACCGGGCGCTCTACGCATGGCGCGGAGGCGCGGCCGCCGTGTGTTAGAATGCCGCGTTTTTTGCGCCGTCGGGAGAATAACGAATGAATCCGGAAATGGCCCTGTGGCTCTCTTTGGGTGCGGCCGTCCTGGCACTGATCTACGGTGTAGTTTCGGTGTCCTGGATACTCCGTCAATCGGCTGGCAGCGAGCGGATGCAGGAGATCGCCTTGGCCATTCAGGAGGGTGCCAACGCCTACATGAATCGGCAGTACCTGGCCATTGGCGTGGTGGGCCTGGTGTTGTTTGTGGTTCTGCTCCTGGCGCTGGATTGGGGTACCGCGGTGGGCTTCGCCATCGGCGCGTTGCTTTCCGCGCTGGCCGGCTACATCGGCATGTTCGTTTCGGTACGCGCCAACGTGCGCACGGCGCAGGCAGCCACCGAGGGGCTGAACCCGGCGCTGCGGATCGCCTTTCGCGGCGGCGCCATCACCGGTCTCCTGGTCGTGGGCCTCGGGCTCCTGGGTGTTGCCGGCTATTACGCGGTCCTGGTGGCGACGGGCATGGAACAGGACGCCGTGCTGAAGTCCCTCATCGGGCTTGCCTTCGGCGGTTCGCTGATATCCATCTTCGCGCGCCTCGGCGGCGGCATCTTCACCAAGGGCGCCGACGTGGGCGCCGACCTGGTGGGCAAGGTCGAGGCGGGCATTCCGGAAGACGACCCCCGCAACCCCGCGGTCATTGCCGATAATGTCGGCGACAATGTCGGCGACTGCGCCGGGATGGCGGCGGACCTGTTCGAGACCTATGCGGTGACGGTCATTGCCACGATGCTGCTCGGCGGGCTGACCGCCGCATCGCTCGGCGGCAACCCCGTCATCTATCCCATCGCGCTCGGCGGTGCGTCCATCGTCGCATCGATCATCGGCACGTTCTTCGTCAGCTCGAGCAACGGCAAGATCATGAGCGCGCTTTACAAGGGTGTGATCGTCTCCGGTGTGCTCGCCGCGGTGGCGTTCTACCCGATCACGAACGCGCTCATGGGCGCAGACTCCACCAGTCTGTATCTTGCCGCGCTGATCGGCCTCGCCCTGACGGCCGCCATGGTGGTCATCACCGAATACTATACGGGGACCGAATACAGTCCGGTCAAGAAGATCGCCAACGCCTCAACGACCGGTCATGCGACGAATATCATCGCCGGTCTGGCCGTCTCCATGAAGGCCACCGCGCTGCCGGTCCTCGCGGTCTGCGCGTCGATCTGGGGTGCTTACGAGCTTGCCGGCCTGTACGGAATTGCCATCGCCGCTACCAGCATGTTGTCGATGACGGGAATGATCGTCGCGCTGGACGCCTTCGGGCCGATCACCGACAACGCCGGCGGCATCGCCGAGATGGCCGAACTGCCCGCCGAGGTGCGCAAGGTCACCGATGCGCTGGACGCCGTGGGCAATACCACCAAGGCCGTGACCAAGGGATACGCCATCGGCTCGGCCGGCCTTGCCGCACTCGTATTGTTCTCCGACTACACCCATAGCCTGGAAGAGGCGGGCTTCGGGGCATTGCAATTCGACCTCTCGGATCATCGCGTGATTGTCGGGCTCTTTATCGGCGGCCTCGTACCGTTCCTGTTCGCAGCGCTCGCCATGGAAGCCGTGGGCCGTGCGGCCGGCTCCGTGGTGGAGGAAGTGCGCCGGCAGTTCCGGGAGATCGCCGGGATCATGGAAGGCACCACGCGGCCGGATTATTCCACCGCCGTGGACCTGCTGACCCGCTCCGCCATCAAGGAGATGGTCCTGCCGTCGCTTCTTCCGGTGCTGGTGCCGATCGTCGTTGGACTCGTGCTGGGCCCGGAAGCGCTGGGCGGGCTGTTGCTCGGGACCATCGTCACCGGCCTGTTTGTCGCCATCTCCATGACAACGGGCGGCGGCGCCTGGGACAACGCCAAGAAGTACATCGAGGACGGTAACCTGGGCGGCAAGGGCTCCGAGGCGCACAAGGCCGCGGTCACCGGCGACACCGTCGGCGACCCCTACAAGGACACGGCCGGGCCGGCGATCAACCCGCTCATCAAGATCATCAACATCGTTGCATTGCTGGCCGTGCCGTTGCTCTAGCAGTATTCGCGGCGGAGGTCGCCGCGAATACTGCTAGCCTGCAACGGGCATCGATTTGGGTGGGCAGGGGGTCGCGGAGCCGCGGCACGGTAGCGACTCGGTGAGATATCGGGGTTGACCAGAATTCTTTGGAAACCGCCCGAGCCGGCGGCTTGTGGGCGATGGGGAAACTCCGTACCCTAAACCGCTCAGACTGACGGAGCCACGCCTGCCACGCAATGAACGTTGAATCCGCACGTGCCCAGATGCTCGGGCAGCAGCTTCGCGCCTGGGAAGTTCTCGATCACCGCGTCCTGGACGTGGTCCGCAACGTCGGTCGCGAGCGCTTTGTTCCGGCCGCGTACCGGGATCTGGCATTCGCCGACGCCGAGATTCCGTTGGCGCACGGCCAGCGGATGATGACGCCCGGTGTGGAAGGCCGGCTTCTGCAATCGTTGCAACTCGATCCGTCCGACAGCGTTCTCGAGGTGGGTACGGGGAGCGGCTTCGTCACCGCCTGCCTCGCCTGCCTCGCTGCCCGAGTGGTCAGCGTGGATATTTTCCCCGACTTCACGGCCGAGGCGGAGCGGAAACTTCAGCGGGCGAAGATCGGTAACGTCGAATTGCGAACCGCGGACGCGGTCGCGCTGGACTGGGAGGAGAAATTCGACGCCATTGCCGTGACCGGCTCGGTGGCTGATCTCGACGACCGCTTCACGCGCCTGCTTCGCCCCGGCGGCCGGCTCTTTGTCGTCGCCGGTCGGGCGCCGGTGATGGCCGCGTTGCGGGTGACCGCGGGCCGGGACGGAGCGACGACCGAGGAAAGCCTGTTCGAGACGGTCGTCACGCCCTTGATCAACGCCGAGAGTCCCGAACCGTTCGTGCTCTAGACCAGGAAGGTTCATCGATGACGATCGTACCCGAACTGACGCCCGCGGAGTTCTGCGATCGCTGGCCTGACGAAAAGCGCAGCGATGTGACGCTTCTCGATGTGCGGGAACCGGTAGAGTGGGAGACCGCCCACGTGGCGGGTGCCCGTCACATCCCGATGCGATCGGTTCCGGGCCGCCTGCAAGACTTTAACCCCGCGGAGACCATCGTCGTCATGTGCCACAGCGGCGGGCGCAGCCGGCGCGTCGCCGAGTATCTGTCGGATTCAGGCTACGCTCATGTATTCAACCTCGCCGGTGGGATCGATGCATGGTCACTGGACATCGACTCCTCTGTACCGCGGTACGAGTAACACACATCAGATTCAACGGTAGAACCACTATGAGGAATTTCAGGAAACGTTCAATTGCGGTTCTCGGACTGCTCGTCTGCGCGACCGCACCCGTCTCGGCAGAGAATCTGCTGGATGTCTACCGTCTCGCGCTGATGTACGACCCGGTTCTTCGGGAAGCCGAGGCGAACTACCTGGCCCGCCGTGAAATACTGCCGCAAACGCGCAGTTTCCTGTTGCCGTCATTGAGTCTTGCGCTGGGCGGGTCCACGAGCCACCAGGCGGATCCCAACAGGCCAACCAATTTTGCAACGGGACAACAGGACCCTGACATCCTCAGCACAGAAGCGGACAGGGACTCATCCAACTGGAGCCTGCGGTTGAACCAGACGCTCTTCAACTGGGGCGCTCTTGTCGCCTTCAAACGGGCCGACAAGCAAGTCGCGCAGGCGGAGACGGACCTTGAGGTCACCCGACAGAACTTGCTCGTTCGCGTGTCAAGTGCCTACTTTCAGGCACTTGCGGCCGAGGACACGCTGGTTTCAGAAACCACGGCGCGAGAGGCGATCGGCCGACAACTCGAGCAGGCGCAGCGGCGCTTCGAAGTCGGGCTCATCGCCATCACCGATGTACAGGAGGCCCAGGCCGGTTACGATCTCGCGATCGCCGCGGAGATCGGTGCCCAGCAGAGCGTGGCGACAGCCCACGAACTGCTGCGCGAAATCATCGGCGAGTCCATCATGGAACTGGACGGGCCCATGGACGAGATTCCCCTGATGCGGCCCGACCCCGACAACGCCGAGGAGTGGGTACAGACGGCCCTGGACGGGAATCTGGCATTGATCTCCAGCCGAATCGCCTCGGATATCGCCCTGGACGACGTCGCCCTGCAGCGGAGCGGCCGCTACCCCACGTTGAGTCTGAGCGGAAATCTGGGTGAGTCGGGTTCGCAAACGAGCCGGTTCAACAACCTGGTGACTAGTCCGCCGTGCCTGAACAATCCGGCGTTCCGCTGTCCCCCCGAGGAGACAAGTTCCCGGACCGACTCGGAGTCCTACAGCTTTTCCCTCAGTTTCAACATCCCCATTTACTCCGGCGGCATCAACTCCTCGAGAATCCAGCAGGCGGTCTACCAGCATCGAGCCACTCTGGAAGCGCTGGAGCGGGTGGCGCGCGCCACCGAGCGGGAAACCCGTGACGCTTACCTCAGCGTGATTTCCGAAATTTCGCGGGTGCGGGCGCTGCGCCAGGCCGTGGAATCCTCCGCGACGGCACTGCGGGCTACCGAGGCCGGTTTCGAAGTGGGTACCAGAACCACGGTTGACGTATTGGTATCCCAGAATAATCTGCGTCGCGCACAAACCACCTACGCGCGCAGCCGCTACGACTACATCTTGAATGTCCTGCGGCTCAAGCTGGCGGCCGGCAATCTGACCATCGAGGATATCGAGGAGGTGAGCAACTGGCTGGAAGGTTAGTCCCGCGTCTCACCGACCGGCGCCCGCAAACGCTGTCCGCGGGCGCCGCTCATTGGGTTATTCTGGCGAGCGCCCACGAATGGCGTCGATGATGGTGCTGGTTGAGCGGCCTTCCTTCAGTGCGAGCACTCTCACCTCGCCGCCGTTCTTGAGCACGGCCTGACCGCCGGCGATTTCCTCGCGCCGGTAGTCCCCGCCCTTTACCAGCACATCGGGAAGCAGACCGGCGATCAGATCGGCCGGGGTGTCCGTGGAGAAGGGCACCACCCAATCCACGGCCGCCAGCCCCGAGAGTACGGCCATCCGATCCACGAGCGGGTTGATGGGCCGGTCGGCCCCCTTGAGGCGGGCGACCGATGCGTCGTCGTTGATTGCCACGATCAACCGGTCACCCAGGGTCTTGGCTTCTTCCAGGTAGCTCACGTGTCCGGCATGGATGATGTCGAAGCAGCCGTTGGTCATGATCACGCGCTCGCCGCGGGATCGGCACTCCTGAATCAACGATCCAAGCTCTTCGGCGCTCACCAGACCCCGTCCGCCGGCGCCCTTGCGGTGCAATGCCAATCGCAACTCCGACGGGAGTACGCTGGCCACGCCGATCTTGCGCACGACCAGTCCGGCGCCGAGATTCGCCAGGGACGCGGCTGTTGCCACGTCCAATCCGCAACCCATGCCGGCTGCCATGAGCGCAATGACGGTATCGCCCGCGCCGGTGACATCGAAGACTTCGCGGCCCTCGGCCGACAGCGTGAGGGGCTGTTCGCCCCCGGGAAACAGGGTTATGCCGCGCGCCCCCCGGGTCACCAGCAGCGCTCCAAGATCCAGTTCCCGTCGCATCGCTACGCCGCGGGACAGGAATTCGGCCTCACTGGACCACGTGCCCGCGACGGCCGCGAACTCCGCCTGATTGGGCGTCAAGACCGTGGCATGGGCGTAGCGAGAGAAATCCCGGCCCTTCGGGTCGACCAGGACCGGTGTCCCGCAGTCCAGGCCGTGGTGGATGAGTTGTTGTGCGCCGGCCAGAGAGCCCTTGCCGTAGTCCGACAACACGATCGCGTCCACAGCGCCCGCCAACCCGCAGAACAGCCCCTCGACCGCCGCTGCGCAATCGACATACGCTTCCTCCGCGTCCAGGCGGATGAGTTGCTGATTGCGGGCCAACACGCGTAGCTTATTGATCGTGCGCGCGCCGCGGGCACGGTGAATGTGGCATCTGACGCCGGCGGCGGTCAGTATTTCTTCGAGGACTACGCCGCGATCGTCATCGCCCGCCACCGTGACCAGATGCACCTCGGCCCCCAGCGCAGCCACGTTGCAGGCGACGTTGCCCGCGCCCCCAGGCCGTCGTTCGGTTCGGCGCGTCTCCACGACCGGCACCGGTGCTTCCGGCGAAATCCGACCGGCATCCCCGAACCAATACTCGTCCAGCATGGCATCGCCGGCCACGAGGACCCGCAGGCGCGAGAAATCTGGAATGTTAAGCTGCATGGGGTGCGGCTCAGCCGCACTTGGACTACCCGCAGTTCAGGCAAGTCAGGCATCCGTCAAGCATGACGCTTGCAGCGGTGTTGCACTTGCCGCAGAGCTGCGCGCCTTCGGGGAACGAGTCTTGGGCGAACGCATCCTGTTGGCCGGATTGGGCTTCGAATTCGGCCCGCTTGCGTGCCAACTCCTTGCGGCGTTCTTCGCTGGGTCCAACCGGTTTCAGTATGCCGATGGTAATCAGGTGGCGTTCCACGACATGCCCGAGTTCGGCGATGATCGAGGGCATGAATTTGCCGCCGGGCTGCCAGTAACCGCCGCGGGGATCGAATACGGCCTTGAGTTCATCCACCAGGAAGGCCACGTCGCCGCCCTTGCGGAATACCGCGGACATGATCCGCGTCAACGCCACTATCCACTGGTAGTGGTCCAGATTCTTGGAATTGATGAAAATTTCGAATGGCCGGCGCTTTTCGTGCTTGGTGTCCTCATTGAGGACGATGTCGTTGATGGTGACGTACATCGCGTGATCCGATACCGGTGTCTTGATCTTGTATGTGGATCCCAAGAGCATCTCCGGACGCTCGAGCCGCTCGTGCATCCGGACAACCTTGAAGCCGTCGTCCTTCTCTTTCGGCACCGCGGCCGGTTGCGGCGGTTCGGCACCGGCCTTGACGACGCTGTAGCCGATGATCTTTTCATCTACCGTGATGGTTGGCATGGGTCAATCTGCCTTCTGCTTTGGTTGCTGCCGCTCGATCGGTGCGTGTGAATGTCGCGTTGCCGTTCGAACCGGGTCCAACCACTTCGACGGCGCGGGCGGCGTCAGCCAGAACACGGGTTTGCCCTGCTGAAGCTCGCCGTAGGGCCGATGCCGGTTGGTTGGTTTAGCCCGCATATCTCACCGATTTTCTACCGCGGTTGCCGTTCCACCCGAGGCGCCTCGACGAACGTCGGTGAGATATACCGGCCGGCTCTCAAAATTTTCCGTAGTAGCCCTCTTTCAGGGCGTCGAAAAGATTCGCCGCCGTGTGTGTCTCACCGTCATATTCGATGTCGTCGTCCCCCTTCGCTTCGACAATGCCACCATTTTCAAGTTCGAAGCGGTAGGTCGTGCTCTTCAGGTCCTTCTCCTTCACCAGCACACCCTGGAATGCCTCGGGATTGAATCGGAACGTCGTGCACCCCTTGAGGCCCTTCTCATACGCGTACCGGTAGATGTTCTTGAAATCGCCATACGGGTAATCGGTCGGCACATTGGCGGTCTTCGAGATCGATGAATCGATCCAGGTCTGGGCCGCCGCCTGAATGTCCACGTGTTCCTTGGGCGAGATGTCTTCGGAACTGACGAAGTAATCCGGCAAGGCCTCGGCCGGGTTGCTGGAGCCCGGGTGCGCCCTGGGGTTGACCAGTTCCCGGTAGGCGAGAAGTTCGAACGAAAATACCTCGACCTTCTCCTTGGTCTTCTTCCCTTCCTTGATGACGTTGCGAAAGTACCGGTGCGCGAACGACGGCTCGATCCCGTTACTGGCGTTGTTGCCGAGTGAAAGGGAGATCGTTCCGGTGGGAGCGATGGAACTGTGATGCGTGAAACGGGCGCCCTCATCGGCAAGACTGCTCACCAGTTCGGGCGCAACTTCGGCCAATCTCCGCATATAGTGACTGTAACGGGCGTGCAGAATCCGCCCCGCAATCCTGTCTCCCACCTGCCAGCCATCCGCCTTCATCATGGGGCGCTTGCCCAGCATCTCGTCGGTGACCTCGAACTCTTCCTCAAGAATTGGCGCCGGCCCCTTCTCCCGCGCAAGCTCCAGGGCCATCTCCCAACCGGCGACAGCCAGTTCCCGGGCGATTTTCTCCGTAAAGCGCACGGATTCCGGCGATCCGTAGCGCATGCCCAGCAACGCCAGGGTGGATCCGAGCCCGAGAAAGCCCATGCCGTGGCGGCGCTTGCGCAGGATTTCCTTGCGCTGGGCCTCGAGCGGCAACCCGTTGATCTCGACGACGTTGTCGAGCATTCGCGTGAAGACGCGAACGACCTCCCGGTACTCGTCCCAGTCGAAACGCGCCTGCTCGCTGAAGGGATCGATCGCGAACTTGGTCAGGTTGACCGAACCGAGCAGGCAGGCGCCGTAAGCGGGCAGGGGTTGCTCGCCGCAGGGATTCGTCGCGCGGATGTCCTCGCACCACCAGTTGTTGTTGAGTTCGTTGACCCGGTCGATGAGCACGAAACCGGGCTCGGCAAAGTCATACGTCGAGGACATGATGGCGTCCCACATGCGCCGCGCCGGGACGGTCTTGTAAACGCGGCATCCCACCCATCCGTCGTCGTTGGTGAGGTAGCCATTGCGAGTCGGCCATGTCCGCCAAACCACCTTGGCCGGATCGTCAGTGTCAATGGCATCTTCCCGCGCCTCCTTTCGAGTCAGCGGGAAAGCCAAGGGCCACGGCCGGTCGTTCTTCACGGCATCCATGAACTCATCGGAAATCAGCAGCGAAAGGTTGAATTGCCTGAGCCGCCCATCTTCGCGCTTGGCGCGAATGAACTCCATCGTGTCGGGGTGCCCGACATCGAACGTGCCCATCTGTGCGCCGCGGCGCCCGCCGGCCGAGGACACCGTGAAGCACATCTTGTCGTAGATATCCATGAACGACAGCGGCCCGGAGGTATGTGCACCGGCACCCGTTACATAGGCGCCACGCGGCCGCAGCGTAGAGAATTCGTAACCGATCCCGCATCCGGCCTTGAGCGTCATCCCCGCTTCATGCACTTTCTCCAGGATTTCGTGCATGGAGTCTCCGATGGTGCCGGATACCGTGCAGTTGATCGTCGAGGTCGCCGGCTTGTGTGCGCCGGCGCCGGCATTGGAGACAATGCGTCCGGCCGGGATGGCGCCGCGGCGCAGGGCCCAGGCAAACCGCTTGTACCAGTATTCGCGCCGTGGCCCATCCTCAACGTCCGCCAGCGCACGCGCGACCCGCTTGCACGTTCCATGGATGTCGTCGTCCACGGGATCGCCGGACCTGGACTTGAGGCGATACTTGGTATCCCAGATGTCCAGCGACGCTTCCTGCAACGGAAGATCCACGGCGGAGTTGAATTCCAACGGCGCCTTCATGCCTTGATTGAGCCTTCCCCCGAGTTCATTGGCCGCGACGAAATTTCCGCCAACCCCTCAAGCAGCAAACGTGGCCGCCCGCGAGCAATATCCTTCAATTTGAAAAAACACAATATCTTGTGCTTCACGCCAAAAAGACTAGGATGTCGCCTGGCGCGTGTCAAGGCTTATGCAAAAATACTTGATGCAACTAATTATATATAAAACAGCTTATTACGCATTCTACTTCTAATTTCATCGGAATATTTCTTATCTTCCCGGAAACACATGGAAAATTCTTCAGACACAATATGTTGTGTCGCGATATCCCCGCTTCTTCCCCCGGAAGACAACAGGTTATGCACAGCGTCGAGCGCCGCTGATTCCGGCGTCGTGGAGCGTGCCTTCCGGCAGACTTGAAAATCGGCGCTCCTCACCCCATCTCTTTGGCCAACGAGCAAGCCGACAACTTTCGGCTCACGAAACGAAACAGGAGGCTGACATGAACTTGATCCAAGCGGACATTTTCCAGCCCTGGCGCGCCGTCAACCGGCTTCATCGGGACGTGGACAGGTTTTTTCTTCCCTTGAGGTTCCCGGGCGTACCGGCGAAGTCAACCGCCGATGCGGCGTGGGTGCCGGCCGTGGACATTCGCGAGGAAGACGACCGGTTCGTCATCCACGCCGACGTGCCCGGTGTCGACCCGAAGGAACTGAATATCACCATGGAGCAGAACGTGCTCTGCCTGCAGGGAACTCGGGAGACTCACGCGACGGAGTCCGACGGCGGAGTCCATCGCGCCGAACGCGTTCGCGGACAATTCCGGCGGAGTTTCAGCCTGCCGGAAACTGCCGACCCGGAAGGCATCGCGGCCCAGTACCGAGACGGTGTTCTCGAACTCGCCATTGCAAAGCGGCGGCAAGCCGAGCCCAGGCGAATCGAGATCAGCACCGGCTGACCGGTATTCCAGGCGTATTTGAAGCGGTGATGCACAGCCAGCCGCTTGGAACTCCGAACGTCCCACCGACGTCTGCAACCCAAGCGGTCTGGCACGCATCCTAAAGGGATGAGGAGCGAGCCCGCATTTCTCACCGATGTGCGCAGCGGCCGCCGCAGTAGTAGATTGGTGAGAATTGCGGGCTGGATGATCGGCCCGCATCGGGCCGAAGCGGCAACGAAGGTAGAGCATATGAACGACAGGCATACGAATGGTATTCGGTGCAGCGCCAGGAACGTGACCGCGCTGTGCCTCGTCGCGAGTCTCGGATTGGCCGGCGCACTGGTTCAGGCGCAGAGCCTGCCTCCGCAGGTCGGAGGCCAGGAATTGCCCAGCCTGGCGCCCATCATCGACGAAGTTTCCTCCGCCGTGGTGAACATTTCCGTGAGCGGCAGCGTCACCGCCTCCAATCCATTGTCGCGGGACCCATTCTTCGGACAGTTTCTGCCGCCGCCGGGACGGCGCCAGGTCCAGAGTGCCGGGTCGGGCGTGATCGTCGATGCGGAGAACGGCTATATCCTCACCAATTTCCATGTCATCGAGAACGCCGACGAGATCACCGTGGCGCTACAGGACGACCGTGCGCTGGACGCGACCGTCGTCGGCTCGGATGCCGACTCCGACATCGCGGTCCTGCAGGTGGAACCGGAGGGGCTTGAGGAAATGCCGCTGGGCGATTCCGAGCAGGTCCGCGTCGGGGATTTCGTCCTCGCCATAGGAAACCCATTCCGCCTGCGGCACACCGTGACATCGGGGATCGTCAGTGGGCTGGGGCGCACCGGCATCAATCCGGGGGGCTACGAGGACTTCATCCAGACCGACGCCTCCATCAACCCCGGCAATTCGGGCGGCGCCCTGATCAACCTCAGGGGAGAGCTGATCGGCATCAACACGGCCATCTTCTCCGGCAGCGGCGGCAACATCGGGATCGGATTTGCCATTCCGGTCAACATGGCCCGCAGCGTGATGAACCAGATCATCTCATTCGGCGGCGTACGCCGCGGCCTGTTGGGCGTGAACATCGGCACCGTCACGCCGGCCATCGCGGAAAGCTACGAGCTGGAGAATGCCTCCGGTGCATTCGTCACCGAGGTGACCTCCGGATCGGCGGCGGATGCGGCCGGCCTGCGGATCGGCGACGTCATCGTCAGCGTCGATGGCGAGACGATGGAAGGGCCCGGGACGCTGCGAAATACCATCGGTCTGCTACGACCCGGGGATGCGGTTGAAGTAGCCTACGTGCGCGACGGGGAAATCCTCACCACCACCGCGACACTCGGGGAACGGGTTGCCGCCGCGCTGGCACGGAGTCTTGCCGAGATCGACCCGGAATTCGAAGGCGCCGAGTTCGCAACCAACAGCGAGGCTCAGGAGAACTTCAACGGCACCGAGGGAGTCCTGGCGACCACCGTGGAACCGGGAAGCCCGGCCTACCTCAACGGTTTGCGAGCGGGGGATGTCATAACCCAGATCAACCGCCAACGCGTGCGCTCGGTTGACGAGGCACGCGAGATCATCGGCGATGCGCTCTCGTCGGTCATCCTCCAGGTCGCCAGGGGCAACCGCGGCGTATTGATATTGATGCGCTGACGTTTCGTATCCGGAATGCAACCAATGCCGTTTTTTCGACGGCCGGTTCCTTTGCTACCGGTAACGGCAACTCGGCGCTCAATCTCTCGCGTCCGCGGGAAGCCTATCTGCGTTACCAGCACTGGATTGGAGGCAATTAGTCGCGCGCGGTGGCCCTATCGGCGCTATCGTTCTGAAATGACTGACCCGCTCGATATCGAGCGGGTCAGTTCATTTTGGGCTGCTTGAACCCGGCCCCAGTCGCGGCGGGACCGCCAGATTGCGTAACCCGCCGTAGCAAGGCAGTCCGCCGCTGTAAGGGGGATAGTCCTCGCCCTGTATCAGCGGCTCAAGGTACCGCCGGCACGTCTCCGTAATTCCGAAGCCGTCCCCGGTGATGTACTCCCGGGGCATCATTTTTTCCTGGTTGGCAACCTGGTCGAGCGGGACATGGCCGATCTCCCATCCGTAGGGCGAATCGGATGTGCGCACGATGCTCGTCATGATGGCCGTGTGGCCGTCGAGCGCGAATTCCACGGCCTTTCGGCCCACGGCGTAGGCTTGCTGGACGTCGACGGCCGAGGCGATGTGCCGTGCCGAACGCTGCAGGTAGTCTGCGATCGCGTAGTGGTATTTCAGGCCGAGTTCCCTCTTGACCAGACTTGCCAACGTTGCGGCGACGCCCCCCAATTGCGCGTGTCCGAAAGCGTCACGGGTTCCGGCGTCAGCCAGAAACCTGCCGTCGGGATGACGCGTGCCCTCCGAAACCGCCACCACGCAATACTCATACCGGTCTACGCATGTCTTGACGCGGGCCAGGAAGCGCTCCTGGTCGAAGGGTATCTCAGGGAACAGGATGATATGGGGTGCACTGCCCGGGTCCTTGCCGGCCAGTCCCGCCGCGGCCGCGATCCAGCCCGCATGCCGGCCCATGACCTCGAGAATGAACACCTTGGTTGACGTCCTGGCCATGGAGGCGACGTCGAGTGCGGCTTCCATTGTCTATACGGCCACGTATTTCGCCACCGAGCCGAATCCCGGGCAGTTGTCCGTGACCGGAAGGTCGTTGTCCACGGTCTTGGGGATCCCGACGCATGTGACCGGGAAGCCGAGTTCACTGCCCAGTTGCGAGACCTTGTGAGCGGTGTCCATGGAATCGCCGCCGCCGTTGTAGAAGAAATATCCGATATCGTGGGCCTTGAACACTTCGATCAGGCGCTCGTACTCGGCGCGGTTCTCGTCCAGTCCCTTGAGCTTGTAGCGCGCGGAGCCGAACGCGCCGCCCGGCGTATGCCGCAACGCCGCGATCGCCTGGTCGGTCTCCTGGCTGGTATCGATCATGTCCTCGGTGAGTGCGCCGATGATTCCATTGCGTCCGGCATATATCTTGCCGATGCGGTCCCGGTGCTTGCGCGCCGTCTCCAGCACGCCGCAGGCCGAGGCATTGATGACGGCGGTGACGCCGCCGGACTGCGCATAGAAACCGTTTTGCTTCACGATGTTCCTCCCCGAGAACAAGTAGTGTTCGGGCGCGCGAAGCATATCAAAGCCGGTGCGACGATTGACCCTATTCGCGACTGCCGCTAGCCTGCGGTTCATCACCGATGAGCGTAGCGACACCGCGGCCGAATCAGCAGATTGGCGCGAAGCGCGGGCCAGCCTGCCGAATATTGGAGAAGCGCATGCGAATTGTCTTGCTCGGGGCGCCGGGCTCGGGAAAGGGAACACAGGCCAGGCGGTTGCAGGCGGACCTGGGTTGGCCCCAGGTTTCCACGGGCGATCTGCTACGCGATGCCGTTCGCGCGGGCACGGACATGGGCCTGCGCGCCAGGGCTGCCATGGACGCCGGCGACCTGGTGGCAGACGATGTCGTTCTGGGCATCATCAAGGATCGGCTCGAATCCGCGGATGCCGCACAGGGGTATGTGCTCGACGGATTCCCGAGAAACCAGCCCCAGGCCGAGGCCCTGGAAGATGTCCTCGCCGAACTGGGTCAGGCGCTCGACACGGCGGTGTTCATGGACGTCGATCGGGAACTGTTGATGAAGCGGCTCACTGGCCGGCGTACATGTTCCAGGACCGGGAAACTTCTGAACATCTATTTCTCGCCGCCGGAGGAATTGGCAGCCTGCACGTCGGCGGGCGGTGCGTTGCTGCAGCGCGACGATGACCGGGAGGAGACGATCAACAATCGCCTCGAGGTCTACCAGCGCGAAACCCAGCCCCTCATCGACTACTATCGGCGGCGCGGGCTTCTGCGAGTGGTCCGGGCCGAGGGTTCGATCGACGATGTCTACGCCGGGCTCCGCGACGCGCTCGGCGCCCCCTAGTCAGGGCGGCAGGTCGGTGAGCGTCTCCCTGCCGGCCCGCTACGGGAAGTGGGCCGTGGTGGCGGGGGCTTCGGAGGGGCTCGGCGCCGCTTTCGCCGAACAGCTCGCGGAACGGGGCATGCACCTGGTCCTGGTCGCACGCCGTGGGCGCCTGCTCGAGGAACTCGGGGATCGTCTGAGAGCACAGCACGGCGTTGAGGTCCGCTGTCTGGTACTGGACCTCGCCCATCCTGCATTCGCCGGTTCACTCGCGGACGCCGTTGCCGAATTGGAACTCGGGGTACTCATCTACAATGCAGCGTACGTACCGGCGGGCCCGTTCATCGACGCTGACAACGCCGCCATCGAACAGGCGGTGGACGTCAACGTCCGGGGGCCGCTGTCGTTCCTGCGGGCGCTGGTGCCCGCCATGTGCGATCGTGGGCGGGGCGCCGTGGTCTTGATGTCATCGCTTTCCGGACTGCAGGGATCGCCCCACGTCTCCGTCTACGCGGCCACCAAGGCGTTCAACATCGTTCTCGCCGAGGGTCTCTGGTACGAGCTGCGCGAGCATGGCATTGACGTTGTCGTGTGCTGTGCCGGCGCGATGCGAACCCCCGGCTATCTCAGGGCCTTTGACCGTGACGTGCCCGGCATGCTGTCGCCGGAGGAGGCCGCCCGCCGGACACTCGACGCGCTCGGCAAGGGGCCGCGCCTGGTCCCGGGACGGGTCAATCGGCTGGCGGCGCTACTCATGGGGCGCTGCCTGCCGCGCCGGACGGCGATCCGACTCATCGCCCGGCATACGAAGCACCTGACATGAGCGATCAACTCATGGGTTTCTTCGCGCCCCGGGTGATCTTCGCAGGCATTCTCGGGCTGCACCTGGTGCTGCCGGCGCGCCGCGTGGTGGGCTACGTGCGCGATGCGCACGGCGTGCTTTGCAGCGGATTCTGGGGCGTATCGCGACACGTCAACTACCTGGGCGAGATACTGATGGCCAGCGGGCTGACGCTCGCTCTCGGCTGGCCGCCGATGCTCGGCCCCTGGCTGTACCCGCTCTACTACGTAGCGCTGCTCTTCCCGCGCGAACGCGACGACGA
This sequence comes from Gammaproteobacteria bacterium, assembly GCA_047516145.1. Taxonomy (GTDB): domain Bacteria; phylum Pseudomonadota; class Gammaproteobacteria; order Steroidobacterales; family Rariloculaceae; genus UBA6522. Next base: position 26,293 of record JAKZVH010000164.1, read on the forward strand.
CCGTCGCTGCGCGGCAAAGTACGGTCCGCTCTGGGAGCAGTACCGCGAGAAGGTGCCGTGGCGAATCGTGCCGCGGGTCTATTGAAGCAGCCGGACGGCGCAACAAGGGGGCGTGATGAGAAAGCTCATTATCGGACTGCTCGCACTGATTCGACGAGTGTCGCTGCTGGTGCTGAAGCTGCGCGGCAAGACTCCGGCCGATGTTGCCGAGCAGCGCGTGGTCAGCGGCCAGGCGTGGGATGAATTCTGCGACACGTTGAAGGCCGCCGGGGCCGCGCTCAATTATCCCGGCGCGCCCCGGGATCCGTTCAATCAGGCGGAGGGGTACCGGTACTTGAGCCGTCTGACGCGCGGCGGTCTGATGGCATTCGTCGAATACGCCGACCCCAGGGCGCCCGTGCTGCACCGCGTTGCCGATGAAACGGTCAAGCTGGGTAGCGACAATCCGGACAACTACTATCGGACCGCGGCCGTGCGCGGCGATTTCGAGTACCGGATCTTCGGCCGGCGCAACACGGTAAAGTATCTGGGATTCGGCACCCAGGCCGGGCACTACGGGCAGGGTGGGGGGATGCCTCCCACCGGTCATGTCGAAGCCGGCGAGTTGCAGATCGGCGAGGACGGGGACTTCGAATTGATTGTCAGCCGAAATCCGCAGGCAGGGAACTGGCTGCCCATGACCACGGAATCCGGGACGCTGATCGTCCGCCAGACGTTTCTCGACCGGGAGACCGAGGTACCGGCCGAGTTGCACATCGAGCGCATCAACTGCCCCGATGACGAGAAGCGGCCGAGCCCGCTGACGCCGGAACAGATCGATGCAGGGCTCAAATCCGCCGGCACGCTGGTGGCGGGCGCCGCGATGCTATTCGCCAATTGGGCTCGCGGCTTCAAGAAGCACAGCAATTCCCTGCCCATGTTCGATCCGGACGTGTCGCTCGCGGCGGGCGGCGACCCGAACATCGTCTACTACCACAGCCATTGGGCCGTGGCGGCAGACGAAGCCCTGGTAATCGAAGCCATGCCGCCCGAATGCGAGCACTGGAATTTTCAATTGAACAACTACTGGATGGAATCGCTGGATTATCGCTACCACAACATCCATACCAACAAGCACCTGGCGCAGTACGAGGACGACGGCTCCGTTCGACTCGTGGTGGCCCACGAGGATCCCGGGCTGCCGAACTGGATCGAGACCGCCGGTCATGCGTCCGGCACCATGTGTTTCCGCTGGATCAGGGCGGAAGTGCATCCGCAACCCCAAACGCGGCTCGTGAAGCTGTCGGCGCTGCGCGCGCTCCGCAACCGGTAGACAAGCGGAAATGCGGACTGGATCCTCGCTGCAGACTTCGACGGACTACGGCAACCCGTATCGCCCCCTGGCCGTGTCGATCTTCAACCGGGCCGGACGCCTGGCCCGGACGTTCGGGCTTGGCGATGGCCTCGACGTCGACCGGATGATCGCCGCGGCCAGGCGGCGGACGGGACTCTCGGACTTCGGCGACGAGTTGTTTCTGGAACCCCTGAGCGTTCTCGTCCAATCAATCAACGATGAAGCGAGGCTGACCCCGTTGGGCATCGGGATCCAGCACTCGCGAATCGTATCGGCCCTGTCGATCCGGTTGCGCGTGGAGCATCTATTGCGGAGCAACCCGGAGATTCTCGACATCGACCTCGGGAAGATCGTCCTGATCGCCGGATTGCAGCGTACCGCAACCACGACGCTGCACCGGCTGATCGCGGCGGACCCCCGGGTGCGCGAACTGCGATCGTGGGAAGCGCTGAATCCGGTTCCGTTGCCTGGCGAACGGAAGGGCGATCCCCGGCGCCGCATACGGCAGGCGAAATTCGCGGCACGCACGATCGGTTTCCTGGCGCCGGAGTTTTTCGCCGTTCATCCCGTCGAACACGACGCGCCGGAAGAAGAGATTTTCCTGCTCGACCTGTCGTTCATGAGCCAGTCGCCGGAAGCGGCCATGCACGTGCCGCGCTACGCAGCGTGGCTGGAAGATCAGGATCACACGAGATGCTACGAATACCTTCTTGTCCTGCTCAAGATCCTGCATTGGCAGCGCCCGGGCGCCTGCTGGGTGCTGAAGACGCCTCATCACATGGAGCATCTGGATGTCGTTCTCGATGTCTTGCCGGACGTCTGCATCGTCCAGACACATCGCGATCCAAAGCAATCCATACCGTCGTTCTGCAGCATGGTGGCTCATGGGCGCGGCATCCTGAGCGACCACGTGGATCCCGGGGAGATAGCCGGGCACTGGATGCGCAAGATTCACCGGATGATGGCGCGCTCGATAGTCGTGCGCAGAGCGGCGGCCGATAGCGCGTTTGTCGACGTGTCGTATTACGATCTGCTCCGCGATCCGATCGGCGAATTGCGAAAGGTCTATGGAGCCGCGGAACTTGAATTCACCGAAGAAGCCAGGAACGCCGTCAAGTCCGTCTCTGGACGGAACGTGAAGAATCGCTACGGCAAGCACGTCTATCCGATGGCCCGCTTCGGTCTCGACGACACGACCATCGACGCGACCTGCGAATTCTACCGGCGCGAATATCGGATACCCGACGAATCGACCATGTCACGGCAAGATTGATGGCGCCCCGCGACGCGCGCCGGAGCGAGATGCGGACTGCGAAACACAACAGGATCCTTGGCGCGGTATCGAGTGCCATCGTCGATCGATTCTCACAACGGGAAACGCTCAGTCCCGTGCCGGAACGCGTGCGCATCGACGGCAAGGTCTGTTTGATCACCGGCGCCAACAGCGGGCTTGGCAAGGCCGTGGCGGTGGACCTGGCGAGGCGCGGCGGACAGGTCCTCATGGCCTGTCGCGGCGGCCATCCGGATGCCGGCGAAGACGTCAGGCGATTGTCCGGTTGCGGCAAGGTTCGGATGCTCAGGGTCGATCTCGCCGATCTCGACTCCGTGCACGCGCTCTGCGACACGCTCAAACGCGACGGCGTCCAGATCGACATCATCGTTCTGAACGCCGGCTTGATGCCATTGAGCGCGCGCCGGTCATCGCAGGGCTACGAGGTGATGTTCGCGGTGCATTTTCTCGCCAATCGAGTGCTGATCGACCGGCTCTTGGCGGACGGGACGATTCGACCGTCCAGCCGTCCGGAGGAAACGCCGCGAATCGTAATCGTCGCGTCCGAGGCCCATCGATCCGCCGGCCCGATCGACTTCGACACGTTCGGCGCCTACTCCGACTACGGTCTGAAGGGCGGCTTGAAATCCTACGGATTGAGCAAACTGCACCTGTGCACCTATGCGCAGGAGCTATCGCGCCGGCTGAACCCGGACGGCGAGATACGGGCCGCGGTGAATGCGCTCTGCGCGGGGGCGGTCAACTCCAACATCGCGCGGGAAGCGCCGGCGTTTCTCAAGCCGCTGCTTTACCCGGTCATGCGCCTGCTGTTCGCGACGCCCGAGAAAGCCGCGGCTCCGGTCACCTATGCATGTTGCGCCGAGGAGATGGGACGGCGCAGCGGTGTCTACCTGCACCTGATGCGGGAGAAAGAGGCGTCTCCGCTTGCCATGGACGAGACCGCCGGCAAGCGGCTGTGGCAGGCGAGCGAGGCGCTCGTGGCGAAACATGCGCCCGGAGGCAAAACGGAGGTCGACGCATGCAAATCCGGTAGGCGCGACTCGTCGTGAAAACCGGAACTGGTCGAAGCCTCGCCCGGCGAACAACGTATTTCAGGGAGGAATCGCCATGTTCAAACACAGGGTCAGTTCAGACACGGTAGACATCGCCGCGCCAGTCGAACGGGTGTGGGACATTCTCATGGACATCGAGCGGTACGGTGAATGGAATCCGTTTACAACACGGGTCGAAACGGATTTCGAAATCGGCTCGCCGGTCGATTTGTATGTCACCCTGGGGAGTTTGAAGCTGAAGCAGCCGGAATGGATCGAGTCCGTCGATCCGCCGCACCTGCTGGCCTGGGGCACCAGGTTAGGCAGTCGCTATCTGCTTTCTGCCCGACGGGAACAACGCCTGGAAGCCCTGGGCGAAACGCGCTGCCGCTACTTGACGACCGACGCGTTTACCGGTCCGCTCACTCCGTTGGTCGTGTTGCTGTTCGGACGGCTCATCCGGCGCGGCTTCAACGACATGGCGCTGTCGCTGAAAGCGCGCGCGGAAGCCCTAACACAGCAAACCCTTTAGTTCACTGCGCCGCCAACCAGCCGCGATTCTTCCCGAGGGAACGCCGCCCAGCAGTTCGCCGAGTTCCCGGCGGGTCGCCAGAACCTGCGGGTCGATATCGAGTTCACGGGCACGCTGCCTTGCCCGCTCGCGCAACTGCTTCAGTCCACCGTTGGCGGGAACGCCATGCGGCAAGCTGGCCAGCCGCAGGTTTTCCGGGTTGCGTGAAGCGGCGATGGCCGAGAGGATCTCGTCGCCGCGACGCTGCGCGAGGCGGGGCGGCATCTCGGGGATCCTCTGCAATTCTTCCTGTGCTTGCGGCGAAAACCGGGCAATGCGCACCAGCAGGTCGTCGCTGCAGATCCAGCCCCTCGGCCGGTTCAACCGTTGCGCGCACCGCTCGCGCCACTCCACCAGCCCCAGGGCGGCGCACCGGGTTCCCGTATCTGCCTTACCGATGCCCTTCAGGCGCGACCAGAGCATCTGCGGCGGGGTCTGCACCGGCGTATCGAGCGCGCTTCGACAGTCCTCCTCCAGCCATTCGATTCGATCCAGGCCGTCCAGTTTTCGCCGTAGTGCTCCCCACAGCGCGGGCAGGTGGCGAACATCGTCCAGCGCGTAGCCCAGCGCGCCCTCCGGAAGCGGCCGGGCCGCCCAATTGGCACGCGTGAAGGCCTTGTCGATTTCGATGTCCAGTTCCTCCGCGAGGAGGCTCTGCAGGCCGATCTGCGGCGCGTAGCCGAGCAGACCGGCGGCGAGTTGCGTGTCGATCAGGCGATCGGGGAGGCGCCCCAGGCGCGGCAGCATCACCTCCAGGTCCTGCCGGGCGCTGTGCAGTAGCAAGGCGCGCCCCGGTGCGACCAGGGCGGCAAACAGAGGATCCAGGTCCATGTCGGCCAGGCAGTCAACGCAAGCCAGCCGCCGTGGCGTTGCAATCTGGATCAGGCACAGTCGCGGATAGTACGTCTGCTCGCGAATGAATTCGGTATCGAGCGCAATCAACGGCGAATCGTCGATCGCGTCCACCAGGGTCGCAAGGGCTTGCGAATCGCCAACGAGTCGTTCTGTATCGGTCACGGATTTGTGAGACAGTACACCAACTCCGCCTGGTCGAGTAATACACTGTCGGCAGCCGATCGATGCACGTCCACATCCTGGGAATCTGCGGTACGTTCATGGGCGGCATTGCCGCGATCGCAAAGGCCGCGGGTCACCGCGTCTCCGGGTCCGACAAGAATGCCTACCCGCCCATGAGCGATCAGCTCAGGGAGCTGGGTATTGCCGTGCGCGAAGGGTACCATCCGAACCACTTGAACGACGATATCGATTGCGCGATCGTCGGCAACGTCATGAGCCGGGGCAACCCGATGGTCGAGGCCTTGCTGAACTCCAGCCTGCCCTACAGGTCCGGGCCCCGGTGGCTGGCCGAGCACGTGCTCAAGGATCGCTGGGTGCTGGCGGTCGCCGGGACCCACGGCAAGACCACCACGAGCAGCCTGCTGGCGTGGATACTCGACTACGCGGGACTCGAGCCGGGATTCCTGATCGGCGGCGTCCCGGCGAATTTTGGCGTATCCGCGCGCCTTGGAGGCTCCAGGTATTTCGTGGTAGAGGCCGATGAATACGACACGGCGTTCTTCGATAAACGGGCCAAGTTCGTCCACTATCGTCCGCGAACCCTGGCGATCACCAACATCGAATACGACCACGCCGATATCTATGCCGACATGGGCGCAATCCTGCGCCAGTTTCATCACCTCTTGCGCACCGTTCCGGGCCGTGGCCGGGTCGCCGTCAATGGCCGTGACAGCAACGTGGAAAAGCTGCTGGCACAAGGCATCTGGACGCCCGTGGAAACGTTCAGCGCGGTGGATCGCGGGTCGGAATGGTTCGGGCGCGGCGTTCCAGTCGAGTCGGGTTCCGGCTTCAGCGTCCGTCACCGTGGCGAGCACGTGGGGCAGGCCAGCTGGCGTCAGCTCGGCAACCACAACGTGGAGAACGCGCTGGCCGCCATCGCTTGCGCGGCCCATGCGGGTGTCCCGGTGGCATCGTCTCTCGAAGCCCTCTCCAGCTTCCGCGGCGTAAGGCGGCGCCTGGAGGAGCGTGGCGAGTACGACGGGATCGCGCTGTACGATGATTTCGCACACCATCCCACCGCCATCCGAGCGACGCTGGCTGCGCTGCGCAACGCGCGACCCGAGCGGCGAATCGTTGCGGTCCTCGAACCGGGTTCCAATACGATGCGCATGGGCATTCATCGGGGCTCGCTGGGACCGTCCCTGGACGAGGCCGACAAGGTTTTCGTGTTGACGTCCGGCGACCTGGAGTGGGATGCGGAGTCCGTGCTGGCCAGTCTGGGCGACAGGCTGGTCGCGGTGGATCTGGCGGATGGACTGCTCCTGCGCCTGCTGGACGAGTTGCGGCCCGGGGACCAGGTGGCGCTCATGTCCAACCGGGGGTTCCAGGGACTTCCCGGGCGGCTGCAAGATGCCTTGAGCCGCCGAGCCGCCCCCGGCGCCAGCCCAGGCGCCGAGGGGTGGGTTTCCCCAGCGCCCACAGTCAAAGACTAACGACGAGTTCGGTAGAACAAAACTGGGAAGATTTGAACAGAGAAGCAAACCGCAAGCGGACTGGCTACAACTTGAGCGTACTCACGCCGATGCCGAGGGTGCCGGACGCCAGGTGCGCCAGATCGGCGATCACCCCGTAGCGAAACAGCGCCACCGCTTGTCGCAGTTCGTCATCGTGGTCGTTCATGGCGTCTGTGCGTTCCTCGGGGTCGTTGCCGGTTCAAGGCGTCATGTTAGATCCCCGGGACCGGCCGATCAGGCCCCACCTTGTGTTGGAAGCCTCGGGCGCGATTACCGAAGCTGCACCCAACATGCCTCTCCGAATTAACTAGTGTCTGCCCGAAAATTCCTATGTATCTGAATGGTAACGTGAAAGGGTGATTTTCGGTGTTGAAGATATATCGTCTGGAGCGCCAATCGGGGACAATAAGGCCGGTTGGGCCCGATTCCGGGCGATCTTCGAGGGATTGAGCATGCGTGAAGTCCAGAAGCGGCAGTTTCAATTCGGTCAGGTGGCGATCGAGGACATCTGGCTCGATCCGAAGTCTCGGGACGACATACCGGCG
>JAKZVH010000165.1:0-2706 GCA_047516145.1 Gammaproteobacteria bacterium
ACATATACAGCACCGTGCTGTTCGGTCCCGGCTCAGCAGCCTTGAACACCCGCCAGCCCGGCGCCTGCGCGCGCACGCCCGAGTCCGTCGACTTCTCAAGCGCTGCCTCCAGGTACGCGATCACCATCTCGAAGTCGACGACCCGATCCGAGCGCACCGCGCTGAAGATGATTCCCGTTGGGCTCGTGAACGTGCGCGCGCCAAGCGGCACGGGCGGCACGACGGGGGCAGGCACCACAGGCCCCGGTACCGCAGGTGCAGCCTCCGCCGGAGAGGGCTCCTGGGAAACGGGGGGCACGGGGACGACCTGTTCAGGCACTGACGCCGGCGCCTGCACAGGAACCGGCGAAAGCGTTTGCGCATGCACCGGAAGTCCCGTGAGCGACAGGGCCGCCAGCATTGTCATAACGATTCGCATCGACACTCCACGCGGACGAGAAGGTCCCCCCCGACGAAAAGAGTCACGAACGGCGGGCGCCGTCCGTGGCTCGGGTCGTGCCAGCGCGTAACTACGGTTGCGACAAATCCACCGCGAGGGTGCCGACGTTCGCCCCCAGCGCGGCACCGAACGCCCCACTGTACAACTCATACAGTTCTGACTGCTCCACCGGCCCCGTGAACCCTTCGTACAAAATCGCCATGATCCCATAGTCGGCGCCCCTGACCACGGGACTGATCACGTGGGTGTAGACGATGTTGCCGTCCGGCATCGGCGTCACGCCCTTGATGACCTTCCACCCCGCCGCCTGTTGCCGGCGCTGGGGCATCTCCGACTTCAGCAGCGCCTCCCGGACCTTCATCATGATCCCCTCGAAGTCGGCGGTCTTGTCCGGCTTGATTGCGATCAACCAAAGCGCCGTGTCACCATCGAACGTCAGCGCATCCTGGGCGTGCGCCGTACCGTGGTCTTGCGAGAGCGCCGGCAGCAACAGAATCGCGCCAGCCAGTAATAATCCGGACAGTCGTCGCATCTTCAAGCCTCCTGGGAATGCCGGAAAGTCGATAACTCTACCGTACAGTTCACCCGATGAAAACGGCCATGATCTCGTGAGCGAGAAGCATTCCCTCCCGCGGCAGCCGCAGCAATTTCCCATCATAGAACAGAACCCCCTGATCTACGAAAGGCTGGAGTTCCCCGCCATACCGGCTCCAGACGTCGACGGAGTACCGGTCGTTCACAGCCTGCAGGTCAAGACCGGCACTGAGCCGCAGCCCGGTGAACAGAGCCTCCTCCAGCCGTTCGGCGGCCGACAGAACCCGCCGTTCCGTGGCCACCGGTCCCCCGGCCGCGACGGCCGAGATGTAATCCTCCGTTCCGGACAGGTTCTTCCAACGCGTACCGATCCGCGTCGAGTGCGCGCCGCATCCAAAACCGAGCCACTCGCCGTCGGTCCAGTATTTCAGGTTATGGCGCGAGCGCCGACCGGGGCGCGCCACGTTGGAGATCTCGTACTGCGCATAGCCGGCTGCGTCCATCCTGCCGAGACCGCACAGGTACATCTCCGCCACATCGTCCTCGGGCGCGACCGACCACTGGCCGCGAGCCATGGCGTCGCGAAGCGGTGCGTTTGGATAGATTTCTAGCATGTACATCGAGGCGTGGTCCGGACCAAGCGCAATGAGCGCATCAACCGACTCGAGCCACTGCGCGACGGTCTGCTGAGGGAGCCACATCATCAGATCGAGCGAAATGTTGTCGAAACCGGCGACGCGAGCCATCCCGAACGCCTCGACCGCCCTGGCAGCCGAGTGGAGGCGGCTCAGACGCTCGAGCTCGTCGTCGCGGAAGGACTGGATACCGTAGCTGAGTCGATTGACGCCGGCCGCCCGGAAGCCGGCCAACCGCTCCGGCGTCACCGTCTCCGGATTGGCCTCGAGTGTGATCTCCACATCGCCGTCCAGCGACCACGACTGCCGGCACGCGTCGACCACGGCCGCGATCTCCGTCGGCTCGAGCAGCGACGGCGTGCCGCCTCCGAAGAAAATCGTATCCGCCGGTAAGCCGTCGGCTGCCCGCCCGATCTCGGTCAGCAGTGCAGCCACGTACCGCTCTTTCAGCCCTGTCTCGAAGAGGCCGCGGTTGAAGTTGCAGTAGTTGCAGATGGCGGAGCAGAAAGGGATATGGACGTAGAGTCCGAGCACGCTACTTAGAGTAAGGTTTCGGGCTTCTGGCCCTAGCACGCGACCATGCCCAAAGTCGAAAGGCTACAGCCGAAGGCCTACGATCCAGCCCGGCCGCCTGACCACTTGAGATCGGCCTTGCCATCGCGCTCCCGGATCTGGGCGCGCGCCTGGCCGGCCACGCGCGAAGGCAGCGTGGCCTTGCGCGACGCCTTGGTGCGAAGCTTCCAGAGGGTCACTAGGTCGTCGACGCCGCCGTTGGGCGGCAGCTGGCGGTAATCGGCGCCGTCCAGGTCGGCCAAGTCGCACATTTCGTGGAGGCGAGAGCGCATCCGGTAGCCGATACGAAACAGTAGCGAATCCGGATCGGTCGTGTCGTCCCCCTTTTCCTCGTAGTTCGAGGTAAAAACAGTCGTCCGCTGCGCGCTGTAGCGGGCGTTGACGATGTGGTTCAGCGTCTCCTCGACCCATTCTGAGGTCTTCTCTGCACCTAGATCATCCAGCACGAGCACATCCGCCTCGATCACAGGCCTGAGCACGTCGATTTCCGCCGTCTGGTTGAGTGGATCGTACGTGCTTCGGATC
>JAKZVH010000166.1:0-8051 GCA_047516145.1 Gammaproteobacteria bacterium
CTCCTCGGTATCCTCGATGACGAATCGATCGATACCGTGCACGAGCGCATGTTCCAGGCGCCGGGCAACGGGCCAGCCGCGCCAGTCCTCGGCGGCCTTCTCCCGCTGCGGGGAACCGCTGGCGCGATACGCTTCCGCCACCCCCACGAGGCGCTCAGTGGCATCCGCGCGGCGGTTGAGGATCACATCTTCCGCAGCCTCCCGGAGTTCCGCCGGAATATCCTCGTAGACCGCGAGCTGTCCCGCGTTGACGATGCCCATGTCCATGCCCGCGCGAATCGCGTGATAGAGGAACGTGGAGTGCATGGCTTCGCGGACCGGGTTGTTGCCACGGAAGGAGAACGAAACGTTGCTGACTCCGCCGCTCACCAGCACGTGGGGAAACTCGGACTTGATACGCCGCGTCGCCTCGATGAAAGCCACGGAATAGTCGTTGTGCTCCTCGATCCCCGTGGCGACGGCGAAGATGTTCGGATCGAAGATGATGTCCTCGGAAGGAAAGCCGGCCTCGTTGACCAGAAGGTCATGGGAGCGCCGGCAGATCGCGACCCTTTGCTCGACCGTCTCCGCCTGGCCCTTCTCGTCAAAGGCCATCACGACCACCGCGGCGCCGAAGCGGCGAATCTCGCGGGCCTGTTGCAGGAACGCCTCCTCGCCCTCCTTGAGGCTGATGGAATTGACGACGCCCTTACCCTGCAGACACTTGAGCCCGGCCACGATCACCGACCACTTGGACGAATCCACCATGACCGGCACGCGGGCGATGTCCGGCTCCGCGGCCACAAGGTTGAGAAAGCGCTGCATCGCGGCTTCGCTGTCCAGCATGCCTTCGTCCATATTGACGTCGACGATCTGGGACCCGTTCTGCACCTGGTCGCGCGCGACGTTCACGGCCTCCTCGTAGTCCTCGGCCTCGATCAACCGCCTGAATCGCGCCGACCCGGTGACATTGGTGCGCTCGCCGACGTTGACGAACAGGCTGTCCGGACCGATCGTGCAGGCTTCGAGCCCCGACAACCGCGTCAGCCTCCCCACCTTGCGCGGTTGCCGCGGCGCGTGCCTGCCGACCGCCTCGGCGATCGCCCGGGTATGCGCAGCCGTCGTGCCGCAACATCCGCCGGCGAGATTGATCCACCCGTTGGCCGCGAACTCGCCGAGTACTTCGGCCATGTGCTCCGGCGTGTCGTCGTATTCGCCGAACTCGTTGGGCAAACCCGCGTTCGGATGCACGCTCACCGGGAATTCGGACAGGCTCGCCAACTCCTCCACGTAGGGGCGCAACTCGACCGCTCCAAGCGCGCAATTGAGCCCAATGAGTAGCGGCCGGGCATGGCGGACGGAGTTGTAGAACGCCTCCAGCGTCTGCCCGGAAAGCGTGCGGCCGGAGGCATCGGTGATGGTCCCTGAGATCATCACCGGGACGTCGAATCCCGACAAATCCCGCAGCCGACGGATCGCGTACAGCGCCGCCTTGGCGTTCAGCGTGTCGAATACGGTTTCCACCATCAGCAGGTCGACACCTCCCCGGATAAGCGCCGCCGCCGCGGTGCTGTAGGTGTCGGCGAGTTGATCGAAGGTGACGTGGCGCAAACCGGGATCGTTTACGTCCGGCGAAAGGGAACTGGTGCGGTTGGTCGGGCCCAATGCCCCGGCGACGAAGCGGGGTGTCCCGGTACGCGCCGCCGCCGCATCGGCTACCTTGCGGGCCAGTTGCGCCGCGGCAAGGTTCAGCTCTTCCACCAGCGACTCCATTGCGTAGTCCGCCTGGGAGGACGCCGTGGCGTTGAACGTATTGGTGGTGATGATGTCGGCGCCGGCATCGAGAAATTCTCGATGAATCCGTGCGACGCGGGCGGGCCGGGTGATGCAGAGCAGATCGTTGTTGCCCTTGAGTTCCCGCGGCCAGTCGGCAAACCGCTCGCCGCGGAAGTCCGCTTCCGAGAGCCCGAGAGCTTGCACACTGGTCCCCAGCGCGCCGTCCAAAATGGCGATCCGCCGCCGAAGCAACGCTCGCAGTTGGGCGTTCCGATCGGTCACGCCGCGCGCTCCCCGGGGCCGGGCCTCAAGCCCAGCGCATGGCATATGGCGTACGTAAGCTCCGATCGATTCAGCGTATAGAAGTGAAACGCTTCGACGCCGTGGCGGCGCAATTGATCCACCTGCTCGATGGCCACGCCAGCGGCAATCATCAACCGGGTCTGCGGGTCGTCGTCCAGGCCGTGGAAGCGCTCGTGAAGCCGGTTCGGCACGTGGACCTGACACTTGGACGCAAACCTCAACATCCCACGAAAATTCGCGATGGGAAGGATCCCGGGTACGATGGCCACGTCCACCCCGGCGTCGTGACACCGGTCGCGAAATCTCAGATACGCATCGGTGTCGAAAAAGAACTGTGTTATGGCGCGGGTGGCGCCCGCATCGATCTTGCGCTTGAGGTTGTCCAGATCGGCTGCCGCGCTGGGCGCTTCGGGATGGACTTCAGGGTAGGCACCGACCGAAATATCGAATCGGCCGACAGTGAGCAACCCGTCAACCAGGTCGGATGCATAGCCAAAACCGCGTTTGTCGGGAGCATAGGCGCACACGCCCTGCGCCAAATCGCCCCGCAGCGCGACCAGGTGCCGTATGCCGGCGTCCCAGTATCCCCGGGCGATGTCCAGAACGTCTTCACGGCGGGCGTCGACACAGGTGAGGTGGGGCGCACAGGCAAGTGCGGTTTCGCGGCGAATTCGCTCGACTACGCGACGCGTGCGGTCGCGCGTGGAGCCGTCCGCTCCGTAGGTCACCGAGACGAACCGCGGTCCCAGCGGCTCCAGCCGCTTCACGGAACGCCACAGCATCCGTGCCATTTTCTCGGTGGCCGGCGGGAAGAACTCGAAAGAAACCTGGATCTCGTCACGCATGGCTATCGGCACCGTCCTTCACGGCGAGCGCGACCCGCGCCGTGCCGTGCGCCGTACCCTGCGATCCAGCCGGGGACAGCCCCGCGGCACTGAGGTAGCTGACCAGGTTGGCCTCATCGACCAGCTCGCCCGACGTCTCCACGACCAGGAGGCGCCCGCCGTTCCTGATCACCCGCGCGGCCTCCCCAAGTACGCGGCCGGGGTGCTCGGCGGTACCCAGCACCCGGTCCATGGTCACCAGGTCGAAGTATTCCCTCGGGAAGTCCAGGTCGTACATATCGCCCTGGCGCACGGTGCAATTGGACAGTCCGGCGGCGAGCACCGCGGCCCGTGCGACCAGGCGCATGTCCCGAGACAGATCCACGGCCACGGTCCTCTGGGCGCAATTCGCCAGCAGCCGGAGCATGCTCCCGGTGCCGGTGCCGACATCGAGCACATCCCCCAACGAATCGCCGGACGCGCTTCCGGGCCGCCCCTGGAACAGCAGCGCATCCACCGCTGCGCTCACGTCGGAAATCTCGCCGACGCTCAGTGGCCGTACGCCCAACCGGTCCAACAGCGCCCGGGCCCGGGCCTGACGGCTGTCCAGGATGGCGGTCAGCCGCTCCCGGTCGCGGACGATGACCGGGTCGTCCTCGGGAACGTTCGACAGGACCGCCTCGACCAGGGCGCGGCGGTCATCGTCGACGGTCGCTCGGTAGTAGACTTCGTTCTGGTCCGGCGTGCGTCGAAGGACGCGGGCGTCGCAGAGCAGTTTCAGGTGCCTGGATACGCGGGGTTGGCTGAGGCCGGTAACCTGGACGATTTCTCCCACCGCCAGCTCCCCGTGGCGCAACCCCCAAAGCAGGCGCAGGCGCGTCGGGTCCTGCAGCGCCTGAAGCAAGTCCGCCAGCGCATGAAAGTTCCGCATAGCACCATCTCAATATAAGGATGTTGTTATATAGATGGTTACGGTGCGGCTGTCAATGGGCCCATTGCTAGCAGCCCGTGGCGAAAGTCCGGCGTCGCACCGAGACCGGCGAGGCGCCCGGCTGACAAGGCGCGAGGAGGGAGAATATCGGGACTATTCGACCGACGAGCAACGCCGTCAGCCGGGATGACACGCCTGTCGAATGCAGTGGGACTTTTGCCACGGGCTGCTGGTCCACGCGCGCCTGGAGGGCGCAGACCGGGTGGAGAGATTTGCGGGTTACCGCGACGGAATCGACCGTGGCCGCAGCAGCAACTCGAGCCGGTTGTCGCGCCGGAGCGCGGCACGATGCACGAAGAACCGTGGCATGGCGTTGACGACGTCGTTCTGGGACCGGGCGTGGGGGACCCGCTCCGGGACCGGCCGAATCGCCAGCCGATGCACGGAGGTAATGGCGTAGCGGTGGGGCCTTAGCGGTACCTCGGTCGAATAGGCGCCGATGGCGTAGATTCGCGAATTTTCATGAACGTGGTTGCCGAGGGCCGCCACGAATTCCGCGAACGCCGCGTCATTCGGGTAATTGACGTAGTCCCACAGGAGACAAACGTCGAAGCGGACGTTGCCGTGAGAATCGAGAAACTCCGAAAACGGCTCGACACCTCGCTCCGGTGTCGATCGGTCGAACAAATCGGCTACGTAGAGCCGGCAGCGGAACCGACGAAGAAAGTCGACGGTCACGGGTTCGGCCGGACCGGCATCGAGAACGCTCAGATTTCTGGCGGTATCCAGCCCATCGAATACCTGCGGCAGGATGCGCGTGGACTCGAAGGACCAGCTTGCCGGGGGCGGAATCCCGTCCGGACCCGAATCCCGGGCCGAATCGTTGGATGCCATTGCCCCCACTCAAGCCTCAATTCTTCGGATGCTTCAACGCCGCGACATCTTCTTTGCCTGCATCGATGTCCATATCGATGCGGCCCTTGAATTTCGCGCCGTCCTCAACCTCGACCCGCGGGGAAATGATCGTGCCCTGCACCGTGCCGGTGGCGTAAATGGTGATCTTTTCCCGCGCTTCGATATCGCCGATGACTTCACCCTTGATCCGCACCTGCTTCGCCACGATGCTTCCCTGGACGCGGCCCGAATTCTCGACGGTAGCGTCGTTGTCGGCGAGATCAACCGTGCCTTCAACGCTGCCGTTCACGAAAATGTCCTCCTTGCCGGAGATGTCACCCTTGATGTTGATGGTCGCGCCGACCGTCGCGGTGGAATCGGAGGTCTTTGCCTTGCTCGGCATTGGTGCTCTCTCCACGGCCTTCTTCGCGGCCGCGTTGCTCGCCGCCGCCGCGCCCATACCGGTCCTGGGTTGCTTCAGCATCCTGGATAAGGGGTTGCGCCGTGAATCCTCCGACACGGATGCAGCCTGTTTCTTGGTTACGTCAATCATGTTTTTTCCTCAACATTTTCAGCCGATTATGGACGAGTTTTGCGCGATTTGCGAGCACCGCGACTGCTGCGCATCGGAAAGAATACCCGGGTTACTTCGCGCCTGCCAGTCCGAGTTTTCCATAGCGCCGGAAATTACGGCGCCAGGGCGCCAGGCCAACACCGCGCCAGATACGATCTCCTTGCATACGGGAACCCCTCCGGGAAGTTCATCCACTTCAGAATGAGTCGATTCTACATCCAGCGCGGCACCGACCGTCCGGGAAACCCTGTGTCGGTTAAACTCCTGCATAAATCTGCCGCGCATGAACGAAATCCTGCGGAGGGCTCAAGATAATGAACAAGCTGCATACCGGTTCCTCCCTGCTCGTCGCGATCGCGTCGCTCGGGTTGTTCCAGGCGCGCGCCGCGCACGCACAGATCGCCGACCCTTTGCCGGCCCCGATCGGGAAACAAGGCCTGATGGTGCAGATTCGCGATGTCGTGCGCCTTCCCCGGACACGCGGGTTGCTCCACGCCAGCCAGGATGTGGACCCGGCCGGTTGGGCGCGCGTCAGCTTCGTTCGCGACCTGCCGGATGGGCGCCGCTTTGCCAACGACCAACGCGGTTACCTGTACCGGCTCGACGGCGACTCCGAGCCTTCGGTCTACGCGGACTTCGCGGCCGCGTTCCCGCTCGCGGTCTACAACCGGCTCGAGAGCGGGTTCATCGGGTTCGATTTCCACCCGGAGTTTGCTCGCAACGGCCTGTTTTACACGGCGCACGGCGAGTGGGCGTTTGCCAATCCGGGATCGCTCGACTTCATTCCACCCGGTTACACCGAAGCCGACGTCACTCACCACAACGTCATCACCGAGTGGCGCGCGAACGCCCCCGATGCAAACGTGTTCGATGGCACACGGCGGGAGCTCCTGCGCGTAGCGCACGTAACGGCCAACATGTCGCACCCGTTCGGCTACGTCGGGTTCAACCCGACGTCCGAGCCCGGCGACCCCGATTACGGCCTGCTGTATACCAGCGGCAGCGATCTCGGGTTCAGCAACGGCGGGGGACCGAACTCCGAAAATCCCGGCCAGACCCAGCGCCTCGACTCGGTCATCACGGCGATCCTGCGAATCGATCCACGCAGTCCGTCGGAATCGAGCGGCGTCAAGGGACTCGGCGATTACACGATCCCCGCGGGCAACCCCTTCGCCGCCGACGGCGACCCCGAAACCCTCGGCGAAATCTACGCCTACGGTTTTCGCAACGCCCATCGCCTGTCGTGGGACCTCACCGACGGAACGATGTTCGCGATGGATATCGGCATGAACCACATCGAGGAGGTCAATATCGTTCACGCGGGCGGCAATTACGGCTGGATGCCCCGCGAAGGCTACTGGGAGAACGGCATGACCCGCCCCGGCGGCGCGCTGAATCAGCTCTACGAGCTACCGCCGGATGTCCTTGAGGGGCGGACCGCGGACGGATACACCTATCCCGTCGCGATCTACGACCACAACGAGGGCCGGGCGATCAGCGGCGGCTTCGCCTATCACGGCCGCATCGAGGCATTGCGCGGCAAGTTCGTGTTCGGGGATCTGGCGCGGGGACGGCTCTTCGCTGCCGATCTCGCGGCGTTGAAGGCCGCCGATGATGGCGTCCCCGGCACGGTGGCGCCGGTCGAGGAGATTCAGCTCTACGTACGCGGCCCGAGTGGCAACCGGGCGTCGGTCTCCTTTCGCGAACTCATCGAACGGTCCAACGGTGCGGCAACGCAGCGCGCCGACCTGCATTTGAGCCGCAGCCGTGACGGCGAGCTGTTCCTCACGTCGCGTCAGGACGGGATGATTCGGATGCTGGTGCCCGACGGGGAGTGACTAACGCGTACATGCCCCGGGGATCCTCAGCCTGCGAGCCTTTTTCTCAGCACCTCGTTCACCTGCCGCGGATTGGCCTTCCCGCGGGATGCCTTCATCACCTGGCCCACCAGGAAGCCGATGACCTTGCCCTTGCCGCTCCGGTACTGCCCGACCTGCTCGGGAAACGCCGCGATGACGTCATCCACCAGCGCCTCGATGGCGCCCTCGTCGCTGATCTGTTTGAGCCCGCGCGCCTGGATGATCCCGTCCACGGTGCCTTCGCCGTCCCATAGCGCTTCGAGTACTTCCTTGCCGAGGCTGCCGGACAGGGTTCCGTCGGCGACCCGGTCGACGAGCGCGGCGAACGTCTCCGCGCCGATCTTCGCGGCGGCAACCTCCCCGCCGTGCCGATTGAGAAGCGCCGTGAATTCACCCTGGAACCAGTTGGATATCGCCTTCGGCGATGCGGAGCGGGCCGCGCGCACCGTGGCTTCGAAGTAGTCGGCCGCCGCGAGCGACTCGGTGAGAACGCCGGTATCGTACGCCGAGAGACTGTACCGATCGGCAAACCGCCGCCGCTTGGCCGCGGGCAGCTCGGGCAACTCGGCGCGCAACCGCTCGACCAGTTCATCCTCAATGACCACGGGCAGCAGGTCGGGATCCGGGAAATACCGGTAATCGCTGGCCTCCTCCTTGCCGCGCATGGCGCGGGTCTCGTTTCGGGCGGCGTCGTAAAGCCGCGTTTCCTGGACGATCCTGCCGCCGTCTTCCAGCACGTCGGTCTGCCGGTCGATCTCCACTTCGATGGCCTTTTCCACGAAACGGAACGAATTCACGTTCTTGATCTCCGTCCGCGTGCCCAACTTCGCCTGGCCCCGGGGTCTGACAGAGACGTTGGCGTCGCAGCGGAACGAGCCCTCCTGCATGTTGCCGTCGGAGATGCCCAGATA
>JAKZVH010000167.1:0-8481 GCA_047516145.1 Gammaproteobacteria bacterium
CAGCCGTAGTGGTCCAACATCGTCTTCACCGCGCAGGTCCGCCCACACGCTCCTGGCGCGCGCCCAGGCCGTGTTTCGATGGCTGATCGCCAGCCAAGGGCCTGGTAGAATTTTCGCGAGCGTGCCAGGTCATCGACGCCGAGCGTGATCGGATTGACCCGTTGTGGATTGAGTTTGGCCATGGTCTTCCCTCCGAGAGCCGGCTATCCCCGTCAATTTCCCTGATATCTTACGAATTTGTTCTGGTTGTCGGGTCCGTGGTCGGACGAATATCGGTGAGGTATTCGGGCCAGGATGGGCGCGACTCAACTCAACTCGCATAGTGCTCCATGAGGATCGCGGCGACCTCCGGACGGGTGAGCTCCGGAGGCGGCTGGATGCCTTCTTGCAGCATTTCCCGCATTTTCGTCCCCGAGAGCAGGATGTAGTCCTCGGGCGTGTGGTCCGGCGCCTCGCGCATCATCACCACGCGCCCGAGTTTCCTTGAATAGGCCGTGTGGTCGGCGTCGAAGATGTCGATCTCAAGTGCCCCCGGGGGTATCCGCGCGAATATCTCCTGGGCGTCGAACGGTCCGTAGTAGTCGCCGACGCCGGCGTGATCGCGCCCCACGATCAGGTGAGTCGCGCCCATGTTTTGGCGGAAGATCGCGTGCAACAGAGCTTCCCGGGGTCCCGCGTAGAGCATGTCGAAGCCGTATCCTGTCACCATGACCGTGTTTGCCGGGAAGTAGTCCGAAACCATCTTGCGGATACAGGCGTCGCGCACCGTTCCGGGGATGTCACCCGCCTTCAGTTTGCCCAGCAACATGTGGATCACGAGGCCGTCGGCGCCCAGCCGCTCCATCGCGATGCGGCAGAGCTCCTCGTGTGCCCGGTGCATGGGATTGCGGGTCTGGAACGCCACGGTCGTTTCCCAGCCGAGGCGATCGATCTCGGTGCGAATGTCCACTGCGGTCCGGAAGGTATCCGGAAAATCCTGTTCAAAGTAGCTGAAGTTCAGGACCTCGATGCTTCCCGCCACGCAATGGTTACCGAGATTCCGGAACACGGCGACCCCGGGATGGCCAGGATCCAGGGTGCCGAAAATCGCCCGGGTCATCGTGTCGACCTGTTCGTCGTCGAGCGTTTCGATACTCGCAATGTCCATCACCGCGAGCACCGGATTCCCGGCGACGTTCGGATCGCGCAGCGCGACTCGGTCGGCATCATCGATGCCACCAGCGTCCGCAGTCAGATTCAGGATCGGCACAGGCCAGAACATCCCCGACGTCGTGTGCATGGCCTCGGCGACGCTCAGCGCATCGGCAACATTCATGAACCCGTCAAGGGGCGTGAAATAACCCCCGCCCAACATGACGGCGTTGGCGGCCGCCGCGGAATCGAGAACCATGGAGGGCAGGGTTTCCGCCTCGGCCAGCAGGTCCTTCCGGTGGTTCGGGTCGGCGACGTGGAGCGGCTTCAGGGCATCGGTCCCATGGGGGCGGATCATCATGCTTCGCCGCTGTCGATGATGCGCTGGTGTTCGAGATAATCGATGATGGCCGCGACTTCCTCCTCTACGGTCATCCGGTCGGTGCGCAGATGCACCTCGGGCTTGACCGGTTTTTCGTAGGGATCGTCGATGCCGGTGAAATTCCTGATCTCTCCCGCGCGCGCCCGCTTGTAAAGGCCCTTGGGGTCGCGCCGTTCCGCCTCGCTCAGTGGGCAGTCCACGAAGACCTCGACGAACCGGAGGGCGGCCGCTTCGTGGAGACGGCGAACTTCATCGCGATCCTCGGCGTAGGGGCTGATGAAACTCGACAGCGCAATCGTTCCCGCGTCGCCGAACAGCTTGGCGACCTCGCCGATCCGCCGAATGTTCTCCTTTCGGTCTTCTCCGGAAAACCCGAGGTTCTTGTTGATCCCCAGACGAACGTTGTCGCCGTCGAGCCGGTACGAGAGCTTGCCCCGCCTGAAAAGCGCGCGCTCAAGGGCGACCGCGATGGTGCTCTTGCCGCTGCCCGACAGACCGGTAAACCAGATCGTCGCACCTTTCTGGCGAAGGATCTGGAATCGATCTTCCCGCGATACCAGGCCTTCCTCCCAGGTGACGTTGGTTGCTTTCTGCCCTATTGCAGCCATCGGCTCCTCGAAATGTTCATATAGTGACCGCTGGCGAATTTCAGAGTGAAGCGCGGCGCTTCCTGCGTTCCCCGACGAACTACGCCGCGGCGTGTTCCAGTACGCGAGCGACCTCGCCAATACCTGCTGCGCTGATCGCGCCGAAATACTCGGCTCCGCTGTCGTGAGCCCGCAGCGTCTTCTTTACGACGGATTCCAGGTTGGGCCGCTTTCCTTCCGGCCCTTCACCCCGGCCGATCCCGCCGCCGATCTCGACGATGGTATCCACGCCGGTTTCCAGCGCCGCCTCCATGCACGCTCGCCAACGGACCGGATGAAAGAGCTGGAAGAACAGTCTCGATCGGATGGCATTTGCGTCGGATTCGTGCAGGTCACCGGTGTAGTTGGCCAGAACGCCCGTGGATAGCGGCTTGAACTCGACCGATTCGAGCACATCCCTGAAGCGCCGCGCCGCCTCCACCATCAGGTAGGTGTGAAACGCGCCCTCCGTCTTGAGCCGCACGGCCCGCTTGCGCGGGTAGTTGGCGGCGAGGTCCGCGGCCAACCGGTCGAGATCCCGGTCGCGACCGGCGATCACTGTCTGCTCGGGCAAATTGCAGCCGCCAATGCCACAGAAATGCCGGTCCGCCAGTGCCCGCGCCGGGCCGAGTTCCAATCCCGTCGCCAGCATCCCGCCCTCGCCGAACTCGCTCATCAATTCCGCGCGACGGATCACCAGGCGCAGCGCATCCTCGAAACTCAGTGCCCCGGCGGCAACCAGCGCCGTATATTCGCCGAGACTGTGACCGGCCGCCAGCGCGGGCCGCAGACCCGGCACGAGGCTTCGTAGCGACTCCAGGCACGCCATTTCGTGGGTCACGATGGCCGGCTGCGTGTAGCGGGTGCGGTCAAGCTGCTGTTGCGGATCCTCGAAGCACAATTCCGCCATGTCGTAGCCCGCCACTTCGCTGGCTTGCTCGAATACCTCGCGGGCCTGGTCGAATTCGGCGACCAGATCGGAGCCCATGCCCCGATACTGGGATCCCTGGCCTGGAAAGATGAAAAATACCTGCCTGGAATCAGACATGCGTTGCCTCTCCGCCGTCCCGCCGAAAACCCGGCAGCATACGCACCGGCGCGGGATTGCTCAACCCGTCGCGCCGCGAAGGAAATCCTGAGCCAGGCGCGCCCAGTAGGTGGCGCCGAGCGTCAGGATATCGTCGTTGAAGTCGTACCCTGGATTGTGAATCATGCAGCCGCCCTCGCCGGTGCCGTTGCCGATCAACACGAAGCAGCCGGTGCTGGCTTCGAGAAGACAGGAGAAATCCTCCGAAACCATGACGGGATCTGCCTGGGCGTTGACGCTTGCGGAGCCGACGATGCCGGCGGCGGTCCCCATGGCGAGCTCCGTGCTTGCGGCTGCGTTGATCACGGCGGGGTAGCGGGCGGTGAACTCCACGGCACCCGTGGCGCCGAGGCTGTTGCAGATGCCTTCGACCACCTCGACGACCCGCCGGCACAAAAGCTCCCGAACCGCCGGATCGAAGCTGCGGATTCCGCCGCCCAGATTGACCTCGGACGGGATCACGTTATCGGCATCGCCGCCATGGATTCGCGTCACGCTGATCACCGCGCTCTGCCGCGGATCGACGTTGCGGCTGACGATGGTCTGCAATGCGGTGACGACTTGCGCGGCGGTCGCGACCGGGTCGATGCCGTCCTGGGGAGCGGCGCCGTGGGCGCCCCGGCCTTGAATGCGGATGTCGAAGGTGTCCAGCGACGCCATCATCGGTCCAGGCCGGGCCGCAAAGCGCCCGGCGTCAAGCCCCGGCCAGTTGTGCATTCCGAAGACCGCGTCCACGGGAAACCGCTCGAACAGTCCGTCATCCAGCATCCGCCTGGCGCCGCCGGCGGCTTCCTCCGCGGGTTGGAATATGAAGCGGATCGTGCCGGAGAATTCGCCGTGCCCGGCGAGGTACCGGGCCGCTCCCAACAGCATGGCGGTGTGTCCGTCGTGGCCGCAGGCGTGCATGCAGCCCGGGTGGCGAGACCGGTGCGAGAAGGTATTGGATTCCTCCATGGGAAGCGCGTCCATATCCGCGCGGAGCCCGACCGACGGCCCGTCGCCTCTGGACAGCGTCCCCACGACCCCGGTTTCCGCCAGGCCCTGGTCCACGTCGATACCCCAACCGCGCAGACGCTCGGCGACGAATCCGGCAGTTCGATGCTCCCGGTAGGCAAGCTCGGGATGGGCGTGCAGATCGCGCCGCCAGGCGATCAGGTCCGGTTCGAAGGCCTGGATTTCAGGAAGAATTCGCATCATGGGGTCTACAGAAGATTCGGGCCGGGACGATGATAAAGCCGTCGCCGGAATTGACCAACAATGACGCTGCCGTCATCCCCGCTCGGCCCGGGCGATTCCGTCCTGTTCATCCAGCGGAATCATCAGCACGAGCCCGACGGCGAACAGGACGAGCACCACCGAGATGCCCCAACGCTGGGAACCCGTCCACTGGGTAAGCACGCCCAGCAGGAACGGTCCGACAAAGGCGGTCAACTTGCCGGAAAAGGCAAAGAAACCGAAGAATTCGTTCTCCTTTTTCTTCGGCACGAAGCGGCCCATGAGAGAGCGGCTGGCGGCCTGATTGGGCCCAAGGAATATGCCGATAATGACACCTGCGACCCACAGCAACAGCTTGTCAGTCGCTGCGATGGCCAGGATGGTAGCCACGGTAAGTCCAATCAGGGAGATAATGATCGTCCGCTTGCCGCCGATCCGGTCGTCCAGATAGCCCATGGCCAGGGCGCCGGCCCCCGCGGCGACGTTCAGCGCGATCCCGAAGACCAGCACTTCCTCGAGCGTGAATCCGAACGATTCGGCGGCGTAGATCCCACCGAAAGCGATGACGGTGACCAGGCCGTTGTTGTAAAAGAAGCGGGCAACGAGAAGGCGGACGATCTGACGGTACCGGCGAACCTCCGAGAACGTGCCACGCAACTGTCGCACCGCGTCGCCGATGACGCGTCCACGATCGGAGATCGCGGAGCGGTCTTCGGGGACCCAGAGCAGGAAGGGCAGGGCGAAGACCGAAAACCATGCCGCCGTCAACAGGTTGGTGGCGCGAATGTTCTCGCCGGCTTCGGTGCTGAAACCGAACCACGGCGTGGCTGGCTGAACCAGCGCGACCAACGCCAGGAGCAGCGCCAGCAGGCCGCCCACGTAGCCCAGCGCCCAGCCGTATCCGGAGATTCGCCCGATGCGTCCCGGCGGCGAGATGTCCGGAAGAAACGCATTGTAGAAGACGGTGGCGATCTCATAGCCGAGATTGGCGATGACCACGAGAACCAGCGCCGCCATGACCTGCCCGGGCAGAACCTGGAACAGACCTGCGGTGGCGAGCACGCAGACCAGCGTGGATAGCACAACGAATGCCTTGCGATAACCGCCGCGGTCGGCCAGGGCTCCCAGCAAGGGCGAGCAGATCGCTGTGATCAGGGCCGTGACCGTGATCGCCCGGGACCACAGAACGGTGCCCGTGATCGGGTCCGGCGCGATGGCCTGGGTGAAGTAGGTGGCATAGACGAACGTAATGACCAGTGTCGTAAACGCCGAATTGCCGAAATCGTAGAGCGCCCACGACCAGATGGCGCGGCGTCCGTACTCGGGCTTAGCCTGCATCGTCCACCAAATTCCTATTGCGTCCGCTGACGCGGCGTTGACAGGGGATGGTCTGGCAATAGGCTCGCGATGGTCCTCATATGAGCGGCGCCTCGCCGAATCGCGCCAGCCACTTGGGGATGGCATCCACGTTGTAGACATGGTCGGGGACCTGGCTCCGAAGTGCCGCCAGGGTCGCCTCCGTGGCCCAGGGAATGGCCGGTTGTAGCGTACCCGGGCGATTCGCGCTGACCATATGAGGGCACAGCAGCACCTTGTCTCCCAGCGAAAGAATGCGGGCGTGCTTGTCCGGGGGTTCCTCGGGCAGCACATCCAGGGCGGCGCCGGCGATACCGCGGTCCTCAAGCGCATCGCAGAGCGCGTCCAGGTCCAGCACGGCGCCGCGGCACGTGTTGATGAGTATCGCCGTGGATTTCATGGATTCGAGTTCGCCCGCGCCGATGAAACCGCGCGTCTCCTCCGTCAGTGTGACGTGTAGTGTGACGACATCGGATTCCTGGAGCAATTGCGCCAGCCCCACGCGCGCGGCGCCGTATCGCTCGAATTTTTCGGCCTCTACGTAGGGATCGCAGGCAAGGAGTCGAACCCGCCAGGGCGCCAGCAGTTCCGCGAGGCGGGAGCCGCAGCGGCCAAGCCCGACGATGCCCACGGTGAGGCCGGGGTACCCGTCTTCGCGACGGCCGAGATGCGTTCCCAGGAGTTCGTTGTCGCGCCAGCCGCCGGCCTTGACCCGGCGGTCCCGTTCCCGAACGCGCTTGAGCAGCGTCAGCACGAAGGCGACGGTACCCTCGGCGACGCCGCCCCAGTTGGCCTCAGTGGGGCAGTGCGTGACCAGCACGCCGCGAGCACTGGCGGCGGCCAGGTCCACGTCCTCAACGCCGATCGTGTATTTGGAAATGATTCGCAAGTCCGGTAACCGGTCGAGAAAATCACCATCGATCCGGGCTTGCTTGATGGTCGCGCCCATCAGTGCGTGGGCCCCCGTGGCCAGTTTCAGCACGGTGCCTCGGTCGATTCCGGTCCGCCAGGAGGATTCGCCGAGAATCAACTCGCATCCGGCTTCCTGGATGCGCCGATGCGATGCGCCGGAGGCATCGATGGGGATGTAGATGCAGACTCTGGCCTGCATCTCTCACCGATTTGCGTCGCGAGCCGGTCGGCGGCCGCGGTGGCAGGGTGGTAAACGCTGTGGGCCAGGACGGCTCGGGAAATGTTTCGCGTCTATAGCTCGCCGCCGACTTCGGTGTATACGCCTGTGAGGAATCGTTCCGGGTCGCCCCATTGTTCCTCGTACTCGGCCGTGGTTCCTGCCCCGAGCACGTCTTCAAGGCTGGCACCGTCGCGTACCAGGCGTTCCACCCGTTCGGCGACCACCAGAGCCATGTCGCGAAATTCCACCACGTCGTCGCGCGTGGATACCCCGCCGTGGCCCGGGACGATCATCGTGTCCGGCCCGGACATGCCGATGGCGATACCCAGTGCCTCCAGCGTGCCCTTGAGCGTGCCGCCATTGGAGACGTCGATATAGGGGAAGTTGTTGGTCCGGAAGACGTCCCCCAGGTGGAGCACGTTGGAGCCGCGGAAGTGGACGAAACTGTCACCGTCCGTGTGCGCGGGGGGTACCGTGAAGACGTGAACTTCCTCGCCGTTCAGGTGGACCGTGCTGGTATCGCTGTAGGTCAGCACGGGCAAAGCCGCTTCAGCCGCCATGCCCGCGACCATGCGTACCCGCACCCGATCGTTGGCCAGAATGGTGATCCCCAGGTTGCCGAGATTCTCGTTGCCACCCACGTGATCGCCGTGAACGTGGGTATTGATGACGAAGCGGACTTCGCCGTCGTCCAGGTCGGCGATCGTTTCGAGTATCCGCTCGGTCAGCGGCGCGAACTGGTCGTCGATCATCACGATGCCGTCGTCGCCTACCGAGAGTCCGATGTTGCCGCCGGTCCCTTCCAGGTAGTAAATGCCGCCGGCCACGTGGTGGATGGTCAGGTTCACCGCGTCCCAGTCCCGATCCTGCTGGGCCATCGCGCTACCGGCGGCTACCAGTCCCAGGAAACCGACTCCAAAGGCGATTCTCATGACATCTCTCCTCGCGTGCAGGTGGGCGTTTTTCGTGTTCCACTATCATACCCGGCTGCCACGGATAACTCATCCGTGGCGGAATGATATTCGGAAATACACGCGGCGGCCGCCGTTGCGCCAGGGGATCGGCGGCGATTGCAGGAGATTGTTGAGACATGCGGGTCAAGCGTTTGCAAGTAGACAGTGTGGCCGAGGGGTTCCTGGAACTGCTGGAAGCACGTGGGATCAAGTATTTTCTTGGCGCCGGCGCCGGCACGGACTTCCCGCCATTTATCGAGGCGTTTGCGAAGCGCGAAGCGCTGGGTTCGCGGGACGGTTTGCGGCCGATCACGGTGATTCACGAGATCACGGCGGTCGCCATGGCCCACGGCTACACCATGGTGACCGGCGAACCCCAGGCGGTGATGGTCCATACCATCGCCGGAACCGCCAACGCCATGGGTGGGATCATCAACGCTGCCCGCGCCCGCATTCCCATGTTGGTGGCTGCCGGGCGCTCGTCGATTACCGAGAAGGGCCATGTCACTTCCCGCGCCGCCACCATCCACTGGGCCCAGGAGTCGTTCGATCAGGCCGGCATGGTGCGCGAGTTCGTGAAGTGGGACTACGAATTGCGT
>JAKZVH010000168.1:0-2869 GCA_047516145.1 Gammaproteobacteria bacterium
GGTTCGGATCCAGTTCCCCTACGGGGACGACTGTCTCGGCTTCGGCGAGAACGAGTCTGGCCGCCGTGGCTGCCGCCTGGTTGAAGTTGTTCTCGGTCCGGCGGTAGACGAGATTGCCTGCCGTATCGGCCTGCCAGGCGCGAATCAGAGCCACATCGGCCGTCAACGCCGGTTGAAAAACCTGCTCGATCCCGTTGATGACGCGCGTTTCCCTACCCTCGGCAAGCGGAGTTCCCGCTGACGCGGGTGTATAGAATCCGCCGATGCCGGCGCCCCCGGCGCGAATGGCCTCCGCCATACTGCCCTGGGGCAGTAGCTCCACTTCGATCTTCCCTGTCTGAACCGCTTCAACGGCCTCGCGGTTACTCGTGAAATAAGAGCCGATCGCTTTCCTGATCTGGCCGTTGCGAAGCATCCGGCCACCGCCAAGACCAGGCTCGCCGATGTTGTTGGCGATCATCGTGACGTCCTTGACATCGGTCTCGGCGATGGCATTCAGCAAATGAATCGGCGTGCCGGTCATTCCGAATCCACCCACCACGAGAACGTCGCCGGACTCGACCTTCAGTGCAGCTTCTTGCGCCGAAATCAGGGGAACTGTCTTCATGTCTTGCTTGGTACGATCGCCGGCAGTGAACCCCCACAAACCCCCACACCACCGTAGCCGAGGTTCTTGCCTGTCGAGATGGGATAGATGGAAATGCGGTAGCGATTGGCGATCCGAACCCTCCTTGCAACGGGAATCGCGCCAATCCTAACACCAAGAATTCACGCTGGCTTCCGCCGACGAATTGATATTGGCATTCACAGAACATAGACTCGCATTCCCGGGTACCAGGATGACCCGAGCCCGCTTTATCGCTTTTGGCGGCGCCGAACGGACCGCCCGGCGGCTCAAGTCGGTGCTCGCAGGTAAATTCGAAATAACGCCCGACCGCCGCATCGTCACGGCCGAAGCATAACCATTGCGCCGCTTTTCCAGAGGTAATTGACCCGACATGTTCAAAGCTACAGCCGGCATCACGCTGCCCACCACGATCATCGGGTCCCTACCCCGCCCGAGTTGGTTTTCAGGGAACCTGGGTACGCGAACGTTTTTGCACGCCATGATGAACGCACGCTTCCGCGAGCAATATACGGACACGGTCGCCGTGCACCTGTGCGACCAGAAAGTCGCCGGCCTGGATATCTGCACCGACGGCGACGCCCACTACGACGAGGAAGTGGGGGGGCAGAGCTGGACCAGCTATCCGCTGTTTCACATGGACGGACTCGAGAAAGGCAATCCGCAAGCGACGGTCATGCGCACGGGCGGCGTGGCCTTTCCGATGGGCCACATCCTTCATGACTACCTGGAAGC
Organism: Gammaproteobacteria bacterium; assembly: GCA_047516145.1. Taxonomy (GTDB): domain Bacteria; phylum Pseudomonadota; class Gammaproteobacteria; order Steroidobacterales; family Rariloculaceae; genus UBA6522. The sequence continues at coordinate 1,361 of JAKZVH010000168.1, forward strand.
CCGGATCATGCCCAGGGTGACGGGTCCCATCGGCCGCGGCGATCTCCAGTATACGGCCATGTGGAAGACCGCCCAGCGGCTGACGACCCGGCCCATCAAGTTCGGCACGGTCACGCCGGACATCCTGGCCGCGGCCGTGGATGACCACTACTACAAGGATCCCTTCGATCGAATCATGGCCTTGAGCGAGGCGCTCAACGAGGAACTCAATGAGCTCGCCAGTGCAGGGTGCGCCGCGATCCAGATCGAGGAACCGTCCATTCACATGATCCCGGTGCGAGGCAAGGTCTTCGGCAAGCACGACATGGACGACATGGCCGGGGTTTTCGATAACACGGTCAAGGGACTGCGCGCGAAAACCGAAGTGTGGTGCCATACGTGCTGGGGCAATCCGTCCCAGCAACGAATGTTTCAGGGGGTTCAGAGCTACGAAGCGGCGCTGGAAACCTACAACGGCGTGGACGCCGACGTGATTACATTCGAGTCCGCCAGTTCGGGGATGGGTGAAATCCCGGTTATCGGCCGGACCATCACCGAGAAAAAGATTGCCATCGGCATGATCGATCATCATTCCCTCCAGGTCGAACGCCCGGAGGAAATTGCCGCGAGGATTCGTGAGACGCTGAAACACATTCCCGTCGAACGACTGGTTCTATGCTCCGACTGCGGCATGGGGCGTGAGGGAATGAGCCGCCGGCACGCCCGCTACAAGATGGCTGCCCTGGTGCAGGGCGCGAATATCGTGAAACGCGAACTGGGGCTTCCCGAAGCCCCTTGCCTGGCCGCCGACGGCCGATATTCGCTCGTTCCGACCGAATAAACCGCCGACATTCAGCAACGGGGATGCTCGAAGAAGCGCTCCATGCTGCTGGCGGCTGCTAGATGACCGCTTCCGCCTCGACGGCAACACCGCCGCCGGGGTCTTCCGCCCAGAGTGCAACCCGCCCCGCCTCCGGCTTGGCTAGTACGCGAAACGGGTTGCCGCAATACAGGGGCGCCCTGAAACTAAAGTTGAATTGACTGGCCGGCTGATCTTTCCGGCGCAAGAACTCCATGAGCAGAATGGCCAATAGCGGTCCATGAACCAGTAGCCCCGGATACCGCTCCATGTCTGTCGCATAGGTGTGGTCGTAATGAATGCGGTGGCTGTTGAAGGTCAGGGCCGAAAACCGGAACAGCAGCACCGGATCGGGGTTTACGATGCGTGCTTCAGTACCCGCCGGCGGCTCGGTCCACTCGGTGGCGTGCGCGACCGCCGCCGATTTTGACCCATGCCCCCGGTAAACGATGTCGCGCACTTCCTCAAGGCATAGCCGCCCGTGTTGCGTGATTCGGTGGCGAACGCTTACGAAAACCAGCGGGCCACTGCGGCCTTCCTTGGCATCCACCGAGACGATCTCACTGTGACGCTGCGCCGAATGACCGACCAACAGCGGTGTGTCAAAGCTGAATCGCCCCCCTGCGAACATCCGCCGAGGCAGGTCCACCGGGGGCAGAAAGCCGCCTCGC
>JAKZVH010000169.1:0-3286 GCA_047516145.1 Gammaproteobacteria bacterium
CCCGCGCAGAGGCAGCGCGTGCTGCTGCGAGTGGCGGAGCTGATCGAACGCGACGCACGGATATTGGCCGAGTTGGAAACGCTCACTGGGGGCAAGCTATACGCCGCCGCTCTCCACGGCGAAGTGGCGCACGCGGCCGAAACGTTCCGCTATTACGCCGGCTGGTGCACCAAGCTTCCGGGCGCGACCTTTCATCCGTCCGTGCCGGGCCAGCGTTTCCAGGGTCTGATTCGGCACGAGCCCGTGGGCGTGGTGGCGCAGATCGTGCCCTGGAACGGCCCGCTGGTCATGGCGGCCTGGAAACTCGCTCCGGCGCTGGCGGCCGGTTGCAGCTGCGTACTCAAGCCTGCGGGGCTTACGCCGCTTACGGCGCTTTATCTGGGCAGACTATTGCTGGAAGCGGGCGTGCCCGCAGGGGTGGTAAGCATACTGGCCGGTTCGGGCGGAAAGCTGGGCCGGCAGCTTGCGCTGCACCCCGATGTAAACAAGGTGGCCTTCACCGGCTCCACCGAGGTGGGCAAGCAATTGCTGGCGGACGCACGCGGGAACTTGAAGCGCCTTTCGCTCGAGCTGGGCGGGAAGTCGCCGGTGTTGATCTTTGCCGATGCCGACTTGCCGCGCGCGATTGCGGGCGCCGCCGACGCCATATTCGCAAACGCGGGCCAGGTTTGCGTCGCGGGATCGCGCGTGTATGCCCAACGGGCTGTCTTCCAGGAGGTGCTGGATGGCCTGGCGGAGGCCGCTCGCGGGCTCAGGCTGGGCTCCGGACTTGACCCGGATTCGCAAATGGGACCGCTCATCAGCGCCTCGCACCGTGAATCCGTGCATGAAATGGTGCAGTCAGGAATAAGCGAGGGCGCGCAACTGATCACCGGCGGGGAACCGCTTGCAGGTGATGGCTTCTTCTATCCGCCGACCGTCTTCGCCGACGCGGGTGAGGAAATGCGCATCACCCGCGAGGAAGTATTCGGGCCGGTGGTCACCGTGACTCCCTTCGACACGCCCGAGGACGCCGTCCGCCGGGCAAATGGCAGCCGCTACGGATTGGCCGCCAGTGTCTGGACCCGGGACCTCGCAAGGGGCCATGAAATTGCGGAACGCCTCGAGTCCGGCATCGTCTGGATCAACTCCCACGGCATCCCCGAGCTGTCCATGCCCATCGGCGGCTACAAGCAGTCCGGCTGGGGCCGCGAGCACGGACTGGAAGGCTTGCTGATTTACATGGAAACGAAGTCGATCATGGCGAGGATGGACTGATGTCCCGCGTCACCGAAGCACGCGTGATCGTGACCTGTCCGGGCCGCAACTTCGTGACGCTCAAGATCATGACCGACGACGGACTGCACGGCGTAGGCGACGCCACGCTGAACGGGCGCGAACTGGCCGTCGCGAGCTATCTGACCAATCACCTGATCCCGGCCTTGGTCGGGCGCGATGCGCACCGTATCGAGGACACCTGGCAATACCTGTACCGCGGGGCCTATTGGCGGCGCGGCCCGGTGACCATGACCGCGATCGCCGCCGTGGACACCGCCCTGTGGGACATCAAGGCCAAGGCCGCCGGAATGCCCTTGTACCAGTTGCTGGGCGGGCAGAGCCGCGAAGCGGTGCTGTGTTACGGCCACGCGAACGGCGCCGACGTCGCCGCCACCGTGGATGAAGTGGGCCGCTACCTGGAACTCGGCTACAAGGCCGTGCGCGCCCAATGCGGCGTTCCGGGACTGGCCGGAACCTACGGCGTGAGCAAGGACAAGATGTACTACGAGCCCGCTTCAGCGGCCCTACCGGTCGAGAACACCTGGTCGTCGGAGAAATACCTGAACTCCGTTCCTGAATTGTTCGCGGCCTTGCGGAAACAATACGGGTCCGCACCCCACTTACTGCACGATGTGCATCATCGACTTACCCCCATCGAAGCCGCGCGCCTCGGAAAGGAACTGGAACCGCATGCGCTCTTCTGGATGGAAGACCCCACCCCGGCGGAGAACCAGGAATCCTTCAAGCTGATCCGCTCGCACACCACCACGCCGCTGGCCGTGGGCGAAGTCTTCAATACCATCTGGGACTGCAAGGACCTGATCGAGAACCAGCTCATCGACTACATCCGCTGCACCGTCACCCACGCGGGCGGCATTACCCACCTGCGCCAGATCGCTGCGCTGGCGGCCCTCTACCAGGTCCGCACCGGCTGCCACGGCGCCACCGATCTTTCGCCGATAAGCATGGGCGCCGCGCTCCATTTCGACCTGTCCGTGCCCAACTTCGGCATCCAGGAGTACATGCGCCACAGCGAAGAAACCGACGCCGTGTTCCCGCGCGCGTGGCGCTTCAATGAAGGCTACCTGCACCCCGGCGAAGCGCCCGGCCACGGCGTGGACATCGATGAGGAACTTGCAGCCAAGTACCCTTACCGTCCCGCCTCTCTACCCGTGAACCGCCTCGAAGACGGCACCCTCTGGCACTGGTAACTAGTGTCTGCCCGAAAACCCCTATCTATTTGAAAGATAGAGTGAAAGGGTGATTTTCGGTGGCGAAGATATATCTTCTGGAGCGGTAATCGGGGAAAATAGGGCGGGTTTGGCCCGATTGGGGCGATCTTCGAGGAATGACGCATGCGTGAAGTGCAGAAGCGGCAGTTTCAATTCGGTCAGGTTGCGATCGAGGCCATCTGGCTGGACCCGAAGTCCCGCGACGACATACCGGCGGTGCTGAAGGGGCTTCAGTACCTGCACAAGGAGCGGCGCGAGGAGTTGTTTTCGCTGCTGGAGCGGCACATCCGGCCGCGGACCGATCGCAAGGTGGGGCGTCCGGGCATGGACCTTTGGCGGATTCTGGTGCTGGGCGTGCTGAAGCAAGGTCTGGGGTGTGATTTCGACCGTCTTCACGATCTGGCGAACAACCACCGCACGGTGCGGGCGATGCTGGCGCATGGCGATTTTGCCGACGGGAGCCGCTACGAGATGCAGACGCTGATCGACAACGTATCGTTGCTGACGCCGGAGTTGTTGTCGGCGGTGGGGCAGTTGGTCGTGGCCAGCGGTCATGCGGTGGCCAGAAAAAAGCCTGGCGAGCCGTTGCGCGGGCGCTGTGACTCGTTCGCGGTGGAGACGGACGTGCATTACCCGACGGACGTTAACCTGTTGTGGGCCGCGATGCGGCGCCGCCGGCCCTGGGGGTCGAGGAGCGTAGCGACGAGGCCCCCAGGGCCGGCGGCGCCGCATCGCGTCCCACAACAGGTTAACGTCCGTCGGGTAATGCACGTCCGTCTCCACCGCGAACGAGTCAC
>JAKZVH010000170.1:0-7219 GCA_047516145.1 Gammaproteobacteria bacterium
CGAGCCCGGCACGACGCTTTCATTGCTGACCACGTACCGCGCGCCATTGTGGGGCAGCGGTTGGGAGTGGTCCGGGCGATTCAACCTCCGCTACGCGAACGAACAATACGTCGACGAACTCAACCTGCTCTCACTGCCTGCGACCACGCAAGTGAACGGCTCAGTGACGTTCTCCGACGATAATTGGGAGATGATCCTGTTCGGTAACAACTTGACCAACGAGGATACGCCAAGGTATCTGGGTTACAACGGAGACCGCAACATCACCCCCAATCAGTCGCAGTGGAACTACTGGCTCCAACTGCGCATTCCGAGAGAACTGGGCGCCCGACTGAATTATCGCTTTTGATTTTCTCGAGGGATGACGACCCGCCACCGCGAGAAAATCGGCGGCCGCGGAAGCCGCTGGGTAAGATTTGCGGACTAAAGACGGTGATCGTAGCTCGCGGCTTCGACTGTGCATCCGAACTCGAGTATCTCGAAGTCGACACGGATGAACTCGAAACTCATCGTGAACGGATCCAGATAGTTGACGGGATCGGTGTGCAGGATATCGACGTACAACCGGTCGCCGTCTGCCCGGAATCGCTCTTCGGTGCGCATCTGAGCTGATTGAGGATAGCCTTCGGCCGGGCCGCGGGTATCGACAAAGCCCTGTTGTACGTCGCCCGATTCGATTACGAGCGTATCGCCCTCGTAGCGGCCGATGGATCGGCCCAAATGAGGATGGTCGGGCACGGTGTACGGGGCGCTCGTCACATCGAGTCCGGAACCGAGGGGCACCGTCCGCTTGACGTCCATGTATTCGTAGTTGATCGCGACCTGGTCGTCTCGCAGACGGATTTCGAACGGTGGATCCGGAATTCCGATGACGTTGGTCAGGCTGGCCGGTTTGCACTCCAGATCCGGATCATCCCGCAGAGGGATATAGTCGGCGACTGCCGCTTCGCCGGCCGGCGTCAACTCAACCGCCGGTCGCGCGGCGCTCAACTGCATCCAGGCGCCATCGAGCTCGGCGCGCTCCGCCGCGGCGGTTGCCGGGAGCACTCCGGCGAACCCGGTTAGAAGGCCGATCGCGGCCGTCTTCATGTCGCGCCCTGCCCCATGCATTATCGTTCGGGCGGCTCGCACGCCGATTCCTCCGGATTCACCAGGGCGTCACGAAATGCCGCATAACCACAGTCTCGAATGGTCGAGCCGTCGGGAAGAACCATGGCTCGGGCATAACCGACGTGTTCGAGACGCAAGCTCGGCAGAAGCGTGATCGTCAATTCATCCCCCACCTTGATCCGGTCCACGTCGACACCACGACGAATGAGATCGTTCCTGGTCCCCCATTCCACCAACCAATTGGATACGGCGCCGTCTTCCTCGGCCACGTCCACTTCCAGGTGGGTGTGAGGATTTCTGAGGTGGAATGCCGTGAGGGTGCCCGTTATGTCGTGTGCGGCATTCCGGTCGAAGTTTCCGCTCACGGAATGGTGCGACAACCCCGATTGGGTGGTAACGAACAGTCCGCCAGCCAGCAAAAGTACATAACCCGATCGCCTCAACATTGACTGACCCCTCCGTTCCCCGAATGCTATTATTTGCCGCGTCTCGACCAGCGTCTCGCCAATACGCGCCCCTATTGTACAGCCAGCCACCAGATGAGCGCGCTGACCGCAATCACCGCCGCTGCTGCGCAGAACCACTTGCCACGCCCGGAAGGACGCTCCGGCTCGACCTTCTGCGCGCCCTCGTCGATTGCATCGGTCAAACGCGTGAAGAACTCATCGGCGATCTTGCGGGTGGCCGCAACCACCAACCTGGAGCCAATCTGCGCAAGACGTCCACCGACCTGAAAGTCGGCGGAATAGCTCAAAATCGTGCCCCCTTCGTCCTCGCTCAGGGTGACATCCGCAAAACCCCGGCCAAAGCCGACGGCGCCGGCCTTGCCCTGTCCCTCAAGCCGGTAACTTTCCGGTGGATTTGCGTTGGTGATCTTGAGTTCGCTGCTGAACGTCGCCTTCACGGGTCCGATCGCGGTCTTGACGCTGGCCCGGTATTGATCCTCCGCCAGTTCCTCAAACGTCTGGCAACCGGGAATACATTGCTGCAATACACCAGGATCCAGCAGCGCCTGCCAGACGGCCTCGCGGCTTTGCGACAAGCGATATTGTCCCGATACATCCACGGACTAGGCTCCCGCGAATACCCGGGTCACGACAGCACAATCGATCGGCAACAACACGGCCTACAACTCCTCCAACATGCGCCGTAGTTCGTCTATGTCAAGGTCGTCCGAATGTCGAGGTCCCAGACTGACGCAATTCCAAGGAAACCTGGGCGCGTCGGGCGACCATATCCATTCCCGGTGGATCGTTACCGGTTGCTCGTAGTTTGCCGGATCGTCGACGGTGACTTCCATTTGCAGGTCTTGCTCTCCGGGTTCGCGCCAGTATCGCTCGCTGACAACGGCGTCCCGGCTCATCGGATAACTCGTCTGCGCAATGATGACACCACCCTCCAGGTGAGTCGTTTCAATGATCAGCGCATTTGCGTCCCAACGCCCCCGAGAGTAACCCAGCGCGGTCGGAGGCTGATCGTCGGGCGGCTCGCCGCCATCCATATGGATTACGCGGACCGCATCGTCCCGCTCGAACTGCATTTCGAATCGGCCATCTACCGGGACCAGATCGACCGTGGCAACTCCCGGCGTAAGCAAAATGGCGGGTATGCCCTCGGGCTCGCAGTCGTCCCATTGCCGGGGATCTCCGTAGTCCGGGTCGTATAGGTCGTACGCGCGTTGACCCGCCGCGGTCAGAAAATAGGCCTCGGGTTCAACGATGTCGAGTACGCCGACGTACCTGCCGTAGAAGTCGGGTGTCTGCGCATATGCCGTGGAACCGGCGAATATGCCGACGACCGTCACGGCGCAGATTCTGCGCGCAATCGTGTTTTGCACGCTTTGCACGCCGGAATTCGTCAACGCGATCATGGCAGGATATATCCCATATCGCCGGGAAATTCCTGCTCAAGCGCCTGCAGTGCGGCAGCATCTACAAGGAAGCATTCTCCGCGCCGGAGCTTCCCTTCGATACCCTCACACGTCTCAAGGCGCGCGCGCAGCCGGCTCATGACTGGGGTATCGCCTCGAATCCCGTAGGCAACAATCAATCGCGCAGCTTCGGGATTACCCGCGCCATGCACCAGCATCGCCCGAAGCCGGCCACGGTTGGGCGTACGGGATGCGAGAATCGCAATGCTCGCCTTGTCCCCGGCGCTGAGGAAATCCTCGGTCCAGCCCTCGCGCCCGAGCGTGGAAGCCGAGCTGAGTTCAACAAGCCAGTCATCATCCGTGCCGTCAGCCACGCTGACGATCAGCGCGCTGTGAGGGTTGAGTAGCTTGTACAACTCGATGGTAGCGTCGAAGACTTCGATCGACTGCAGTTCCCCGGCGACCCGCTGCGCGAAGGAATGGTGGGAAATTGCCTGCTGGGAACCCACAACCGTCAAAATGGCGACCATCGCGGCCGGACTGCGGAGCTTGATCGGCCTATGCGGCGACTTGCGTTTGGTCATGAGCTTCTGGTCAAGCGGTCAATTCGTGGGCTATTGTATATGCTCAGTGCTGCGCAAGAGTGGCCTGCTCGCAGGATATCCATACATTTTTCTGTCGCGCTGATAAAATTTCCATTCGGTCGACCCTCGGCCACCAGTCATACGGAGTACGCGAAGTGGACAGACGAGCGTTTCTCAAAGATGCAATTCTGGCGTCGTCGGCATATGCCCTTACCGATGCCGCTTCAGCCCAGGGTGCGGGACCGGCCGGTACAAGGCGAATCGCGGTCGAAGAGACCTTTGCCATCCCTGAAGTACTCGACGCCTTGCGGATGCTTGTGGAGCGCGAACCCGACCGCGAACCGGGCCTGACCGCTCCCCCCTACGTGGTTACCGATACGATTCGCGACCTGACGGACCTGGGCGAAGGCCGGATCGCTGCGATGGATGCCGCCGGTATCGCCGTACAGGTCCTGTCACACTGGTCGCCTGGCGTGCAGCCGTTTGACCCGGAGCAAGGCGCCGAGTTGGCGCAGTTGGCCAATGATCGACTGACGGAAGCGATCCGCCGGTATCCCGAGCGATTTGCCGGTCTCGCCATGGTCGCCCCGCAACACCCCGAGGCGGCCGCTCAGGAGGCGGAACGAGCGGTTTCGAACCTCGGCTTGAAGGGCCTGATCATCAACTCGCATACCAATGGCGAACATCTGGACAACCCGAAGTTCTGGCCGATTCTGGAAGCTGCCGAAGCCCTGAACGCTCCCATCTACCTGCACCCGCGCACGCCGCCGACACAAATGTACGCGGCCTATACCGACTACCTGATGGATCGTGCCCTGTGGGGGTTCGCCGCCGAAGCATCGCTGCATGTCGTGCGCCTGATCATGGGTGGTGTCTTCGACCAGTTCCCGCGGCTGACCATCGTCCTGGGCCACATGGGCGAAGGGATTCCTTTCTGGCTGGACCGTCTCGATCAGGTGGCCTCGCGCACCGGCATGCCGGAGTTGCAACGCAAACCGAGCGAGTACTTCCGCAGCAACGTCGTCATCACGACCAGCGCCATGTTCTGGGATCCGGTGCTGTCGCTTTGCATGGAAGTGATGGGCGCGGACCGGATCATGTTTGCGGTGGACTCGCCCTTTGCCTCCAGCGAGCAGGGGACACAGTGGCTCGACAGAGCTCCGATTTCCGACGCAGACAAGCGCAAGATCTATCAGGAAAATGCGCAGAGGGTGTTCTCCCTCTAACCGCGACCCGACCGGACTGATTCAGTGAGACTCTGCAGCTATCTGCGTCAAGGTGAACCCTCGTACGGTGTCCTTACCGAAACGGGAATCATCGACCTTGGCGCGCCATTGGGCGCGCAGTATCCGACACTGGTGAAGTTACTCGAAGACGACGCCGTGAGCGTTGCCCGGGAGACAGCGGCCGGTCTCGAACCGGTGCATCGAATTACCGACGTGGAATTCCTGCCGCTGACATTGGAGCCGGTCAACATCATCTGCCAGGGCATGAACTTCCGGGCGCATCTCGACGAACTTGGGCGTGCCGCCGACCCGTATCCACGCGGTTTCTTCAAAACCCGGCAAGCGCTCGTTGGACACTTGCAGCCATTGGCCATGCCCACAACTTCGCGCTACTACGACTACGAGGGAGAGTACTGCATCGTGATCGGCCGTCGATGCCACCGCGTAAACGTAGCCGATGCAATGGACTGCGTAGCCGGCTATACCATTTTGATGGACGGTTCGGTTCGGGACTTTCAGCGAAGGACCACGTTTCAGGGCAAGAATTTCTGGCATTCCGGTGCGCTGGGTCCTTGTATGGTCACACGGGATGCAGCCCCGCCGTGGGCAGAGACGCGACTCCGGACCCGTCTGAACGGGAAGCTCATGCAGTCAGCCGTCATGGCCGACCTCGTCCACAACGTCCCGACGCTGGTCGCCTACTTCTCGCAAATTCTCGAAATGCAGCCTGGCGACATGATTTCCACGGGAACCACCGGCGGCGTCGGGCATGCCCGTAATCCGGAAGTCTACATGCGACCCGGCGACACCATTGAAGTCGAGATCACGGGAATAGGATCACTCAGGAACTCCGTACAATAGCCCCCGCCGCAGGAAAGCCAGGAAGGGAATGACAAATTCGAGTACCGGAATCACGTACGCACTGGGTCAGGAAAAGATGGCGCCGCTGCAAATTCGCGTCGTCATCATCTGCTGGATACTGAACACGCTGGACGGGTTCGACCTGTTCGTCATCGCCTTCGCCGCCCCGGTAATCCGTAACGAGTGGGGAGTATCCCCGGAGCAACTCGGCCTGCTGTTCAGCTCGGGCGTCGCCGGCATGACCGTAGCGTCATTCCTGTTGGCGCCCCTTGCAGATGTTATGGTCGACGTAACACGGTGCTGGCATTTCTCGCCGTCATAACCACCGGCCTGTTCCTTACCGCCGCAGCCCCATCGCTTGGCCTGCTGATCGGCGCCCGCTTTCTTACCGGATTGGGGATCGGCGCCATTCTCGCGAGCCTGAATACGCTGGTGGCGGAGTACTCATCGGAGGAGCGGCGCAACTTCGCGCTCAGTTTCATGCACCTCGGTTTCACTGCCGGCTCGATCATCGCCGGATTGACCGCCGTCGGCATCATCGGCAGCTACGGGTGGAGGTCCATATTTATCGTCGCCGGTAGGTACCGCTTCGGCGGCAATGATCCCCATCGTCTACCTTGGGCTTCCGGAATCCGTGGATTTCCTCCTCACGAAGCAGCCGAGGAACGCGCTGGACCGCGCCAATCGAATCCTGGCGCGCATCGGCAGGCCGCTGCTCGCGAGTCTGCCCGAGAAGCGGCTTGCGGAGCAAAAGATCAAGTTTTCGACGGTATTCGCTCCCGCGACGCGAATATCCACGTTCGCACTATGGGGCGGCTTCTTCTGCGCGTTCGCTACCCTGTTCTTCTTCCAGAACTGGTTACCCACCATCATCACTCAATCAGGGCTTGCGCTGTCCGAGGGCATCTCCGTGAACATCTTCTACAGCGTCGGCGGCGCTGTCGGCATGCTGCTACTGGGTTATTTTTCGACGCGTCTCGGCCTGCTGAGGATGATCAAGTGGTACTTCTTCGGGTGCATGCTGGCCATCGTTGCGCTCTCGTTCGTCGGGAATCAGCTCAACCTGATCATCGTATTGGCAACGGCGATCGGCTTCTTCGTCTACGGCTGCATCGGGGGCCTCTTCGCCACGGCCGCGCGCATCTACCCTGCGCACATTCGCACCACCGGTGTGGGCTGGGCCATCGGAGTCGGCCGCATCGGCTCCACGGTCAGTCCGGCATTCGCGGGATTGTTGTTCGCCGCCGGCTGGGGCAGCAGCGGCGTGTACTGGCTCTACGCGGTTCCTCAGGTGCTCGGGCTGTTGCTGATGCTGTTGATCGTGTTGCCCAAAGTCAAGCAAATATCAACCAAGTAGCGAGAAGATTGCGATGAGTGTTGACCTGCTGCCAGATTTTGGCGGTTTGCCAACAAGACAGGGAAGATGGCCCCCGAACACAAGCGGTTGTCTCGCTACACCACGATGTCTTTCGGCGAGATCGGCGAATTGCCCGTGTCCGGCATAACCGCGGAGACCGCTCACTTGTACCTCTGGATCCCCAACGCACTGCTGCCGCTCGGTCTGGAAG
>JAKZVH010000171.1:0-20079 GCA_047516145.1 Gammaproteobacteria bacterium
ACATTGCGGATCGGGTGTACCGCATTGACGTCGCATAGCCGAGCACCGAAGCTACTCCCGAATGGCGGTGTTGTTTTTTCGGGGGAAGGATTGGATGCCGCAGAGCACTGATCTCTCGGAGACCTCGCGCCAGTCTTTGGATGCCCTGCCGCCGGTCTATTGAACGGAGAGGACGAATAGTCCGTTGGTTTGATCGCTGACGAGAATCACCCCCGAAGCCAGATAAGGGTATACGCTCCAGGCACCATCAAAGTCGGCAGAATCCCCAGCCGGATAGGTGTCAAAGTAGGCAATTTCCGTCATCTCCCGGTTGGCCAGACTGGTGAATTCCAGGATCCGCAGCCCCGAGCTGTAGTTGGCCTGGAAAACGCGATTTCCAGCCACGTACAAATTGTGGTCGGTTGCGGCGGTCGCCGCCTCATACGTAAAGGCATGCTGCGGCGAGTCCAGGTCCTCGATGTCGAAGACAAGAGTCCGGGTGGGCACACTGAAGGTGAGCTCGTCGAGTTCGTCGCCTAACAGGAAGAAACGGTGATCCTCCGTAAGCCAACCCTGGTGAACGAAACCGACCTGCGCATAGACGGTGGACGAGATCGTGACCGGAGCCGACTTGACCGTGACATCAACGACCTCCAAGTGGTTCTCGTTGGAGCTCATGCAGATTTCCCGGCCGCGATGCTGGGCGTCCGGGCCCTGGTATACGACGCACTGAGTATCATGCGTTCTAACCGTTTCATGACACCCGGCAAACAGCGGGTTGTTCGGGGTCCTGATGTCGACGATGTGCAAACCGTGGCCGCAAGTGTTCGTTCCCACGGCATAGGCAAACCCGGTGTCTTCGTCGATCGCGATATTGTGGGAATTTTCGAAGTCGACGTAGACGATATCCGGCATGAAAGTCTGCGCCGCTCCGGAATCGCGCAACCGCGTCAAATCGAAGACTTGCATCCCGTGCGCCCCGGCGCTGTCGGCAACGACATAGGCATGGTCCCGATAGACCTTGATGTCGCGCCAGCCGGACGCCACGGTTTGCGTCGGCAGGAGGCCGAGAAAGCGCGGGTTTTCCGGATCGGAGACGTTGACGAAGGCCGTACCGTTCGTCATTCCCATCAGCGCGTATTCCTGGTCCGTCTGCGTGTCGACCCACCCCCAAACGTCGTTGCCACGGCCCCCTCGCATCGTCGCCAGGGTGACGCGGCTTCGTAGCGAGACACCGGAGCACGGGTATTCGCCCGCACGACCGTTCGCGCAGGGCACGGTCTGCGGTCCAAAGGATGCCGCAGCCGTTTCGTCAGTTGCCGTGGAAGAGCCGTCGCCTTCACCGCCGCCTTCGCCGCCGCAACCGCTGGCGAGCAAAATCCAGGCCACACCCAATGCGGGCTTCAGGCCAGGTTTCGTCGCTGCGGACAGTCTGCTTGCCAACCCAAGAGGAAACATGATGACCCCTAATCGAACCTGCGGTCCGTAATTAAACCGGCAGACGTATAGCACGTTACTCGCCCCGTTTCACTCCAACCAGGCGCGCAGAGGTCGCATTGGCCGCGCCCGCGCCATGAGCCGCCGCTGGAGAATGGGCTAGAATCGCAATTCCTTGCAGTCAACCCACCTCCCGATGCCAATTGAGAACACTGCCGTCCCCGACGATCCCTCGGCGATCGCGCGCCAGGCGCCGGCGGGCCGCGTCTCACAATTCGGATTGCTGCGCACGCGGCGGCTGCTGCCGCTGTTCATCACCCAGTTCCTCGGCGCATTCAACGACAACCTGTTCAAGTTCGCGCTGACGCTGATCCTCGTCTACGGCGGGTCGATCGGCGAAGACGCCACCGATCTGCTGGTGAACGCCGCCGCCGGTCTCCTGATCCTGCCATTTTTCCTGTTCTCAGCCACCGCCGGTGCCCTGGCCGACGGCCATGAAAAGTCCCGGCTGATCCGGTACGTGAAGCTGGGTGAAATCGCCGTCGCCGTTTTCGCCGTCATGGCGCTGTATCTGCAGAACGTCGTGGCGCTGCTGGGCGTGGTTTTCCTGCTGGGCGTGCAGTCGACGTTCTTCGGGCCGCTCAAGTTCGCGATCCTGCCCCAGCACCTGCACAACACCGAGCTTGTCGGCGGCAACGCCGTGGTGGAGATGGGGACACTGGTGGCCATCCTTCTCGGCACCATCGCCGGCGGCATCATCGGCGGAGCAAGCGCGGGCGGAGATACCGGCGCGGTATCGCTGTGGCTGTCGGTACTGGTCGTGGCCGTGGCCGTGGCCGGCTATCTGGCGAGCCTCGGGATACCGCGGGCACCCTCGGCGCTCGAACAGGCCGTGTCCTGGAACCCGGTGACCGAGACGTGGCGGCTGATTCAACTGGCGGCCGAGAAAAAGGCGGTATTCCAGTCGGTGCTCGGCGTGTCCTGGTTCTGGCTCATCGGCTCCATCTACCTGGCGCAGATCGCCAACCTGACGCGGATTCATCTGGCCGGGAATTCCGGCGTCGTCACCTTGATCCTCGCCTTTTTCACCGTGTCCATCGCGGTCGGTTCGCTGTTATGCGAAAAACTGTCCGGCAGGCGGGTCGAGATCGGCCTGGTACCCATGGGCGCCGCGGGCATCAGCGTGTTCGGCATCGACGCGTACTTCGCGATCGGGCAGATCGAAGGCGAGGGGCTGCGCACGGCCTGGGAGTTCCTGACGGGCGAAGGCACACCGCGTCTGCTGGTGGACCTGGGCCTGATGGGCATGTTCGCCGGCATGTTCGTGGTGCCGCTGCAGGCCAACATCCAGGCGCGCACCCCCGAGGACCGGCGCGCCCGGGTCATCGCCGCCAACAACGTCCTGAACGCGCTGTTCATGGTCGGCGGATCGGGTTTCGCCATCTTCTGGCTGGTGTACCTGGATCGGGGCATTCCGTCGCTGTTTCTGATCGTGGCCATCGCCAACGCCGGTGTGGCGGCCTTCATCTTTCAGCAGGTGCCGGAATTCAGCATGCGGTTCCTGGTGTGGCTGCTGTCCCATTCCATGTATCGCGTCCGTCACGAGGGGCTGGAGTCCATCCCCGAACGCGGGCCGGCGATCATCGTCTGCAATCACGTCAGCTACGTGGATGCGCTGTTGCTGGCGGGCGCGATCAGGCGTCCGATCCGCTTCGTGATGGCCAAGTCCATCTACGACCTTCCGGTTCTCAACTTCGTCTTCCGCACCAGCCGGACGATCCCGATCACACCAAAGCGAATCGATCCCGACGCCTACGAGTCTGCCTTCGGGGATATCCGGGACGCGCTCGAATCGCGGCACCTGCTGTGCATCTTCCCGGAGGGCAAGCTGACATTCGACGGCGAGATGGATACCTTCCGCAAGGGCATCGAACGCATCGTCGAGGAAACGCCGGTGCCCGTCGTACCCATGGCCCTGAGCGGTCTGTGGGGCAGCTTCTTCAGTCGCCACGGCAAGGGAGCGTTCCACCGTCAGCGATGGCAATTCTGGAGTCGCGTCGACATCGTCGCCTCCGAGCCCGTCCCGCCGGAACGGGTCAGCGCCGACGACTTGCGGGCACAGGTGCTGGCGCTGCGCGGCGATTGGCAGTAAGCGATCGAGATCAAACCGTGACTACGGGGACGTCGTACCTGGCGATTCAAGAATGCCAACGACTTCCCTGGAGAGTCTATCGGGAGAAGATCGCGCCCAGAGCAGAATATGTGTATCGAGCAGATACCTCATTGCCCAGAATATTCGCGTCTAGAGGAAAAATCAGGGTTCGATGTAGAAATCGCCCATGTTGCGGCAGAGAACTACGCGCTTCCGCGACCAGCATTGTCCTGCGGCACGAGCACGACATGCTCGCGCTGTATTTCGCTGTGAAATTGACCGGGAAGCCGGGCCCAGTCGCGCGCCTCAACCAGTATGGGGATGCTGGAGTTGCGAACGGCCTCCTTGAAACCGCCCAGGTCGTCTGCCGGAATGGGTTTCAAACCGGGCGCGCGCAGCACAAGGTCCAGATCGCTGCCGTCATGGCTTCTCCCATCGACGCGGCTTCCGTAAGCCCAGACCTCGACGCCCGGCAGGTGCTTCACCACCAATGCTGCGAGCGTCGCGCGGTGTCTGGGCTCCAGATGCAGAGGTTCAGTCATCGCCCGCCGACTCGATCACGGTGGCCAACGAATTCGCATCCTGGATAAAGGCCGGCAAAAGCTTTAACGTCGCCTCGGCAAATCCTTCCCCGTAGTCGTGTGCGGTTTCGTTCCGGTTGTCTCGATATCGTAGCCAGCGTTCGACGGCGGCCAACTCGATAAGACCATGCTTGGCGGCATGCCGGAACAAGTCCTTGAATGCAAGGCGGTCGGCCTGCCGGTTACTGGAAAAATACGCCGCGAGTCGCTTTCTCAACAACTTGCCGCACTGCTCCAGCACCAATTCGAACTCTTTGACACACGCCGCGCGATAGATGTCGTAGGCCGTACTCGTCCCGCCGACGCGATCAAGCTCTTCCAATGCAAGTTCCAGAGTCGATATGCAACGCCGGAGAAAGGTTGTGTCGATGGTCATGATCCCGTCTGCCTTAACCCGCACATCCAACCTGTCCGCATAGCAAGTATGGCGAGCATGAAATCTTGCCTCAAGTTACCGCCAGTACGATCTTCCCGAAGTGGGCGCTGGATTCCATCATGCTGTGGGCGGCGGCCACTTCTTCCAGCGGCAACACCGTGTGGATGAGGGGCTCGATGCGCTGATCCTCGAAGAGCGGCAGCACTTTTTCCCTGAACTCCCGGGTGATCGCCGCTTTCTCGTCCACCGGCCGTGAGCGCAGCACCGAGCCGATGATCTGCTGCCGCTTGACCATGACGGGCGCGAGATTGATTTCCGACCTGGCGCCGCCCATGAGGCCGATGATGACCAGTCGTCCTCCCAGGGCCAGGGCTTTCAGATTCCCCTTGAGATAGGCGCCGCCAAGGTGGTCGAGGATGACGTCGGCGCCGTGCTTGTCGGTCAACACACCGATTGCCTGGGCGAAATCCTCCGCCTGGTAATTGATGACATGGTCGGCGCCGAGCGCCCGCACGCGATCCACCTTTCCCGGAGATGCGGTGACGATCACCGTGCAGTCCGGAGTCAACGCCTTGCACAACTGGATCGCCGAGGTATTGACACCGCCCCCGCCGCCGTGGACCAGCACCGTTTCGCGGTTCCTGAGCCCCCCGAGCATGAAGATATTCAGATAGGCAGTGATGTACGTCTCGCAGACGCATGCGGCCTGGTGAAAGCCCAACTGCTCCGGAATCCGCATCGCGTGACTGGCGTAGGCGATCGCGTAGGCAGCGTACCCGCCGCCGCCAACCAGGGACATGACCCGCTCCCCCAACCCGATACGTGTCACTCCAGGACCCAGCGAATCCACGGTTCCCGCCACCTCCAGTCCCAGGACGTGAGAATCGCCCGGCGGCTGATGGTAGTTTCCCTGCCGCTGCACGATGTCGGCGCGGTTGACCGTGGTCGCGGCCACCTCGATACGAATCCGCCCCTCGCCGGGTTCCGGTTTCTCCGTCTCGCCGATGTGCAGTACATCGACGTCCCCGTACTCCGTCTGCAATACCGCCTTCATTCCCATTCCCATTCCCCGGCCCTTGGAAACCCTATCGTAGCGATTTGCGTCCGGCGGAGGAATGGGAGTATTTTCGACTGCACCAATATCCGTCGAATCAGCGGCGGTGAACAACAAACAGGGAGCTTGTCATGCGCAGCATTTGTCTTTTCGTCTCGGGACTCCTGCTCGGAGCGGGTATTCACATGTCCATCGCCCAGACCCAGAATGGCGGAATCGTCGGCGTCAACCACGTGGGAATCGCCTTCGACGACCTGGACGCGGCGATCGAGTACTACACCGAGACCCTGGGATTCCCCGAGGCGTTCCGCATGGAGAACGATTCCGGCGAAATCGGTCTGGTCTACGTCCAGGTCAGTGAGAGCACGTTCGTCGAACTGCAGCCGACCAACGAGAACAGGGGGCCCGGTATCAACCACTTCGGCGTGCACGTGGGAGATATTGACGCGGCAATCGAGACGTGGCGGGGCCGCGGCGCCGAGGCACAGGACAGCCGGCGCAGCAGTACCAATGCCATCCTGTCCAATATCTTCGATCCCGACGGCAACCGCATGGAGTTGCTGCAACTGCCGCCGGAATCGGAGCACGCCCAGGCGACCGCGCGCTGGAGCGAGTGAAGCCGCTCGCGGCGAAACCACCGCGACAGGACATCTCACACGAACTGCCCGCGACAATGGGCGGCTCGGCGTCAGTGAATGGCGATGGGGCGCGCCGGCAAACCTGCCCGCGCTACGGTGGGAGTTCCACGGTCTGAATTTCATGATTCATTCTCCCGATCGTCGCGCGCCATGGGTATGTGCACGATACCGGCCTCACAGAAGACGATGAAGCGGACCATGAACGCCCTTTGCCGATCGTCCGGCGAGTTTGCAACCCGGAACGAAACATCCATGCGCGGAAGAGTACTTGCAGTGCCGCTGACCTGCATACCCTCATGTACCATAGCGCTGGATTCAACCTTGGGGAGCCACAATCAATGAGCCACGAACCGTCCGGACCCGACTCTGCTGAAAGCTCGTTCCAATCCCTGCAACTCCCATCGATGGCGCCGGCGAGCCTGGTTCGCCAGTTCGGTCCGGGAATGATCCTGATGATGACCGGCATCGGCACGAGCCACCTGGTGACCGCGCCGGTGGCCGGCGGGCGCTTCGGGTATGCGCTGCTGTGGTGCATACCCATCGCCTATATCTTCAAGTACTACGGGTTCGAAATGGCGTTTCGCTTCACCCACGCCACCGGGCGCAGCATGCTGGACGCCTATTCCACGGCGTGGAAGAAAATCCCCGTCTGGTACGTACTGATCACCACGGTGATCCAGTCCGCTATCGGACAGGCCGGCCGCCTGGTGGCGAGCGCGGCGGTGGCCTTCTATTTCTTCCGGCAGTACCTCGGTTTCGACATCCCGGGATTGAATGACGACTACGAACTGGCCCTCTACGGGCTGCTGCTGGGCGTGACTTCGGTGGCCATCATCCTCGGCGGCAAGTACGCGGCGGTGGAACTGGTGACCAAGATCGCCGCCGGTATCCTCATCGTTTGCAGTGTCGCCGTCTACGTGGTGAGCCCGGCCCCGGTGAGCGAGTTCGTGCATTTCTTTCAGCTTGATACTCCCGAGGGGTCGTGGCTGATCATCGCGTCGTTCCTGGGGCTGTTGCCGACGGGCATCGACGTATCGCTGCAGGCGTCGGAGTGGGGCAAGGCCAAGAAAGTGGGCATGGGCGGAATTCGCGATGAACTCGAAGCCCGGGGCATCGCCGCGCGCTTCAATGCGTTCTCGAGCAGCAAGGGCGACCTCGCCGTCGACACGTCGCAGATGCCATCCCACGCGATGGAATACTGCCGGCGCTGGTTCAGGATCGGTCTGTGGGACTTTCGCGCGGGGCACGTCATCTCCTTCTTTCTCGTCTGCATCTTCATGTTGCTGGCCGCCGTGTGGCTCTTCCCCAGCGAAGTCCAGGGCAACGCCGTGATGGGCGAAATCGCCCGCATTTTCACCGACAGCGTCGGACCCGGCATGATGATCGTCTTCCTGGTGGGCGCCATGGCGGCCACCTATTCCACGGCGTTCAACTACTTCGACGGCTGGCCCAGGGTCGTCGGGGCATGCTGCCGCAACCTCTTCCCGGCGACCGCCGGATTGCGCGGCACGGCCAGGGAAGATATTGGGGAAGAACATCGCCGCCGCTGGTACTCCGAATACAACATCTACCGGCTGAGCATGCTGTTCTCGCTGGTGACCTCGGTGGCGATCATCGCCGGGCTGCCGAGGCCGGTGTTCCTGGTCCTGGTGGCGTCCGCGCTGGCCTACTTCGTCGCGCCCGTGATCTACTTTCTGAACCTCTACTACTGCTTCACCGTCATTCCGAAGGATGACAAGGTGTTCTATCCTTCCGCGTTCGCGAAGTGGTTCGGCTGGCTGAGCCTGATCGTCTTCACCGGCATGTCCCTGGTGCTGATCTGGCAGCAGTTGGTGCCGCGGGTGGCCGCATTGTTCGGCGGATAGGCGAACCACATGGCGATGTTCCAGCCCGTGATCGGCTATCCACTTCCGCCACGGGCACGGCGGTTGCTCCCGGCGGTCGCGACATGCGGTTCGCCACCGAACCCGGAGAGTTTCATGGCTGAATCGGGGGCGACTCCGCGAGCCAACTCCGGATCGATTTCACTATCGTTGCCGCCGCTTGACAGCGTCAGTTCCCGGCCATGTAGTCGACGGCGAGATGGCTCAGCACGCGAACACCGGTAACCAGCGCCGCCTCATCCGCGAAGAAGAGCGGCGAATGGTTGGCCGGGGCGGTGGCCGCATCCACATCGGGCGGCGTCACCCCGAGATTGAGATACAGCGCCGGGACCTCCAACGCAAAGTACGAGAAATCCTCGGCCACGGTACGCGGAACCATCTCGACCATTCGCTCGCGGCCGACCACGCGTTCAACGGTGGGCAACATGCGCTGCGTCAACTCCGGATCGTTGGCCGTCACCGGATACATCCCGATGATCCTGAGGTCCGCCCGCGCGCCCGCCGCCTCGGCGATGTTGGTCACCGTGATGCGCAGCCGCTCGTGGATACTCTCCCGGATCCCCATGTCGAAATTGCGGATGGTGCCGATGAGTTCCACCGAGTCGGGGACGATGTTGTTGCGAACGCCGCCATGGATGGCGCCGAACGACACCACCGCCGGCGCCCGGGTCAGATCGATCTGACGGCTCACGATCGTCTGCACGCCGATGACGATCTGCGACGCCACGACAATGGGGTCCACGCCGTCCCACGGCAACGCCCCATGGGTCTGCTGACCCTCGACAGTCAATTCGAATCGATCCACGGCGGCCATGATGGGCCCGGCCCGGTAGCCGATCTCACCCGTGCTGAGACTCGAGAACGAGTGCATCCCGAAGACCGCGTCCGGCTCATAGCGCTCGAACAACCCCTCCTTCAACATCAGTTCCGCGCCGCCCTCCTCACCGTCAGGCGGACCCTCCTCCGCCGGCTGGAAGATGAACAGCACCGATCCGGGCAGATCCTCCCCCATCGCCACCAGGTTCCGCGCCACGCCAAGCACCATCGCCATGTGCGTGTCGTGTCCGCAGGCGTGCATCACGCCCACCTCCTGGCCCCGGTACTCGGCCGTCGCCGTGGAAGCAAACGGCAGATCGGAGACTTCGGTCACCGGCAACGCATCCATGTCCGCCCGTATCGCCACCAGCGGGCGCTCCCGGGCACCGCGCAGGTACCCGACCACCCCCGTGTGCGCGATCCCGGTCTCCACCTCGAGCCCCATGTCCCGCAGCGTGTCGGCGACCACCTCGGCGGTGCGAAACTCCCGGTTGCTGAGTTCGGGGTGCTCGTGGAAGTCCCGCCGCCAGGCGATGACCTGCGCTTCACCCTCCGCCGAAAGCCGATCGATCAGCCCGTCCTGGGCGTCGGCGGATTGATAGGCCAGGCAGCCGGCTGCAGGTAACGCCATCGCGCATAACCGGGCGATGTCCGGCGCAAGGGCGCGCGGTCGCGGCAGCGGGATAGCGATCGGGTTTGTCACGCCTGTTCGAACCGTGATTTGCA
The DNA here is from genome assembly GCA_047516145.1 of Gammaproteobacteria bacterium. GTDB lineage: Bacteria > Pseudomonadota > Gammaproteobacteria > Steroidobacterales > Rariloculaceae > UBA6522. The sequence goes on from JAKZVH010000171.1 coordinate 9,643, forward strand.
TTGCGCGCATCTCCAGCCATCCTCTACCACGCCAATGGTACCTGCAACGAGGCCCGCGTACCTCAACGCCGTCCGTCGCGAGGGCGCTACCATGCGCACGGCGGGCCTTACCACCACCGCACCAATCGTTTAGTATCCGCTCGTCTCGCAGGCACGCGACCATTCCAGCATCCCAGGACTCACCTTGTTCGAACAACTGGAGCGCTTACCGCCTGACGCCATCCTCGGCATCATGGCCATGTTTCGTGAGGATCCGGCCCCCCGGAAGGTCGACCTCAGCGTGGGCGTGTTCCAGGACGAGGTCGGGCGTACACCTGTGCTCGCGTGTGTGCGACAGGCCGAACGCCGTGTCATCCAGGACCAGACGACCAAGAGCTACGTGGCCATCGTGGGTAACGCCGGTTTCAACGAAGGCATGGAAACGCTGCTATTCGGCGCCGGCCACCCGGCGCTTGCGACGGGCCGGGTCTGCTCCGTGCAGAGTCCCGGAGGCAGCGGCGCGCTGAGCGTGGCCGGCCATGTCCTTGGCCGCGCCCGGCCCGATGCCACGGTTTGGCTGAGCACCCCATCGTGGCCGAACCATCTGCCGCTGCTGGGGCTGGCCGGGCTCAAGCTCGATCGCTACCCCTACTACGACTTCGAGCACCGCCGCGTCGACTTCGACGCCATGATGGAGGCCTTCGCCGGGCTCGGCCGCGGGGACGTGGTGTTGCTGCACGGCTGCTGCCACAACCCGAGCGGCGCGGACCTTTCCCGGCAGCAATGGGAGGCCCTGACGGAACTCTTCGCTACCCGGGGAATCGTGCCGTTCCTCGACTTCGCCTACCAGGGACTGGCCGAAGGCCTGGAGCCGGACGCCTACGGAGTTCGGCTCATGGCCGAACGGTTGGACGAAGTCATCGTCGCCGCTTCGTGCTCGAAGAATCTCGGCCTGTACCGGGAACGGGTGGGGCTCGCGAGCATCGTTTCCAGGAATGCGGACCAGGCCGTGACCGCGCGGTCCAACCTTGCGCAGATGGCGCGGGCGATCTATTCCATGCCTCCCGACCATGGAGCCGCCATCGTGAGCTGCATTCTCCACGACGAGGAGTTGCGGGCGCTGTGGTTCGACGAATTGAACGAAATGCGCGATCGGCTCAATGGCCTGCGGCGGCTATTTGCGGACAAGCTCAGGGAGCGCGGCTCGCCACGGGATTTCTCGTTCTTTGCCGGCGAGCGGGGCATGTTTTCCTTTCTGGGACTGTCCCGCGAACAGGTGATTCGCCTGCGCGAGGAATTTCATATCTACATGGTGGAATCGAGCCGGATCAATTTCGCCGGCCTCAATCGGTCCAACATCGACTTCGTGGCCGACTCCATCGTCGCCGTACTCCAATAGGCACGTGACGCCCGCACGGCGCACCGGTAATTCACTGACGGATCGCCGTGGGCCTGCCCGCTCCATATGATCGGTTACTGATTCCGGTCTATCTGCCGTCGGCATTCACGGCTGTCGCCAATCAGGCGATGCTGCTGTTGTTGCCGCTGTACGCGCTGCAGATCAGCGGCAGCGTCACCTTTGCCGCCCTGGTGATGGGGCTGCGCGGCCTCGGTGTGCTCCTCTTCGACGTTCCCGCCGGTCTGCTGATCGGGCGGTTCGGGGATAAATCGGTGCTGCTGGGAGGACTGGTCACGCTGGCGGCTTCCATGCTGGGTCTGGCCATGGCCACCGAGCAGTGGGCGATCGCCCTGCTCGCCGTTCCGCTGGGCGCGGCACACGCCGCCTGGTTCCTGGGCTGGTTGACCTACATTACCCATAGCTGCCCGCCCGAACTGCGCGGACGGGCGACGGCGGTGAACGCCGGTATCCAGCGCCTGGGCGCCTTCGTCGGTCCGTTGGCGGGGGGCATCGTCGCCGAGTCCCTTGGCTACCCGGCGGCGTATCTTGCCGCCGCCGTGCTCTGCGGCCTGGCCTTCCTGATTTCGCTCCTCTGTACGGCCGATGTCCGCGCCGACACGCCGGCGACCTCGGGTCACCTCAAGACCATCGGTACGATTCTCGCGGCCAACCGGCGAATCTTCTTCACCGCCGGATCCGTGGCGTTGGTATTCCAGCTCATGCGCGCCGTCCGCCAGCTTCTCATTCCACTGTTCGGCGTGGTCGTCGGCCTGGAGCCGGCGGCCATCGGGCTCGTCTATTCGCTCTCGGCCGTGGTGGACATGTCGCTCTCCTATCCCGTGGGGATTGTCATGGACCGCTGGGGGCGCAAGTGGACCGGCGTACCGAGCATCGTCGGATTCGTCATCGGCCTGGCCATATTGCCGTTCGCCCAGGACTTCTGGACGCTGCTGGCGGCCGGATTGATGCTCGGCGTGGGCAACGGCTTGAGCACGGGGTTGGTGATGATCATCGGCATGGATCTGTCGCCCCCCGGCCAGCGCGGCCAGTTCCTGGGCGTATGGCGGCTCATCGGCGATGCCGGCTGGGTCGGCGGACCCTTGCTGACCGGGCTCATGGTGGAGGTTCTCAATCTGGCCGCCGCCAGTTTCTTCGCCGCCGGACTCGGCGTCCTCGGCGGCCTCGTGCTGCTGTTCCTGGTTCCGGAAACGTCGCTCCTTCCGTGCGAACACGATTCCGCGCCCCCGTGATCGGCGCCGGCCACGCCGGTCATTCGACTCAGGCGGTCGCACGGCTCGCGACCGCCGGCTGTACTCAGTAGTGCAGGAAGGAACTCAGGGATGGCGTCCTGCGGCTCTTCTCATAGTGGTCGAGAGCCCTGCGGGCGTGCTCTTCGGAATCGTATGGCCCGCTCCAGGTGTAGTGTTCGTCGTGCCAATACCATCCGGGCGGCATGGGTTGCCGGGCGAACTTGGTCGTGTACCAGGGTGAAGCCCAATACCTGGGGTTTCGTTGTTGAGACATCGCGTCGAATCAGCGTGGCGAATCCGCCATTAGCCCATGCGTGTGTGGCTTGCCGGTGGTCGTGTCGGCAGGCTCACTCGAAAATTCCGTAGTCAATAATGTCGTCGAAGTAACCCTCGACCGTCAGCGTCACCACGACCGGGTATTCGTTGTAATTCAACCAGTACCAGCCGTGCTCACCGGCGAAGGGCGCGACCAGGGAGCCCTCGTTGCCCGACCCCTCCTGGTGCTCCTCGTAGCGCACGAAAAACCCCTGCCCGAACTCCGGCGCGTGCCCGTGGAAATCCGAGTAGATATCGCCCCGGTCGACGCTCCACGAATACAGAATGACCTTGGCTTCCCCGAGAACGGTCTTGATCTCCGTCTCCTCTTCCGCGCCGATGGGCACTTGCATCGTGACGCGTTGCGGCGGTTGGGTTTCGTCCTGGTGAACCGCGGGATTCGGCAGCGGGACAGGATCGCCGAAGTCGGGAATTTCCGCCTCGGCCACGGTTTCGTTACCGCCGATGACATCCGTGATCTCGATCGTGCGGGTGGGTTCGGCGGTTATGGTCTCAAGACCGAGCAGGCGTCCGGTCCCCAGGGGATCGATACCGTACTCCGCGGGCATGATCACGGCGATCACCAGCAGCAACCCGGCCGCGGCGGCGATGACCACGCAGACGATCAGGCGCTTGCCGGAAGCCATGCGAGTGGCGGTTTGGGTGTTCTTCTCCGTCATGAAACTCTCCCTTCAGCGATGTAGTTTACACGACGCCGCGCACCCGGTCGGGATTGCGGCGACGCCGATTCCGCGGTGCGCCAATCCGCGGCGGCTACTCGTACCGCAGCGCCTCGATGGGATCCAGGCCGGCTGCGCGCCGCGCCGGCAACAGCCCGAAGAAAAGCCCGACGCCGAGGCTGAAGGCGACGGCCAGGAGCACCGACTCGGGGGACACGTACACCGCCCAGCCGGCGGTGCGCGACAGCAATACCGCCATGCCCGCTCCTGCCGCTACGCCCAGCGCCCCGCCGAGAAGACACAACGCGACCGCTTCAATCAGGAACTGCGTCATGATGTTGAGGCGCGTGGCGCCAAGAGCCATCCGGACGCCGATTTCGCGCGTTCGCTCGGTCACCGACACGAGCATGATGTTCATGATGCCGATGCCGCCCACCAGCAGACTCACACCGGCAATGCTTGCCAGCAGCATGGTGAACGTCTGCTGCGCTTCTTCCCGGGTCTCAAGGAATTGCTTGCGGTCGTAGATCGCGAAGTCATTCGGAAAACCGGGAAGGATCTTGTGTTCGGCGCGGAGCACGCGCTCCACATCCACCATGGCGGTCTCCAATGGGATATCTTGCGCCACGCGAACGCTGATGTCTTCCAGATCCTCCGATCCGAATACACGCACTTCCGCGGTTCGCACCGGCAGAATGACCTGCTGATCCGGACTGTTGTATCCACCGCCGATCTCTTCGAGTACGCCGATCACCGTGAACGGGACCCCGCGCATGGAGATTCGCTGTCCCAGCAGTTCGGCGGGGTCTTGCAGGTCAAGATATTGCGGGATCGCGGCGCCGACCACGGCGACCCGCTGACGGGCCTCGTCCTCCGCCTCGGTAAACATCCGGCCGTATCGCAACCCGTAGTTGAATATATCGGCATAGTCGGCGGTCGTGCCAACCAGCCGGGCGTTGATGTTCCGGCCGTCATAGTTGATCTGTCCGCGATCCTCAAGCGTGGGGACGACGGCGTCGAGGTACTGCGCCCGCTCGCGGAGCGCCCATACGTCTTCGACTTCCAACGTCAACTGATCGCGGGCGACACCTCGGAGGAACCAGGATTCCGCGGTGATGTTGAGCACATTGGCGCCGAGCGCATCGATCTGTGCCTCGATCTGTTGCTGCGCGCCGGAACCCGCGGCCAGCATGGTGATCACCGCCGCCACGCCGATGACGATGCCCAGCGTGGTCAGGCACGAGCGTACGAAATTCGTGAGAATCGACTGCAGGGAGACCCTTAGAATTTCACCGAGTAACATGCCCGCCTCCCGGCCCGCTCAGGGCCTCTCTGTTGCGATGACTGCGCCGCTAAACGGGTTCACTTCCGCCAACTCATATCTTCGAGACGCTGACGACCTGCGGCTCCATGTAACCCTTGAGCCCGAGGATCGAGTATTGGCGGCCGAGGCCCGATTGCTTCGCGCCGCCAAAGGGTACATGGGCGGAGACCGCGCGGTGCTGATTGACCCAGGCAGTGCCCACTTCCATGCGCTGTGCCAGCGCCTTGCCGCGCTCCGGATCCGCGGTCCAGACGGAACCGCTCAGCCCGTAGCGGGTGTCATTGGCGCGCCGCAACGCATCCTCCGGGTCGGAAAACTTCAGGATGGGAACGACCGGGCCGAACTGCTCCTCGCGGACCAGCCGGCTGTCGTCATCGACATCGGTAACCAGCGTGGGCTCGATGAAGTAGCCCGGCCGGTCCGGAATCCCGCCTCCGGTGAGGATTGTGGCGCCGCTCTTCTTCGTGTCCTCGATGATCTCCGAAACCTTGTCGAACTGCATCCTGTTCTGCAGCGGTCCGAGCCTGGTATCTGCTTCGAGCCCGTTGCCCACCTTTGCGCCCTCCGCTTGCTCCACCAGCGCGGCGCACAACTCGTCGTAGACGCTCTCGTGCGCATAGATGCGTTTGACGGCCATGCAGACCTGGCCGCTGTTGACGAAGCAGGCGAAGAACAGCGACTTCGCGATGGCTCTTGGATCGGCGTCGTCGAGAACGATGGCCGGGTCGTTGCCGCCCAGCTCCAGCGTCACGCGCTTCAGCGTCTCGGCCGAGCTGGCCATCACTTTCTTGCCAGTCGCCACCGAACCGGTGAAGGAAATCTTGTCGATGTCCGGATGCTCGGTCATCCACTGGCCGAGATCGTTGCCCGCGGACAGCACGTTGACCACCCCCGGCGGAAATACGGATTGCGCCAATTCGCCCATCTTCAGTGTCGTCAACGGCGTATATGGCGACGGCTTGAGAATGACGGTGTTCCCGGTGTAGAGCGCAGCGCTGAGCGCGCCGAGCGCCAGCGCGGCCGGGGCATTCCAGGGCGTGATGATGCCGACGACGCCCAGCGGCCGATAGTGCAGTTCGATGCGCCGCTTGTCGTCGTCGATGAGCACTTCGACGGGGATCCCGATCCCCGCCATGCCGTCGGCCTGGGCGGTGCCGCGCTCGAACTCCGCCACGGATTGACCGATGGGCTTGCCCTGTTCCCGGGTGAGGAGCGCGCCGAGTTCGTCCTTGCGTTCGCGCAGGACGACGGAATACCGTCGGATGAGTTCCGCGCGCTCTTCGCGGGATCGCTCACTCCAGTCTCCCAACGCACGCCGGGCGGCCGTCACCGCTCGCTCCAGGTGTCCACGGCCGGCCGCGGGGCAGACGGCGAAAACCTCTTCCGTCGCCGGATCGATCACCTCCATGATCTCTCCGCCGGAAACCGGTTCACCGTCGATGGACAGCGAAAAATCGTGCAATAGCTCCAGGTTGGCAGCTCTCTCAGCCATCGAGACTCCTCCAGCCGATGGACCGTACGAGGTTCGATTTTACACGCGCGGACACGCGGGACGGGACAGGGAAACCTTAATTTTTGTCGTCAACCCCGATCGCTCTTCGATGATCGGCGGCCGCGGATGAGGTTCGACAAGACATCCGGACAGGGCGCAATGGCCAGCCGAGACGTTGCGCGAACTGCATTATTGGTAACATGGCCCGCCGTGACCCTTCGCACCTGCAACCCCCCGGATCCGAATACCCGCGTACCCGAATACCTCCCGCCGGAAGGAGCGTGCGACGCGCATTGCCACATCTTCGGTCCCGGTTCGGTCTACCCCTATGCGCCGAACCGCAGCTACACGCCGCCGGACGCGCCCCTGGAACGGTTCAGAGAGCTGCAGGCGACCCTGGGGTTGGAACGCGCGGTGCTTGTGAACGCGAGTTGCCACGGTGTCGACAACACGGTGATTCTGGATGCCATCGCCCAGAGCGGCGGGCGCTACCGTGGCGTGGCCAACGTGGACGGTACGCTTGGCGATGCAGCGCTTGAGAGGCTCGACAAGGGCGGGATTCGCGGCGTGCGGTTCAACTTCGTGAAGCATCTGGGCGGCACGCCGGACATGCGGGTCTTTCACCGCGTGGTGAACCGGATCAAGGCCCTGGGCTGGCACGTGGTGCTGCACTTCGATGCCGGCGACCTGCTGGAATTCAAATCGCTCCTGGACAGCCTCCCGGTGCCCTTTGTCATCGACCACATGGGCCGGGTGCCCACCGGCGACGGACTGCAGCAGGCGCCCTTCCGCCTGCTTCTCGATGCCGCGCGCCGCGAGAACTGCTGGGTCAAGATTTGCGGCGCAGAGCGGATATCCACAGCCGGACCCCCGTTTACCGACGCGGTGCCTTTCGCACAGGCGCTACTCAAGGCATGTTCCGACCGGGTCCTGTGGGGCACCGACTGGCCCCATCCGAACATCGGGAAACACATGCCCAACGACGGCGATCTGGTCGACCTGATACCGCTGTTCATGCCCGATCCGGCGGTGCGCAGCAAGGTCCTGGTGGAAAATCCCCACCGGCTGTACGGGTTCGGCTGGTAGTGGCCGCGAGCCGGGTAGTGCGCAAACGCACGGGGCCGAAAGCAGGAGGACGTTGCATTGAAACACCTGGGTGAACAACTCCACCGCCTCTCGGCCTGGTTCGCCATCGCCGGGGGGATATCCCTGGCGTCCATGATAACGCTGGTCGTGTTCAGCATCGTCGGGCGGGCATTGTTCTCCCGGCCGATTCCAGGCGACTTCGAGATCGTTGCGCTCGGAACCGCGGTGGCCGTCTTCCTGTTCCTGCCCTACTGCTACCTGCAGCGCGGCAACGTGGCGGTGGATATCTTCATCTCCCGGATGCCGCCATACGTGCAGCGCACCATGGACGTGCTCGCGGCAGTGCTCTTCGGCCTCATCGCCACGCTGTTTGCCTGGCGGACGGTGTACGGGTTTGGCGACACGCTCGCCAATCGCGACATCTCGATGATTCTCGGTTTTCCGGTGTGGGTCGTGTACCCGTTCGGCGTGGCCTCGTTCGCGCTGCTGGCGGTGTGCTGCTTCTACACGGCGGCGGAAACCCTGGAGGGCACAGCCGATGGGTAGCGTGCAACTGGCCCTCATGGGGCTGCTCGTACTGATCGGGCTCCTGGTCATCCGCATCCCGGTGGCCGTCGCCATGCTCACCGTGGGGATCGTCGGCTACGTGGCGCTCTCGGGGCTCGATCCCGTGCTCGCCTACATGAAGACGGCCGCCTATTGGCAGTTCGCCTCCTATGAATTCTCCGTGATTCCCATGTTCCTGCTCATGGGCGAGTTCGCTTCGAGATCGGGCCTCAGTCGTTCGCTGTTCTCCGCCGCAAACGTTTTCCTGGGCCATCGCCGCGGCGGCGTGGCCATGGCGGCGGTGGGGGGCTGCGGCGCGTTCGGAGCGATTTGCGGCTCGTCGCTGGCAACGGCGGGGACGATGGCGCGAGTGGCGATACCGGAGCTGGAGCGCTACCGGTACTCGGGTAGCCTGGCCACCGGCGCTCTGGCCGCCGGCGGAACGCTGGGGATCCTCATACCGCCGTCCGTCGCGCTGATCATCTACGCCATCGCGGTACAGGCGAACATCGTGCAGATGTTCCAGGCCGCCCTCATTCCGGGCATCATGGGGCTCGTCGGCTACCTCGTGGCCATCGCGATCTGGGTTCGCATCTTCCCCGAGTCCGGGCCGGTCGGCGCCCGTGCCACGACCGGCGAACGGATTCAGGCGCTGCTCGAGACCTGGCCCACGATCGTGTTGTTCGTGGTTGTCATCGGGGGCATTTACTTCGGTATTTTCGATCCCACGGAGGGCGCGGCGGTGGGGGCATTCGGCGCCGGCGTGCTGGCCGTCTGGAAGGGGAATCTGGATCTGCAGGGATTCTTCTCCTGCGTCAAGGATGCGGCCAAGACCACCGGAATGATCTTCCTGATCCTGCTCGGCGCCGGCTTCCTGAACATCTTCATGGCGTTGACGGGCGTCGCCGACCAGTTGTCCGCGCTTGCCGCCACCAGCGACCTCAACCCGTACATGATGCTGGTTCTGCTATTGGTGGTCTACCTGCTGCTCGGCTGCCTGATGGACAGCCTGGCGATGATATTTCTGACGATTCCCATTTTCTGGCCGATCATGGCGGGGCTGGATTTCGGCATGCCGGAGGCCGACCTGAAGATGTGGTTCGGGATCGTCGTGCTCATCGTCGTGGAGGCAGGGCTCATCACGCCACCGGTGGGTATCAACGTACTGATCATCAATCACCATGCACCCAGTGTTCCCATGCGGGAAACATTTTGGGGGGTCACTCCGTTCCTGTTGTCGGGCGTGGTTCGCGTGGCCCTGCTGATCCTGGTCCCGCCGATCACACTCTTCTTGCCGCACCTGCTCCTGTAACCCCATGTCGAGAAGACCGGTCGCCGGCGCAATCAAGCCAGTCATCGCGGCAGCCCTCGGTCTGCTGCTGACAGGCTTTGACGAGGCCCAGGCGCAATTGACACCGGACGATCCCGAAGGCGTCGCCCTGATCGAGCAATTGCGCCAGGGCGGGCTGGTGGCGTTCTTTCGCCACGCCGACACCGCCGGCATGCCCTGCGACCGTCTGTACCGGATCGGCCAGCGGGAGGGGCAGCGCAATATTTCCGACGACGGCAGGGAACAGGCCCGGCGGATCGGCGCAGCCGTGGCCGCGCTGGAAATACCGATCCAGGAGCCCATTCTCGCGGGACCCGTGTTCCGGGCCCGCGATACCGCGGAGATCGCTTTCGGCGTCGAGCGGGTCGAAATTACCGAGAGTTTGCTGGCGGACGATTACGCGGGGTCCAGGGGCGTGCGCTGGGTCCTGGCCGAGCACCGGCGGCTGTTCGCCGAAGCGCCGGGACCGGGCATGAATCGTGTCCTGGTGGGACACCGCACGCCGGCGCTGCTGTCCCTGGATGGGCAGGTTCGTCAATCGGGGTTTCCCGAAGGCGCGGCGATCGTCATGCGGCCCGTGGACGGGCAAGCGGAGGTTCTGGGGGTGATTTCCTTCGTTCCCCCGCCCAATCCGGGCGTCGATCGTTGTTGATCGCCGAAAGCGACGAGTCCTGCCTGTCGACTAATCGTCCACCGGCACGAGTCCGCCTGAGTACGCCTGAGTCCGCCTGAGTTCTATAACTGTCTGTAAATATTAGCATTTTATGGCACGACCGGGTGTCTCGTCGCTTGCAATTCCGTCCTGCTTACGCTTCAGTATCCCTCCAATACGATGCCGCGTGTTTCCGGTATGCTTACGGCTCTTCCGGGCACGCAACACGGCTTTCACCCCTTCGGAGACGCCATGCCCCGCCGCAGTTCCATCCGCCTGACCAAGCGCTCGGTGGATGCACTGCGGGCCGCGGACAAGGACACCGTAGTCTAGCCCAAGTTTACCAACCCTCAAAATAATTGTATGCGTCTCAACGAGTTACGC
>JAKZVH010000172.1:0-14193 GCA_047516145.1 Gammaproteobacteria bacterium
GTACATGGTAAATCCAATGAATGGCGCTTCACAGCCCCCGATTTCCCGCCGAGATGCGCTCCGCATGGCTGTCGCGCTCGGCGGCGCTACCAAATGCGGTACGGCAGCGTAGCGTATTGACCGTACCGCTGGACGCACGCGCGAATCGCTCCAGATACGCAAGTGATAAACTCACGCTGCCCGCGGGCGAACGATGCCTGTCGGGTGATTGGAGTGAGTGTCAAGTTGAGACCGAGTTTCCTCAAGTCAACGACCGTCCTGGCAGGTTCACTCCTTATCTGGGGATTCCAGCCCAATCACGAATTGCGCGCGCAGGGTTCGGAAGCCACGGACCGGGATTCGCCGACGGAGCACGGGGAAGGTCTGGAGGAAATCGTTGTAACGGCGCCTCGCACGCTGACATCCATGCGCGCGGAAATTCATGCGGCGAAAATTCGGGCGGTCGCCATCTTCAACGAAATCAATCTCGAGAATGATTACGACATCGTCTGCCGGCGCGAAACGCCGGTGGGCAGTCATATCCCCCAAAGAGTTTGCCGGGCTCGATACGTCGGCGATTTGGAATCCGAAGCGAGCCAGGACTTCCTTGCCGGGGACGGGTACTTCGATCCGGCCGCGGGCATCATGTACCACGACGACATCCTCAAGCAAAAGCTGGCCGAAATGGCCATGAAACACCCCGATTTTTACGAAGCGCTCAATGAGTATTACCTGCTCATGACCAAGTACGAGGCCGAGCGCAAGGCAAGGTTCAAGGACAACCGGTTCGCACGCTAACCTGCAAGGCGCGCCGCTTTTCTGCCTGTCAGGGGCCCACGATCACTCGCAAAGCAGACCGTCTCCACCTCCGCCTTACACCGCCACAACACCCAGAAACGGCACTCCCGCTCGCCCGAGCAGTTCGACCGTTTCCACCAGGGGCAGTCCGACCACTGCACTGAAGGATCCCTCCAGGCGGGTAACGAAGGCGGCGGCCAGACCCTGGATAGCATAGCTTCCCGCCTTGTCCGCCGATTCCCCGGTGGCCCGGTAGGCTTCGCGCTCGGCCGCCGTCAGCGTGCGGAACCAAACCCGGCTGGGGCACAGGCGCACTTCCACCCGCGGTGACAGGGGGTGCCCGGATACGACGGCCACGGCTGAGAGGACATCGTGAGCCCGGCCGGAAAGCCATTCCAGGTGAGTCAGGATTTCGGCTTCGTCCCGTGGCTTGCCGAGGACCCGTCCGTCCACCATCACGGCTGTATCGGCCCCGACCGCCACCGGACGCACCCGTTCGTCGCCAGCCGCCGCGGCGTGACGCGAGGCAAGGCCAAAGCCTGCAAGCGCCTTTTCCCGCGCCATACGCTCCACATAGCGGCAAGGCGGCTCACCGGCCGCTCGGGTTTCATCGACACCGGCGTCCAGCACCGTGAAGCGGTAGCCCAGACCGGCCAGGAGTTCGCGCCGCCGGGGAGAACCGGATGCCAGGTAGAGCCGAACCGTATGGATGTCCACGATTCGCCATTTTAGCCCGCAACGCTCACCAATTTTCGTCGCGAGGGCGTCGAGGGCGGGGCGTGCGCTGGATCGAACCGGGGTTCGATGCCCGGCACAAACTCAAGACATGCGTAGCAAATCGCGCCACATCCTCAAGCCCCTTTCAGGTCTGGATGGCCAGTTCCTCGCGCAGCCCCTTGATGAGGCCGACGCACATGCATAGCAGCACCACGGTGAAGGGCAGGCCCACCGTCAGGGTCAGCGCCTGCAGCGACGCCATGCCACCGCCCAGCATCAGCGCCATCGCGACCATGCCAGCGAGCAGGCACCAGAACGCGCGCTGCTGCACGGGTGCGTCCATCTTGCCGCCGGCCGTAATGGTGTCCATCACCAGCGATCCCGAATCGGCCGACGTGACGAAAAAGATCGTGATCAGGAGCACGCTGACTGCGGAGACCAATCCCGTCAGCGGCAAGGGCTCCAGCATCTTGAACAGGGCGAGTTCGGGCACCGAATCCGCCACGCCCGTATACCCTTGGGAAAAGTACTGGTCGAGCGCGGTACCGCCAAGAGTCGCCATCCACAGGATGCCGATGATGGTCGGGATGATCAGCACCCAGGTGATGAACTCGCGCACGGTACGGCCGAAACTGATGCGGGCGATGAACATTCCCACGAAAGGCGCCCAGGCAATCCACCAGGCCCAGTAGAAGGTCGTCCAGTCATGCACGAAGGCCACGTCTTCGCGGCCGATCCAGTTGCTCAATCCCGGCAGGTAATAGAGGTAATCGACGCTCGCTTTCGCGATCGTCGCGAGAATGACCAGCGTGGGACCGGCGATCAGGACGAACAGCCACAACAGGCCCGCGAGTCCCATGTTGATCCAGCTCAGGCGCTTGACGCCCTTGTCGAGGCCCGCGATGACGGACGCAAGCGCAATGCCGATGATGACCATGATCAGGATGACCTTGGTGGCGGTGGTCGCGGGGATACCGAACAGGTATTGCAACCCACCGGCAATCTGTCCGGCGCCGAAGCCCAGCGATACCGCGAGCCCGAACAGGGTGGCCAGCACCGCAACGATGTCCACCGCGTGACCGAATGGACCCCAGACGGCTTTGCCGATCAGCGGGAAGAATCCGGAACGCAGCGTCAGGGGCATGCCCCGATTGAAACAGAAGAACGCCAGCGACAAGCCGGCGACCGCGTAGATCGCCCAGGCGTGCAGCCCCCAATGCATGATCGCGGCGGACATGCCGACGGCTCGTGCAGCGCCGGTGTCGGCGGGATCGATACCAAGCGGGGGCGCCAGGGAATGGGTGACCGGCTCCAGCACCCCGAAGAACATCAGGCCGATGCCCACGCCGGCCGCGAAGAGCATGGCCAGCCACGCGAAATAGCCGTATTGCGGTGCGGCGTCCTGTCCGCCCAGGCGAATCCGTCCCAGCGGGGACACGGCGACCCCGAGGGTGAACACGACAAAGAGGTTCGCCGCAGCGAAGAAAAACCAGTCGAATGTTACGGTCGTCCAGACCCTCAAGTCGGCGAACAACGTTGTCGCCTGCCCCGGGAACAGCAGCGTACCGATCACGAGCATGACCGCCAGCGCCGCCGAAACGATGAAGACCGGGTTATGGATGTCGAGATTCAGGAGCTGGATGTTGTGCTCGCCGATCTCGTGGCCGATATCGGGAACATCCGGCTCGGCCCGGGCCGCGTCTGCTTGTGTGCTGCCGATGTCACTCATACCCATACCATAACAAGAGCCAGGTCGGTGCGGGGCCAAGGATTCGCGGGTCGGATGGCGAAGCGACTCCGGACGCCTTCGCCCACCACGTCCTCCTGTTGGACGGGTAACACCTTGCCGTAAACGTCTTCGTTCATGCAAACTGCCCCCAACGCGCTGTTGCCCGGCCGTCCCGTCTCACGGCTAACAGCCTTGTGGCGGCGTACTAGCGGTCACCACTCGGATTTCGCAATGAGAAAATCATTACCCCATGACCCACGGGATTGCGATGCTGAAACGGGCCGAGTCGACCGCCGGTTTCACCCGGCGCCTTGCGCATGATCGTTTCGCACAAACACCGCTTCATCTTCTTCGCGCAGCCGAGAACCGCCACTCACGCCATTCGTGCGGCGCTGCAACCCCATCTTGGGGCAGACGACTGGCAGCAGCAGGCATTGACCGGGACCTTGCGCCTGCCGATACTGGAACTGGCGCGCATCGGCCACGGGCACATCTCCCTGCAGCAGGTACAGACTTGGCTGCCGAGCGAGATCTGGCGCGAATATTTCAAGTTCACCGTGGTCAGAAACCCCTATGAACGTTACGTTTCGGCATGTACGTTCCTGAACAGGCGCAATCCCGGCTACGCCGGCAAGGAGAGAGCCTTCATGAAAACGGCCCTGACGCGGCAACGGTTTCGCGAGCGGGCGCTGATACGCCCGCAAGTGGCCTTGCTGGCGAACGGCGCCGGTACTATCGGCATGAATTTCGTCGGCCGCTACGAACGGCTGCAACAGTCTTTCGACCACGTGTGCGAGTGCATCGGCATTCCGCCAAACCGCCTTGCGCGCCGAAACGCCTCGCGTCACGGCGACTACCGGCGCTATTACGACGAGGCCTTGCTCGAACAGGTGAGCGCCTTCTACCGAGCCGATTTCGAACAGTTCGAATACCCCGTCGCGGAGACCCCGGAGGCGCTGGCATGTCTCTGATCCGTGCCTTTTCCGGGCAGGGCCGCGCAGGTTGGCCGCCAAGATTACCGGCCGCCGCCGACGTGTCTTGCCGCGCGGGAACTTGCCGGTTGTCCGCCAACGTTTCGGGCGGGTCATGCGCCTGAGCCGCCCCTTCATCCGTCTGCCGTACCAGTTCGACTCGACGCGGTTGGCAGCCGAGGTGGATCAGTTTTCCAACCGCCAGTGGATGCCGCATCCGAGCGGCCTGCCCGGCAACTCGGCCATCGCCCTGATTTCCAGCGGCGGCGGCGACAACAACTCCTTCGAAGGCGAAAAGCGCCCGACGCCGCATCTGGCCCGCTGCCCCTACATGCGCCAGGTGATGGCCAGCTTCGGTGAGGTGCTTTCGCGCTCGCGGCTGATGCGGCTGGAGCCGGACGCGGAAGTCAGCCTGCACGTGGATTTCAACTACCACTGGTTCAGCCGGGTGCGCATTCACATTCCCGTCGTCACCGATCCGCGGGTGATCTTTCATTGCGGTCCGGAGCGGCTGCACATGGCTGCCGGGGAATGCTGGATATTCGACTCCTGGCGCCGCCACCGGGTAGTCAACGATTGGGCCGGGCATCGCGTTCACCTGGTGATCGACACCTGCGGCTCCGCGCGCTTCTGGCGCCGCGTTCAGACCCTGGTGGAGGACCCTGCCGCGTTCCCCATGACGCACGTGCCCTTCGAGCCGGGCCGCACCGCCGACTTGAAGACGGAACGGTTCAGCAGCCTGCCGGTGATGGCACCGGGAGAATGCGCCGCCCTGGTCGAGGACCTGATCGTCGACTTTTCCGCCAACCCGCACAACGACAGCGCCCTGGTGACGGCCTACGCCGGCCTATTGCGTGGTTTCGCTCAGGACTGGCGGGAACTCTGGCTGCTGCACGGTCACCGCCCCGAGGGCTTTGCCAGCTATCGGCAATTGATCGAGCACACCCGCGGCAAGCTGCATCCGGACCGGCGGGCGCTGACCACGGCAAGCAATGGCATCGGTGTCAACGCGATATTCGCTCAGCGCGTGCTGAACGCGGCCCTGACCCCGGACGCCCGCCTGACATAGCGTGCCAGGGATAAGCGCCCTTCCACGGCGCACCGGAAAAATTTCCGGGTTGGATCGGCAGCATGGTGGCCGCCTGGGCGATTTCAATATCCGATTGCGTGGCGACATGGAATCTATCCTTCAGCGGCCCTTCCACACCGGATCGCGTTTCTCGGCGAACGCGCGGGCACCCTCCAACTGATCCTCGCTATCGTAGAGCCGGTCGACCGTCGGGAACTGGCGCTTGCCGGCCCGGCTGAGCGCATCCTGGGCACGCATGTCCTCGGTCTCTCGCACCACTTCCTTGATGGCTGCGAATACCAGCGGCGGCCCGTTCGCGAGCAACCGGGCGAGTTCCCACGCCCGATCGAGCAGCTTTCCGGGTTCGACCACTTCGTTGACGACGCCCCGGCGATGCGCCTCCTCGGCATCCATGAAGCGGCCTGTGAACAAGAGTTCCATCGCGACGTGGAAGGGCATGCGCTTGGGCAGCTTGATGGACGCCGCGTCGGCCAGGGTGCCGGCCCGGATCTCGGGCAGCGCGAACGACGCCGTGTGCGATGCCAGAATGAGGTCGCAGGAGAGCGCCAACTCGAAACCGCCCCCCACCGCCATGCCGTTGACGGCGGCGATGAGCGGCTTGTTCAGCGCCGGCAATTCCTGGATACCGCCAAAACCGCCGCAACCGTAGTCGCCGTCCACGGCCTCGCCGTGCGCCGCAGCCTTGAGATCCCAACCGGCGCAGAAGAACCGGTCGCCGGCGCCGGTGACAATGGCCACGCGTAGCGCCGGGTCGTCGCGGAACGCCTTGAACGTCTCGCCCATGAGCCGGCTGGTCGCAAGATCGATGGCGTTGGCCTTGGGCCGGTCGAGTGTCACCTCCATGATCCCGCTGTCGCATCGTATTTTGATCGGATCGCTCACGTCTCTACTTCCCCTCCCGCTTCCCTTCGCCGCCTGGTTCGGATCAGCGCGTCGAGCGCGACCGCGCCCTGCCCCCTCGGACGGACGCCGAGCGGATTGACATCGAGCTCCTCAAGCGTGCTGCGGTGCTCCGCCGCGAAGCGGGCGATGGCGAGGATCGCCTCTACCGCCGCGTCGATGTCCGCCGCCTCCCGACCCCGGTGGCCCTCGAGTAGCGGCGCGCAGCGAAGCTTTGCCAACGCATCGCGCACCTCCCCTTCAGTCACCGGCAGCAGCAGGGTAACACTGTCCGCCAGCAACTCGACCAGCGTCCCGCCGGAACCGATCGTCAGCATTAGTCCGAGTTGCGGGTCTCGACTCAAGCCGACGAGCAACTCCACGACGATATCCGGCGTGAACCGCTCTACCAGCAAAGCGTCGCCCAGGCACAGCAGCTCGCGCGTGGCCTGGCGAATCTCGCGCGGTTCGCGTAACGCCAGTCTGACCGCCCGCCGCTCGGTCTTGTGCGCGATGCCAAGCACCTTTACCGCCACGGCGCCGCCGACGGACTCGGCAATGCGGACGGCCGCGTCTTCGTCACGCGCGACCCCACCGGCTGGAACCTCGACGCCGTACGCGGCGAGCAACGCTTTCGAGGCCGCTTCGTCGAGTACCACGGGGTCCTGCGGCAAGCAGCCCGGTTGCAAGATCCGCGCAGGGGCCGGCGAGCACCATGCCACGCCAATCGCCGCCGCACAGTCGATCGCCGCAAGCGCCTCGCGAACCCCGGCAAGCGGCGCAATACCGCGCGCGATCGTTTCCGCGGCGCGCGCTTCGGAAAGGTTCTCGCCCAAGGTGGCCACGATGATGCCTTTCGAGCCGGTCGCGCCCATGACGGTCGCGAAGGCGTCGCGCGCCGTCTGCCAGTCGGCGTCGTCGCAGCGGTCCGCGCGCGGAAAGTCGAGCACCAGCAGCGTCGCGTCGAAACGCCCGCGCGCGAAGGCGGTGAAGGTCTCGATCAGCGCCGCCTCGTTGCCCCAACTGAAGGTGTGATAGTCGAACGGGTTGGACACGGTGACCAGCGGATGTACCGTCGCGCCGATCGCAGCGGCATGGTCCGGCGCCAGGTCGGGGAACATCGCTGCGGCGTTTTCCGCGGCGTCGGCGAGCACGCTCGCCTCGCCGCCGGAACAACTCATCGCCCCCAGACGCGCCCCGCCGAGCGCGCCGTGCACATGCAGCAGCTTCAGCGCCTCGATCAGTTCCGGGATGCCGTCCGCGCGGGCAAACCCAAGTCGGCGCAGGAACGCTTGCGCGCCGGCGTCGGACCCTGCGATGGTCGCCGTGTGGCTGAACTCCGCCGCCCTCCCCTGAGCCGAGCGGCCCGTCTTCATGACCACCACCGGCACCTTTCGCTCCCGCGCGCGCCGCGCCAGCGCTTCGAAGCCCGCGACCGAATCAAAACCCGCGACGTGCAAGCCGATGGCGCTCACCCGCGCATCGTCGAGCAGCGCCAGCGCCAGGCAGGACACATCGAGTTGTGCCTGGTTGCCGGCCGTGACCATATACGCGACAGGCAGGGCGCGTTGCTGCATGGTCATGCTGATGGCGATGTTCGAGGACTGCGTGACGATCGCGACGCCGCGTTCCGCCGGGTCAAGCCGGCGACCGCCGTGCTGGTCGGGCCACAGCGGCGTACCGTCGAGAAAGTTGATAAAGCCATAGCAATTCGGGCCGATGATCGGCATGCCCGCCGCCGCATCGACCAGGTCGCGCTGCAACCGCCCGCCGTCGGCCGCCTCGAGGAAACCCGACGCATAGCAGACGGCGCCGCCCGCCCCCAGCCGCGACAGCGCCGCCACGGCATCGATGGTGGCATGCCGGTTAACGCCCACGAAGGCGGCGTCGGGCGTGCCGGGGAGCGCGTCGATGGAGCGGTAAGCCCGCCTTCCAGCGATGGTTTCGCGGGTCGGGTGCACCGGCCACAGGGCGCCATCGAAACCCATTCGGTCGCATTGCTCGGCCACGCGCGCCGCCGCTTCGCCGCCGATGACCGCAATGCGGCGCGGGCGCAAAAGCCGGGCCACGCCCGAGAAGGGGCCCGATCCCGCAGCCTGGCGCCGAGCGTTCACATTCCCGCCTCCATCGAAACCATGGACGTTCAGGCTCCGAGCGGACGCAGCAGGTCGCGCCCGATGATGTGGCGCTGGATTTCGGAGGTGCCGTCCCAAATGCGCTCGACCCGGGCGTCGCGCCAAAACCGCTCCAGCGGCAGATCGCCCATCAGCCCCATGCCGCCGTGGATCTGCACCGCCTCGTCGGTCACGCGCGCCAGCATCTCCGAGGCGTACAGCTTGGCGGAGGCGATCTCCCGGTTCGCCGGCAGTCCGCGATCCAGTCGCGATGCGGCAGCGAGGGTCAGCCAGTCCGCCGCGTCGATCTCGGTGATCATGTCGGCGAGCTTGAACGAGACCCCCTGGAACTTGCCGATCGGTTGGCCAAACTGCTTGCGCGCCGCAGCGTAGTCGAGCGCCAGGTCGAAGGCGCGCCGCGCCCGGCCGACGCACATCGCGGCGACGGTCAGCCGGCTGCCGTACAGCCACTCGTTGGCGAGTTCGAAACCGCGATGCGGCTCGCCGAGAATCTGGCCCGAGGGCAGTCGGCAATCGTCGAACGTGAGGATGCCGTTGTGATAGCCCCGGTGGGACACCGAGTCGTAGCCTCGACGGATGTCGAAGCCGGGAGTGCCGCGATCGACCAGAAAGCAGGTGATGCGCTTTCTCCGGGGGGTCGCCCCGTCGCGCTCCCCGGCCGAAGGCTCCGCCCCCTCCTCGCCGGTGGCGACGAAGACGATGACGAAGTCGGCCACATCGGCGTGAGAGATAAAGTGCTTGGTGCCGTTGACGATCCAGTCGTCGCCGTCGGGGCGGGCGAAGCACTGCATGCCGCGCAAATCGGAACCGGCGCCGGGTTCCGACATGGCCAGCGCGTCGAAACGTTCGCCGCGCGCCGACGGCAGCAGGTAGCGCTCGCGCTGCTCGGCGTCGCAGCCCATCAGGATGCCCGAAGGCCGTCCCCAAAACACGCTGAGGGCCATCGACGGGCGGCCGAGCTCACGCTCCAGCAGAGTCAGGGTCACGTGGTCCAGGCCGCCGCCGCCGACCTCCACCGGCAGGTTCGGCGCGTAGAAGCCAAGCTCGATCACCTTGCGCTTGATTGCCTGGCCGAGTTCCGGCGGCACCCGCCCGGTGCGCTCAACCTCCGCCTCGTGGGGATAGAGCTCCCGCTCGACGAAGTCGCGCACGGTGTCCACCACCATTTGCTGCTCGGTTGTGAGTGCGAAGTCCAACTGCGTGCTCCTCAAATACCGGCTCAGGCCGGGGCCTCGTCGGAAAGCTGTCCACCACCCCGGCGGCGGATTTCGTTCCGGGCCAGCGTCTCGCCGGCGCCGACACCGTAGCGGCGCAATGCCTGCATGATCGAGATCAAGCAGGCGTCGCGCAATTGCTCCAGCTCCTTTACCGTGCGCCCGGCAGCCTGCCGTTCCGTGCCGGAAGCCACCTTCTCGATCAGCTCGTCGGTAAGTTCGGGGGCTTGAAGCCTGGTCCAGGGCAGCTTCAACGCCGGGCCAAACTGCCGCATGAAATGGCGCATGCCCAGGTCGCCGCCAGCCATGTGGAAGGTAAGAAAAGTGCCCATCAAGGCCCAGCGCAACCCCGGTCCGTACGTGATCGCCGCATCGAGCTCCTCCGTGGTGGCCACATCGTCGTTGACCAGATGCAGCGCCTCGCGCCACAGCGCCTCCTGCAAGCGGTCGGAAAGAAAGCCCTCGACCTCGTTGCGCACCTTCAAGGGGTGCATGCCGAGATCGGCGTAGAACGCGATCGCCTCATCGATACGCTCGTCAGCGGTCCGTGCGCCGCCCAGCACTTCGACCAGCGGCAGCAAGTAGACCGGGTTGAAGGGATGGCCGACCACGACCCGTTCCGGGTGACGGCAGTCGGCCTGCAAATCGGAAGGCAGCAAGCCGGACGTGCTGGACGCAATGACCACGTCAGCCTCCGCCCAGGCGTCCATCTGCGCGTACAGCGGGCGCTTCACTCCCAGCCGCTCCGGGACGTTCTCCTGGACGAAGTCGGCCTCCCGGCAAACCATCTCAAGGGAATCGGCGTAGCGCAGCCGTTCCACACCCGCGCCGGGATAGAGCCCGAGCTGCTCGAGCGCCGGCCAGGCGTTGTCCACGGCGGCTCGCAGCCTGGTTTGCCACTCCGGGGCCACATCCCAGGCGATCACGTCAAGCCCGCGCGCCAAGGCGCGCGCCGCCCAACCGGCCCCGATCACCCCGGCGCCGACAATGGCAAACGAATCGATCGTTCTGGACAACGTCCCGGTCAGCCGCGCTTGACCAAGCCGAACTTGTCGCGCGCCTCCTCGGGCGCGAGCACTCGTGCGCCGAGCGACTCTGCGATGTTTCGCGCCCGCTCCACCAGCTGCGCGTTGCTGGCGAATACGCCTCGCGACAGGTAGAGGTTGTCCTCCAGTCCGACCCGCATATGACCGCCGAGCATCACGGCCTGCGCGGCAAAGGCCATCTGGTTGCGGCTGATTGCGAAGGCGGTCCAGTTCGAGCCGGGCGGCAGCATGTCGACGCAGGCCTTGAACACGCCCACATCCGCAGGCGCTCCCCAGGGGATGCCGTAGCAGAGCTGAAAAAGCGGCGGATCGTCCAACAGGCCCTCGCTCAGCATCTGCAGCGCAAAACTCAGGTGTCCGGTATCGAATATCTCCAGCTCCGGCTTGACGCCCAATTCGCGGATGCGTTGCGCTCCCCGGCGCAGCATATCGGGCGTGGAAACGTAGACCAGGCTGCCATCCCCAAAATTGAGCGAACCGCAATCCACGGAGCAAATCTCCGGCAGCAGTTCCTCAACATGCGGCAAGCGGTCGCGCGCGCCCACCAGGTCCGTGTCTTGCCCGAACGCCGTCGGCGCCTCGTCGGGGCCGATGACCAGGTCGCCGCCCATCCCGGCCGTGAGGTTGATCACGACATCGACCCCGGAGTCCCGGATGCGGGCGACCACCTCGCGGTAGAGGGCCACGTCGCGGCAGCCCTTGCCCGTTGCCGGGTCGCGCACGTGGCAGTGCACAATGGATGCGCCGGCCTTGGCCGCGTCGATTGCGGAAGCGGCGATTTGCTTGGGTGTGACGGGAAGGTCCGGGTGCTTGCCGACGGTGTCGCCGGCGCCCGTCACCGCACAGGTGATGACAACATCGCGATTCATTTCCGTGGTCTCCTTCAATGGTTGCGTCGCCCCGACTTTACCACCTTGCAGGGCGAAAGAACGCGCGGCGCAGCAACGTCCTCACTACATGCGCTCGCGAGAAATCCGGGTCAGGCATCTATCGGATAACGCGCGAGCACTTCCGGCCCCAGGGCGTCCTTCAGCGGGTCGAGCCAGGGCTCGTAATTGCGCCACTGCGCCAGCCCGGAGGTATAGATGGGCTGGCGCACCTGGGCGGCGCTCGGCGTGCGGATGCTGCGCTCGGTGCGATGATATTCCAGACAGGCGGGCTCGAACGGCAACTCGCAGAAATCGAGCAGCCGGCGCACCTGGCCCTCCAGATCCTCCACCACATCCTCATACTCCACCCGCACAACGAAGCCGGGCAGCACTCGGTCCCAGTGATCCATGAGTTTGACGTACTGCCGGTAGTAGTTGCCGATTTCCCGCAATCCGTACGAAAAATCCTGCCCCTCTCCGAAGAGCTGCTTGAACCCGCTGAAGCAGCAGGCCATCGGGTGGCGGCGGGCGTCAATGACCTTGGCCCGCGGCAGGATCAGCTTGATCAGGCCGATGTGAAAGAAGTTGTTTGGCATCTTGTCGATGAAGAAGGGCGCCGTTCCCCGATAAGCCCGGGTATCGTCGATGAACTGCTGGCCGAAACGGCGAAAGTAGCTGTCTTCGAGTTCCGCGAGAATCTTCGGATAGCGCGGCTGGCCTTCACCGTCACCGTCACCGCCCCGACCCCGGCCCCGCAGCCGCTTGGCCAGGTTCAGGACGTTATGCAGTTCCATGGTGCCGTCCACCTGAGAATGCGACGAGAGGATCTGCTCCAGCAAGGTGGACCCCGCCCTCGGCAGGCCGACGATGAAGATCGGGTCCGGCGCCGGCAACCCCACCGCGGGTCGGGCGGCAAACAGTTCCGGCGTACACACCTCGATCTGGCTGTCCACCCGAACCTGCAAGTGGCGGGGGCTGTGATGCACGGTGGGCTGCTTCAAGGCATTGCCCCTGGCGTAGCAGGCAAAGGCGCGCTCATGTTCGCCGCGATCCTCGTGGGCCTTGCCGAGCGCAAAACACAGTTGAATCCGGTCCGCCGCGCCGGTGCCGGAATCCCGCTCGATTGCGGCCATCCGGGTCAACTCGTCATCGGTAAACCGATAGGACTTGGTGTTCGCCAGGCTCCACCAGGCATCGCCGTAATCCGCCTTGATCCCGTAGGCCTGCCGGTACAGCGTCACCGCCCGGTCGAAATCGCCGTCGGACTTGTACACATGGCCCAGCAAGACCGGATGAAACGGATTGCCGGGTTGTTGCCGCATCATGATTCGGTAGCCCTCCACGGCGGCTTCGTTCCTGCCCGCCCCGGCACAGGCCGCGGCGTACAGGGGCCGGATCAGGTCTGCATCCTGCGGAAAGCGGTCGAGCAGTTGTTCCGCGGTCACCAGCGCCTTGCTGAACTTATGTACCTTCAGCAGCAGATTGACATATTGCGCCCCGGCAGCGCGGTGCCCGGGTTCGAATTCGACGCAGCTCTCCAGCAGAAACTCGGCGTCCTCATAGATCTTGTTGCGCGTGGCAATCTCGGCCAGCAGCCGCATGCCTTCGACATGGGTCTTGTTGGTGCGCAGGAACTGCTTGCACAGCGCCTCGGCCTCGCGCAAGCGGTCTTCGGAAAGGTAGCTGATTACCGCCAGCAGCTCGGCCGGCAAGCCGTCGAGAAAGGCAAGGTGTTCCCGAACGACCGCCAGACGCGCCTCGTCGCCCCGCTCCCGATAGAGCCTGGCCAGACATTTCCAGCTGTTGACCAGGGCCGGATCGACCCCGGTGGCCTGCTCGAACGCGGCCTGCGCGTTGGCGAAACCCCGCTTGGCGATATGGTTGTAGCCGCACTCCTGATACGCCCGGCCAAATTCCGGGCGGCTGCGGACGATGGCCGCCAGGGTGTCCAGGGCAGCGTCCCAGTTGTGCTGATGACGCTGAGCCACCGCCAGTGCGTATTGCGCCTCGATGTCGTCCGGCGCATCGCGCAACAGGGCGCGCAACAGGCGCTCTGCCCGGTTTGGCTCGCCGCCGCTCAGCAGCCGTTGCGCTTCCTGAACCTGGCGCTGTATCTCCGTCACCGCCCCCGTCCCGCCGTCAAGGCGCGGCACCGGCCAAGTATTCCGGCTGCCGCCCCGCGCCGGACTAAACCGCGGCGAACCGAAGTTCGCCTTTCCCGGCTAGCAGCCCGTGGCAAAAGTCCCGCGTCGCACCGAGACCGGCGAGGCGCCCGGCCGGCAAGGCGCGAGGAGGGAGAATATCGGGAATATTCGACCGACGAGCAACGTAGACGGCCGGGATGCATCGTCGGTCGAATGCAGTGGGACTCTTGCCACGGGCTGCTAGGCGCCGATTCACTCGAAATCGTAGCGCAAGCGAAAGCCGACGGTGCGGGGCCGCTGCACCAGAACCTGCGGCGTGAAGTAGCCGGCCACCTGGATGAGGGGCGCCGCCTCGTTGCTGGCGTTGTCGATGAAGATTTCCGCCACCCAGCTGTCCTTCTCCAGGCCGAAGCCGAGATTCGCCGTCATGGCACTCGGGTTGACGTAGCGCGAATTGACCGGCAAGCGGCTGCCGCCGGCGCCATCCGGGATCTCCACGGTACCGAAGGTGCCGCCTTCTTCCTGGAAACTGAAGCCCGAGCCATTGCCGGATTGCAGCCTCAGCGTGTCTTCCATGAACTCCGCGCTGCCGACGATACCGGTCACGTTCTCGCCCCGGTGA
>JAKZVH010000173.1:0-2795 GCA_047516145.1 Gammaproteobacteria bacterium
CTGAACTACTTTGCCGTCCCGAACAGCTATCGATACCTGGAGCGATTTGCCAACTGCGTAAGGCGGCTATGGCTCAGAAGTCTACGCCGCCGGTCGCAGAAGGACCGCACCACATGGGCTGACATCGCGGCTCTGACCGCTGCCCATTGGCCCAGGCTGGAAATCCGACACCCGTGGCCGGACCGCCGACTCGCCGTCAGTCCAACCCAAGGGAGGAGCCGGATGCCTTAACGGGCACGTCCGGATCTGCGCGGGGGGCGCCGGGTAACCGGCGCCCCTACCGCGATAAGGTTAGGCGCTATGTCCGTGCAGGAAAAGACTTCGAGCGACCCGTTTCCAGGATACTTCTTGAGTGCGGTTCCATCCGAGGATCCGGAACTCACGCACACGGGGCCGGGAACGACGTGCGGCGAATATTTTCGCAAGTTCTGGCACCCTGTTGCCCTGTCCAGCAATCTGACCGACCTTCCCCATGCCATCCGCATCCTCGGCGAGGATCTCGTGGCATTCCGCGACAAATCCGGTCAGGTCGGGGTGCTTCACAGACACTGTAGCCACCGCGGCACCTCGCTCGAATACGGCATCGTCTCCGAGCGCGGTATCCGCTGCTGCTATCACGGGTGGTTGTACGATGTCGACGGCACGATTCTCGAGACCCCGGGTGAGCCGCCCGATTCCAAGCTCAAGGACAGCTTCTTCCACGGGGCCTACCCGGCTATCGAGTACGAGGGGCTTGTGTTTGCCTATATGGGCCCGCCCGAGGAAAAGCCCGAGTTTCCGATCTACGATACGTTCGAGTGGCCGCGTGGCAACAAGCTTGTGCCGTATTCCATCCACCATCCCTGCAACTGGCTGCAGGTGGCCGAAAACTTCCAGGATCCGGTCCATGCCGTCTTCCTGCATACCAATCTGACCAACGTGCAGTTCACCGAAGCGTGGGGGAATATGCCGACGGTGGAATTCGGTGAACTCGATGACGGCATGTACTACATCACCGGGCGTCGCGTCGGAGACATGATCTGGGTCCGCAGCAACCACTTCCTGGCTCCCAACCTGGGTCAGGTCGCGGCGCTGTGGGAGGACGCCGACCGGGAAAGGTATTTTGGCCGAGCCAGCATCAGCCGCTGGACGGTGCCGATCGATGACACGAATTGCTGGATATTGGGATTCCGCCACTTCAACGACGACATCGATCCGGAGCACTTGGGCGACGCGGGGGCGTGCGGCGACAACAGCGTCGATTTCTTCGGTCAGACGGGCGAGCGACCCTATGAGGAGAAACAGCGTACCCCGGGAGATTACGAGGCCCAGATCAGCCAGCGTGATATTGCCATCCACGATCTCGAGCACCGCGGCGCGAGCGACGAAGGAGTCCTTCGCATGCGTCGGATATTGCGCAACGGGGCCCACAGCGAGACGCGTGTCCCGCAGCCGGCGGACAAGAAACGCAGCAGTGGCGTGATCCATACCTACACGCACGACACCGTGCTTCGTGTTCCCGAACGGCCCGGCGTGGACGACCGGGCGATGATCCAGGAACTCGGCGGCAAGGTGATCGAGGCGATATTCGCCGGAGACGCATTCGAAGGAGAAGAGCGCCAGGCCGAGATCGAACGCGGACTGAAGGCGCTGACGGCCGAATACACCTCTTAAACGCCGCCCTGCGCTCCAGGTGGCTGAATTGCGCCGCGCGTGATCAGGAGACAAGGATGTTTTTGAAGAATTACTGGTACGTTGCCGCGTATTCGGATGAGGTCGGACGCGAACCGCTGGGGCGCGTCCTTCTCGGAGAGCCCGTCGTGCTGTACCGGACCGAGGCCGGCGCGCCCGTCGCCCTCGAAGACCGTTGCGCGCACCGTCGGCTGCCGTTGTCGATGGGCAAGGTGATCGGCGATACGATCCAGTGCCACTACCACGCGCTCGAAGACGATTGCACGGGCGCCTGCGTGAAGATCCCGGGGCAGGACCGCATCGCGCCGCAGATGAAGATACAGTTGTCGCGGTCGTAGGGACTCTTATCGGTGTTCCCGCGGCGCTCGGCATCGTGCGCGGCAGCCTACCGGGAAAGACGTTGATCGCGACCTTGCTCCGCGCGCCCTTGCAGATCCCGTTCATCGTCATCGGGATCGCGTTTCTTCAGACCTACTATTTCATCTCTGATTTCGTTGGTTTCGGATTGCAGGGAACATTCGCCGGCCTTGCACTCGGCCACATTTTTGTTGCGACACCGTATGCCGTGGGTTCGGTCGGCGCCGCGCTGCAGCGGTTCGGCATCCGTCTCGAGGAGGCCGCGTTGAGTTTGGGCGCCGGCCCCTGGGCGACGTTCCGGCGGGTCACGCTCCCCATCATCATGCCTGGCATTTATGCAGGTGGATTGTTCGCCTTCATGGTTTCCTTCGGCGATGTCCCGATTTCGCTGTTCCTGGCGGGCGCGAAGTACACGACGTTGCCACTCGAAATATTTCATGGAATGGAGTTCGACTTCGACGCGGCCGTCCTGGCGATCTCAACGGTCGTCCTGTTCGGCTCGCTCGTTGTCCTGTACTTTATTCAGAGGCTCGTTGGCCTCGACGTTCTCTTACGCACCGGGGGCAGCGGATAAAGCGCGTTCGATGCGAACGCCGCATTTGGCAATGGGAGGACTGGTGTGAAGTACAGTTTGAAACACGTGACGGCGGGTGCTGTGGCAGCCGCGGTGTTACTGGCGTTGGGCGCGGGATCGGCCTCGGCGGCAGGAAAGTTCGATGGAGTGACCCTGACGATAGGTACATTTGGGGGAAGCTGGAAGGACCGTC
>JAKZVH010000174.1:0-3548 GCA_047516145.1 Gammaproteobacteria bacterium
ACAGAAACGCGAGCGGTTTCTCACCGAGGAAGAGTTCCGCTGCCTGGGCCAGGTGCTGAACGAGGTAGAGGCCGAGGGTTCGGAATCGCTCTCTGCGGTGACCGCCATCCGTTTGCTCATGCTCACAGGCTGCCGTCTCAACGAGATCCAGACGCTGCGCTGGGAGGATGTCGATATGGAAGCGGGAGAGTTGCGGTTGCCCGATAGCAAAACTGGCGCACGGATGGTGCCA
The DNA here is from genome assembly GCA_047516145.1 of Gammaproteobacteria bacterium. Classification (GTDB taxonomy): domain Bacteria; phylum Pseudomonadota; class Gammaproteobacteria; order Steroidobacterales; family Rariloculaceae; genus UBA6522. The sequence goes on from JAKZVH010000174.1 coordinate 233, forward strand.
TTGTCCAGGGCAGCGGCAAGCGTGCTTTCCGCCCTGCCCCGCGATCCCGACAACTCCTGGGTTATAGTCGGCAGGAAGCCAGACGCGCATCTTACAGACCTGCAACATCCCTGGCGGCGCATTCGCGCGCGCGCCGGGCTTGACGACGTGCGAATTCATGACCTTAGGCATTCTTTCGCTTCTCGTGCCCTGGCGCTCGGCGAAAGCCTGCCCATGATTGGCAAGCTATTGGGGCACACACAGGTGCAGACAACCGCCCGCTACGCCCATCTGGCGAATGAGTCCGTCAAGGCTTCGGGATCCAGGATCGCCGACAGTATCGGTGCCGATATCCTAGCGGACGGCCCGGCTTTGGATCCAAACGGTTTCGTACCATCCAAATGACGCCCCCTGTCGTTCGGTCCATAACGCGGAGTTAATCGGCGAGGTGCCCCGACGCCAGGCCGCCGGCAGGAGACGTTCAAGATTGCGCAATGGCGGCGTCGCCATTAAACCGTCAATCTTCCAGTCTAGGTGACGGCCTACGGTTTGGGTCGAAAAAAAGACGCTATATCAACGGGTTATTCGGACTCAAAATAAGCTGCTGGCTGCGTCCAGAACGCAATCAACACCATTGCAACACCGCGTCAGGCTCCAATCTCCGGGTCATGTGACGCCTCGTGGCGCCCTCCGTGTCCATCTGTGGCCGTCTGGCGCAATCGCACCCGTTTCGATCAACACGGTGTTGATCCGCCCACGGCACCGATTTCTCCCGTCCAACCCGCCAGCCGCGCTCGCCGTAGACCGCCCGGCACGCATCAGCAGTGCGGAAACTCCCGCGCGATCACCGCCGGCCCGCTCCCCGTTCAGACGTCTTGCCTTCCGGACGGCCCCGCCGGCGGGACTCTGCGGCCACCGTGTCCCCCAACAGGTCCAGTTGCGCGTCGTCGAAATGGCGAAGCGCCCGGTCCAGATCGGCGGGACACGCGTGCGGGACCTGCACAGGATATGGCGTAGCGCGTGCATGCCGGCATCTCCCTCGTCCGCGGCCCGCGCCTCGACTATGCCCGGGCGCGCAATCGCGGTATCCGCAGGTGCGAGAGAATTGGCTCTCGGGCCTCTTTGGCATGCCCTGTCAGCCCGCCGGTAACGCCTTGGCCTACACCCGTTATTGTGTAGTGAGCATTTGGGCAATGCCGTGCAGGACCGTGTGGGCAGAAGAATCGCCTTTGTCCACGACCAGAATTGCGGAGATACAGTCGCGGCGACGCCAGGCTTGTCCGTTCGCGTCGAGGATCTCGATGGCCGTCATCGCAGGCATCCTGGCAAACAGAATTGAGCCCAGGACTTTCTTCGCCATTGGTCTCGGGAGCTTCGGCTCCACCTCCTTTTCTAGCCATTGATGCAGCGCATCAACGCTCGCTCTTGGCGACTCGGCCTCGAAAACTGTATCTGCGGGCCGGGCAAGTCGGGAACAATCCATGATGATGATCCCGCGTCGGCGCCTCTTCTTGATTTGCCTCTGCGCCTCCTTTGCGAGCCGTTCGAACCCCTTTGAAGAGTACGGCCGTTTGCATTCGACGCTTATGTCGAGCCCATTCCACCGGAGCGAAAAATCTTCGGCGGATTTGGATTTTCCAGAGCCCGCACAGATACCGTCAATGGTGTTCACCGAGATGCCCGCTTTCCTGAACTTGCCAGCCATCAGGTAACCGAACGCGTCGTTTCTCGGCTTGTTGCTGGAGTTGGAGGTTTTCTCGTCTTCCGTCATTGCCGGGCCCTTCGCGCAGGCTTGCTCAAGTTTGGCATTCAGCCCGGGGAATCGGCAAATTTCGTTTCCCCATAGCTCAAACAACTGCACGATTTCGTCGGCCTCGTAGTAAGCCAGAACATGTTCCGACCCGCGCTCTCCCCGACAGAATTCTTCGAGCAAGCGTACGTAGTCTCGGGCTCTTCCCCGGTCGATGTTCAACCACATGCAAGCCTGCTCAAGCTCTTCGTGGAAATCGTCGACGTTCTTCTTCTTCAGCATGAGCTGTTCCTCATGGTGCACGAAGTCCTTGCCGTCACATTGTCGCGGAATTGTGCGACTACTACGCCTGGTCGAGATGACGCAACGCCCGGCCCAGATTGACGGGCAGCGCGTGGGGAATCACCCGTGTGCCGCACGCGCCGTTCGTCCGCGAACCGCCGCAGAACCGGTCGATCTTTCCGCTCGATTACGCCATCGCTCCGTCCACCCGCCTGCCCCGCGTGCCACGTCACCGAGTTCAGCGCAACCACTCCGGGTTGACCACCGCGTTGGGCGCCTCGCGACCACACGGGGGCCCGGACGGTCCCGGCGCTGCACCGTGGTGCCCGCGCCCCCGACATCCGGCCCATGAGGCGCTGAACCCCGGGAGCGCTGCCATCAGGGCGCCGTCCGCTCCCAGTCCGCGACTCCCTGCGCTGGTCCACTGCCATGGGTCCGCGCCGCCGAGAGCAAGAGCGTGGCCGTGAGCGGGGCGGCGGATGGATGTCCGGGGGAGGGCATCCCCGCCGCTCCCGACCACCGGCACGAAGGAGACGGCACCATGCAGCCAGCCCAGGCGTTTTCTCCCAACGCAACCACGTTCCTCACCCACCCCGTCGGCCTCGGCCCGGCCGACAAGCGCCACGTCGTCCAGTGCTTCAAGTCGATGCTCGACGGCGACATCAGGCCCGTCGAGGCCGAGGCGCCCAAGGGCAGCCGCCGGCGCACGGCGAAGCGCGTCCTCGCCACCCTGAAGGAGGTGAAGGAGATGCGGCCCGGACGCAACGAGATCATCGTCTGCACCGGCCTCAACATCCGCAACTGCGGGGTCCAGTACTGGGATTGCCTGGCCTCGGGCCTGTTCCACGACCGCCGCCAGAAGGGGTGACGGCGCGCACCCGGGCGTCCGGCCGGCACATCGTCGGCCGGGCGTCCGTCGCCGTTCAGTTTCCACCCCCGCCAAGGAGAACGTCCCATGTGCGAGCAGGACATCGAGGCGAGGCGCGCCCGCGACCTGGAGCGTTATCACCGGCGCACCGCGGAGCGCAAGGTGGCTGGCAGCATAAGCGCTGACATCATGCCGGAAGAGGAGCGGGCTTGAATATTGTAGTGAGCGGGAAACGATGACGAAGCTACGGCACGGCACGATCTCGAAGCGCACGGTGGAGGCGATCAAGGTGGAGAAGGATACGGTGTTCTGGGATCGGGAGCTGACCAGCTTCGGGGTGCGCGCCTATGCGTCGGGGGCCAAGGTCTATGTGGCGCAGACCCGCGGGCCGGGCGGTCCGAAGCGAGTGACGGTCGGCCGCCACGGGGTCATTTCCG
>JAKZVH010000175.1:0-3500 GCA_047516145.1 Gammaproteobacteria bacterium
GGCTGCAAGTGCTAGTCGCCGACGAGAACGGCCGGTCAGTCGAGTGGACTGTGGAGTTCGGGTCTCCCGCCCAGATTGCCTACGGTGGCATCCGTCACAATACTTTCGAAGCAGGCGCAAGGATCACCTTGGGGATCAATCCCTTAAAGAGTGGGCAACCTGGCGGCGTCTACACTTATGCAATTCTTGCTGACGGGCAGTCGCTCGGCGACGTTCTGGAACCTTAAGCCGGTTACCTGCCGAGATCGCGGTTGGGCTAGCGCTGCCCGTGCCCCACATCGTATGGCTGGACTTGAACATGATGTCGAGGTTATCTGTGAAGGTCATGCAGTTGGAAGCCGAGGGTCATGGGGGCGAGTTGGGTGTAGCCGTGCCAGAGCAGTTGCGCGCCGGGCGGATCGCGGTTTCGGGCGGTCCAGCCGCCGAGCCGGGCGAGCAGTTTGACGGCGTCGCCGAGGTGTTGTGGCTTGGGGAGCCGTCGCGATCGGGCGAAGGCTTCGAGCACGCGCAATTCGGCGTCGTCGAACAGCAGTTCGGGGGGCAATTCGGGGACTTCGCGTCCGAGGCGAAGCATGAGCTGGATGCGCCAGGCGATGACCATGTTGATGGCAATGGCGCGTTGCAGGCGTTCGGCGGTGCGGTGTTGCAGGTCCTCGATGCGGCAGCCGGACTTGAGGATGCGGAAGTAGTCCTCGATGCGCCAGCGCAGGGCGTAGCGGGTCAGCATGCGTTCGGCCTCGCGGGCGTCGGCGACCGGTTGGGTGGTGAGCAGGAACCACTCCAGCGGTTCGGCGTTTTGCGGGGGGCATTGTTCTCGGGCGTGCACGACCCACAGCGCGACCGGTTCGGCGTCTCGGCACGGCAGTTTGACCGGTTCGTGGCGCAGCGCGAGGTGGGCCTGTCGGGCGAGGCGTTTGGGCTTGCGGGCTTGCTTGCTGGCCTTGGGGCGCGCGCTTTGACGCGGGACCTCGACGGTGCAGTGACCGCGCACCGGGGCGTTGCGCATCGTGTCGAACAAGCGGCGCGAGAGCGGGCGGCCTTGCGCGTCGACGGTCGAGCCGAGGACGCGGTCGGCCTTGGCGCGCACCAGCAGATCGACGCCGGGGGCGTGTTCGCGCTGTTCGAGGAACAGGTCGAGGAAGTCGGCCTCGCGGTCCATGACGCACAACAGGCGGGTGTCCGGCAACGCCGCGGCGGCCGTGGCGCAGTCGCGCAGTCCCTCGATCCAGCGAAACGATTTTTTCTCCTCGCGCGTCTTGGGGCGGTCGGCCTCGGGAGGCGGGGGCGCGCGAAAGTCCGCGCGCAGCAGGCCCAGCGGCACGCCGTCGGGGTCCAGCGCCAGGGTCCCGTGCAGGTGCAGCCCGCGGGCGGCGGCGCCGGTCTGGTTCGAACCGATGAGGCCCAGCCCTTCGGTCTGGGCGCGGCGGGCGAAGTTCAGTGTCGTGGTGTCCTGCACGCACAGCACGGTGTCGTGCGAGCGCAGCCGTTGCAGGGTGCGTTGGCGATGCGGCGCGAGGATGTTCCGGACCGTCACCGCGCTGTCGGGGGGTCGGTCGATGAGCCGGTAATGTCCCTTGATCAAGGCGCGCGCTCCGTGGGCCGCGCCGGTGATGGCGCGCATCGGGGACTGTGCCATAAGGTGGGCGCTTTGCACCAGACGGGCGCTCAGGCGCGCATCGCCCAGGGGGGCGCCGCCGAACTCGTTGGCCGCCCAGGCCGAGGCGTCCAGGCCCTCCCCGGCGGCCAGCGGCGCCGGTCCCGGGGCGGGCACGCCGAGACGCTCGCGCCAGTGCGCCTGCAACTCGTACAGATACACCGCCTTGGGCGTGCCGGGGCGGGCATGGGCGCGGTCGTTGCGCCCGCGCCCGGCAGTTTCCCCGACCCGCACCCAGTTGGCCGCGCGCAGGCTCGCGCCGGTGTGCGCGCGTTCGTCGACGAAGGTCTCGATCAGCAACGGCCTGAAGCCGTACCGGCGCTTGAAGTCCTCGCCCACGGCGCGCACGGCGCGGCCCAGCGTCCAGGAGGCCAGATTATGGCAATTCACGCCCGGGCGGATCAGCATCCGGCACAGCCCCGCGACGCGGTGCAGGTGCGCACGCCGTCGCGCCTCGTCCCAGCCGATCCAGGCGTCGCGGGCCGCCAGCCGCCGCGCCGAGGCCGCGAACCCGACCGCCCCCAGCCAACCGTGCGCCGAACCCACCAGATAACGCATCTGGCGACCGACGAACGGGCCGGCGCCGCGCGGATGTTCACGCCCCATCAGCGTGTTCCAGAGTTCGCGCTGCGCGTCGGTGTCGACCCGCACCAGCCGCAGATCGCGCACCTCGCCCACCGTGCCCGGCACCGCCTCGGGCGCCGCCACCGGGCCCCCCAGTTGCCGGGGCCGACAACCGCCCCCGGCGCGCGGCGCCGGCAGCCTCAGGCCCCCGTCGGCTTCCAGCGCCCTCAACGCCCGACAGCAACTGGCCCGTTGCCAGCGGCCTTGGCCGTCGCGCAGGTCGAACGCCTCGCACACCCGGTCGGCCAGCGCGCCGATGCGCCGAACGCCTTGCGTCATCGCGCCGTCGAGCACCTCGCGAAGCCGACCCGGATCGGACCGCAAACGGTGCGCGACTTGCGTCTGAACCTCCATGCCCCACACCGTAAACCAACCGCCGCATGAAGTCCAGCCAAACGATGTGGGGCACGGGCAGGGCTAGGGCTGGCGCTCGCGATCGCCGGCAGCCGGCCGGCCTCCGCGCTCGCTCAGCAGGATCCCGCCGAGGAGCTTATCGAGGAGATCGCGGTCACCGCCGGATTCCGGGATTCCGAGCTCATGGTCAGTCCGGGCAGCACCACCGTGATCGGTGAAGTGGCTATCGAGGATCGCGCCGCCCGCCACCTGGAGTCCGTTCTCAACACCGCGGCAAACGTCAATTACTCGAGCGGCGCGTCCAGGGCGCGGTTCCTGCAGGTCCGGGGCATCGGCGACCTGGAGCAATTTCTCGATCCCAAGCATTTTCCCTCGGTAGGGATCGGGGTCGATGACATCGACCTGGGCAGCGCGGCGAATGCGGCGATGCTGTTCGATCGGGAACAGGTGGAGTTTCTCCGCGGCCCGCAGGGAACGAAGTTCGGCACCAGTGCCCTGGCGGGCATGGTCAATATCCGCGGCAACCGGCCCACTGAATCCTTCGGGGGCTACGGGCAAGTCGGCGCCGGCGACTATGGAAGTTGGCATGCCGGCGGCGCGATCAGCGGCCCGTTGAGCAACACCGCCTCGGCGCGGCTGGCGGTTCTGCGCAACAGGGGCGACGGTTACATCGACAACGTCCATCTGGGACGCGACGACACCAACGGCCACGACGAAACTTCGGTTCGAGCCACGCTGGATTTCGCTCCGACCGACGGCGCAGCCTACGGGCTCACCGCGCTGTACTTCGACGGGCGCAACGGCTACGACGCATTCTCCCTGGACAACACCAGGGAAACCCTGTCCGATCAGCCCGGCCGCGATAACC
>JAKZVH010000176.1:0-2548 GCA_047516145.1 Gammaproteobacteria bacterium
GGGCATACACGGCGCCGACGGAGAGGCCGTTGAACGCAAACTGCAAAGCCTGATTGGGGGACTGGCCTACCTTCCAGGCGATGTAACCTACAAAGGCGACCGTGAGCGCAACGGCCAAAAGCCGCGTGCCCGGTACCCTTATCAAAACCGGCAGCCGACCCAGGCCGTCACGGTACATAGACAACCGCCCCCGCTGAACAGGCTTGACCGGAACGAGCCGCTGCGCCGTTTGAGCTAGGCGACCTTAACTTCGACGCCAAGTTTATACGCCGGGGCGTCACCGCCCTTGCGGTCGATGGCGCCCCACGGCTCACCCTCAAATCATCGCGGGGCAAGCCCACGCCCCACGGCCGTACGGTTGTGTCTATTCCGCGGGAGCGGAGCCCAGGACCTTGTATCCCTGGTTGTCTCCGGTCCTCTCCGCCGTCGGCAAGACCTGCACGACCACGTTGGTCAGACCTACAACCTCGCCTTTTTCGTCAAAGGTGTAGTTTTCTCCGATGGCGCCGCTCCAGGTGATTTCGTACAAGCAGTCCCTGAACCCGTCGGCATCCTGGTCGTCACCGGTGTTCTTGAGGCACTCGGCGGCGATGTAGACATCGTCGTAGGCCGACCCCAGGTACCAGGCCAGCGTGATGTACTCGTAGCGCTCCTTGAAGTTGGTAAGCACCTCCTGACCTTTGGCGTTGGAGGGGCTGATGTCGGCGACTATCGCCTTCATGCCTGTGGCGGCGTCGCTGGCGATCTCGAGGGCGGTCTGCCCAACAGGCACGATCTCACTGTAGATCGGCCCGTCATAGCCCAGCTCCCGCGCCTGCTTGACTATGGTGCCGCCGGCGAACTCGGCCTGGGCGGCGATGTGAAGGGCGTCGGGATTCTGGCCGAACAGTTTCGTCAGCTGAGTCCTGAAGTCCGTAACATCCGAAGCGTACCGCTCCGCACCGACCACCTCGCCGCCCCGCTTCTCGAACTGCGCGACGGTGGCCCTTCTCACTCCCTCGGCGTAGTCGGTGGCTTCCGTGATAGTGACGAGCTTGCGGACGCCGTCCGCCCAGAGCACATTGCCGGTGTCGACACCCAGTTGGGCGTCGCTCATGGACGTTCGAAAGATGTAGTCGCCGGCCTCAGCGATGTCCGGGTTGGTCGCCAGCCCTGAGAACAGAATCACTCCGTCCTTTTCAGCCAGGGGCGCGGCGCCGAGCATCGCGCCGCTGCATGAAGTCCCCAGAATGATCTTGATTCCGTCCACGTCGGTCAGCTTGTTGTAGGCCGTAATGGAGTCCTGCGCGTTGCATTTCGAGTCTTCGATGACGAGCTCGATCATGCGCCCGTTTATTCCGCCCGCGGCGTTGATCTCGTCTACGGCCAACTGCTTGGCCTGGAGAGCTACGTTGCCGTAGGTCTCACCCGGCCCCGTGAGCGATTCCATCACCCCAACCCTGAAGGGTTTGTCTTTGCCATCACCGTCGCAAGCCACGACCGTCATCGCTAGAATGACCAGCAACCCGAACGGGACTACCCATTTCTTGGACAAGAGTCGCATCTCGACGCTCCTTGTAACCGCAAACCTTCCAACACCTTGACAAATTCTATATTGAGCGCACGTGAGCTTACTGAGCTCGACCTAAGGAGAGATTGGGATACGAGCGAGGGGCGATTGCCGTCCGGCTCGGGATCCAGTAACCATGGCGATCTGTGTGACGATGTTAAATCACTCGTCCCATCCATCATTCCCCTCATCCGTTACTCCCGTCCCCTTTTCATCATCCCCGCTCCCTTATTTGCCATTCCCGCGAAAGCGGGAATCCAGTCGCCAAAGCCGGGATTCTTCCCTGGCGCTGAGAGCGACAAAAGCAGGGGCTCGGCGGATGTCCGTGCGTGGTCAGCCCTTCGACTTCGCTCAGGACAGGCCTGTCGAACCGCGCACGGACAGGCTCACCATCCTGCGCACGAGGTGGGCGGTCATTCACTCGGGCTTACCACTCCCTGCATCCTGAGCCTGTGGAAGGACGCACGGGGGAACCCACCAATGACCCGGCCACCATTCGTAGGGGCCGGTTTCAAGCCCGCCCTCTCTCCACGCCCCCAGCCCCTCGATGCCCGATCAAGTCGGGCATGACGAGTAAGTCGTAGGGGCGGTTCGCGAACCGCCCCTACTCGAAATGACAAGAGCAGAGGCTCGGAATGTAAACGGCGGAGTAGGAATGTACCGGCAGGGCGGGATTTAGCGCTGAGGGATGGCGCTTGAAAACTGGACCACCCGCGGTCTTCCATCATGTTCCTCGGAACATGATGGAAGGTATGGAGGATGTACAAGGTGGAGTTATACGCGCGGGTGCGCCGGGCCTGCATGGTGGAGGGGATGAGCACGCGCGAGGCGGCGCGTGTGTACGGGCTGCACCGGGACACGGTGCGGAAGATGCTGAAGCACTCGGTGCCTCCCGGGTACCGTCGGCAGTCGCCGCCGCGCCGACCGAAGCTGGACCCGTACCGCGGGATGATCGACCGGATCCTGGATGAGGACGGTAGTCTTCCGAAGAAGCAGCGG
>JAKZVH010000177.1:0-2610 GCA_047516145.1 Gammaproteobacteria bacterium
TCAGGCCCTGATGACATTGCACGTCATCTTCGGCGACCACCGGCGGGCCGCGGCCAACAATTAGATAAGGAACGGGGAGCGCGCGTGAGCGGTCCATCAATCGGGTTCATCGGATTCGGCGAGGCCGGATTCCACATTGCCAGTGGGCTCAAGAGAGCCGGCCTCGAAGTGGTGGCCGCGTACGATTTGAACGCCGACACTCCCGGCATGGCCGAACGTATTCGGCGGCACTCGGCGGCCAGTGGCGTGCCGCTCGCCGCTTCTCCCGAAGCGCTGGCGATTGACTGCGACATTCTGCTGTCGATGGTGGTTGCGAATGCGGCCGTCGACGCCGCCCGGCAGAGTGCCGCATTCCTCGAAGCCCGCCATATCTACGCGGACCTCAATTCCGTTTCGCCCCAGGCCAAGCAGACCATCGACACCATTGTGACCGGCCGCGGCGCCGCCTTCGTCGAAGCGGCGATCATGTCGCCAGTCCGGCCCCTGGGACATCGTTCGCCGATTCTGCTTGCCGGCGGATCGGCAAGCCGGTTGGCCGACGCACTGTCGCCTTTCGGAATGCGGATGGAAGTCGTTTCGGACAAGGTGGGGGCGGCGGCCGCGATCAAGTTATGCCGCAGCATCGTCGTGAAGGGTCTCGAGGCTCTCATGGTGGAGTGTGCGCTTGCCGCTTCCCGGTACGGCGCCGGCGATCGCGTTTTTTCCTCGCTTGGGGACAGTTTCCCGGGTCTGGATTGGGGAAAACTGGCCGGCTACATGACCAGCCGTGTTGCGCTGCACGGTGAACGACGCGCCCGCGAAATGGACGAAGCCGCCAGAATGCTGGCAGCCATCGGGATCGAACCCATCATGACGTCGGCCACTGCCCGGCGGCAGGATTGGTGTGGAGAACTGGGCATCGCGGATTTTTTTGACGGGGACCCGCCAGAAGACTACAGTGCAATCGCGTGCGCCATTCAGACACTCACCCGAACGGACCGGGAAGCCGGTCCGCTCTCATCATCCGTAACGGAGGACCTGTACAATGGCTGACCCCGCGTCTCCAGGTACGAAACCCGAACTGTACATAGCGCCGCCGCCTCACAACACATTCGCGGTTTCAGGCATTCTCGCCTCCATCGTGGTGGCGTTGATCATCATGGCGCTACCCACGCCCGAAGGCCTGACGGTCGAGGGACAACGGATGGCGGCGCTGTTTGCCGTCGCGTTGATTCTTTTTGTGACCGAGGCCATACCGATCGCCGTGACGTCGGTTCTGGTGCTCATGCTGCAGCCCATCATGGGAATTACCGCAAACATCCGGGAGGCGTTCGGTACCTGGGTCACTCCGGTGTTCTTTTTCGTCCTCGTGATGTTTGTCGTCGCGCAGGCGGTGACAGTGACGGGCCTGGCGCGGCGATTTGCGCTTTGGTTGCTTTCGATTGCGGGAACCGACAGCACGCGCGTTATCTGGGTTTTCGTCATCGGTACCGGGACCATGTCCCTGATCATGTCCGACGTGCCGGCCTGCGCCATCTTCATGGCGATCGGTCTGGGCCTCATCAACAAAATGGAGCTGAAACCGGGCTCGTCGTTCGCGAAAGCCTTGATGATCGGTATTCCCATCGGCGCTCTGATCGGCGGCGTGGGAACCCCCGCGGGCAGTTCGATCAATCTGCTGGGTTTGGCTCAACTCGAGCAGTTCGGCGGCATTCGGGTACCGTTCCTCGATTGGATGTTCATTGGCATGCCGATGGTGATCATCCTGCTTCCTCTGGCGGCCTTTGTCATATCGAAATTCTTCAAGCCGGAAATTGCCGTAATCGGCGGCGCCGACGATGTGCAGAAGGAACGCGAGGCGACCGGTCCGATGAGTCCCGCCGAAACCAAGGTCCTCGTGATTCTGGGTGTGATGGTCACGCTCTGGATCGCCAGCACCTGGTATCCGGCGTTCGACGTTTACCTTGTCGGGATTGGGGGTGCTGTGGCCATGTTCATGCCCGGCATCAACATTCTCACCTGGAAGCAGGCCCAGGCAGGCACAGGTTGGGATGCCCTGTTGCTGGTGGGCGGCGTGACCTCGCTCGGCAGCGCTTCGGTTGCGACCGGCCTCGCACAATGGATGGTCGATCTATCGTTAGGCGGTATCGCCGATTGGGGGCCGATATCCGTGATTGCGTTGATCAGCACCTTTACCGTCCTGATCCATCTGGCGCTGCCGATCAACCCGGTCATCGTAACGGTTCTGATACCGCCTCTGACGATTCTTGCGATGGAAACCGGGGTCAATCCGGCGCTCTATGCGTTGCCGGTTGCATTTACGGCATCTTGCGCGTTCCTGCTGCCGATCGATGCGGTGCCGCTGCTGACCTATGGCAAGGGGTTCTACAAGATGTTCGATATGACCTTGCCGGGTGTGGTATTGAGCGTCGTCTGGGTGATCCTCATGACGGCGTTGCTGGCGGTTATCGGACCGATATTGGGGTATTTCTAACCCGCCTTTCTCACGGGTTTTCGTCGCGAAGAGTCGGAGACGCCGTCAGAGCAAGGCGCGCGCCCGGAGGGCACCGGAGGCGTACTTGACGGTACGTCGAGGAGCCCGACGAAGCGGAACGCAGCACTGGCGGATGG
>JAKZVH010000178.1:0-4419 GCA_047516145.1 Gammaproteobacteria bacterium
GGCTATGAGATGTCGCCCATTCTTGAGCCGTTGGCACCATTCCGCGAACACATGACGATCATTTCGGGACTCAGAAACAGGCCTGCCGAGACCCCGGAACCTCATGGGCATGTCGAACCCACGTGGCTGAGTTGCGTGACCCCCTCGGACTTCGGCGTCATAGGGCCCGAAGCCGGCGTCACCGCCGACCAGTTGGCGGCCCGGCATATCGGTCAGGAGACGCGCCTGCCGTCGCTCGAACTCACCACCTCGCAGTCCGGAGCGCGGCTCGCATGGCGGACGCCGACCCAGTCGCTGCCGCAGGAAGGGAATCCGCGGGCGGTGTTTTACAAGCTGTTCGGCCAGGGCGACACTGAGGAAGAACGTGCGGCAATTCTCGTGGAGACGGGCAGCATTCTGGATCGGGTCCAGGGACAAGCTGCCCGGCTGCAGGCCAGCCTCGGGGTTAGCGACCGTGTTGTGGTCAGCGATTACCTGGAATCGGTTCGCGAGATCGAGCGGCGGGTCGAAATGGTCTCGGGACAGGACAACAGCGCGCTGGACATTCCGGACGCACCGGTGGGCCGGCCGAACGATATCACCGAGCATTTCAAGCTGATGTTCGACCTCATGGCCCTCGCGTTCCAAGCCGATCTGACGCGCATTGTCACGTTCTCGATGGATCGCGAAGCAAGCATGCGCACGTATTCGAACCTCGGCATCTCGGAAGCCTTTCATCCGCTCTCCCATCACGGAAACAATCCTCAGAAACAGGACAAACTGGTTCAGATCCAGCGGTACCATGCCGAAGTGTTCTCGGCATTCGTCGGGCGGTTGCAGATGGCCGCGGAGAGCGACGGCACGGTGCTGGACCATTCCACGATCCTTTTCGGCAGCAACATGTCCAACAGCGACCGGCACAACAACGATCCCCTGCCGTCGGTGCTCCTGGGCCACGCGCACGGGCGCATCAAGGGCGGTCAGCACCTGAGTTACCCGCAGGACACACGTTTTTCGGATCTGCTGGTGACCCTGTTCGACCGGAACGATATTCCGGTGGAATCCATAGGCGACAGCGGCGGCATTCTGTCGGAGGTCTGATATGCGCGCGCTGGCTTGGGCCGCAGTCGTTTGCCTCGCTACCCTTTCGTCCGCCACATTCGCTCAGACGTCGTTGGCACAGACTTCTCTTCCGGCGGAGTCGTCCCTTACGGATGCCGCCGGGTTGAACGACCGTGCCGCCGTCCTGCACTTGCTGGCTGAAGGCGCCGACCCCAACGAGACCGCGCCGGACGGGACCACTGCCCTGATGTGGGCCGCGTATCATGACGACCTCGATCTGGTGGATGCCCTGATCGAGGCCGGCGCCGACCCCACCTTTCAAAACGAGTTTGGCACGTCGGCCCTGATCGAGGCCGGAATCATCGGCTCGGCGCCGGTCATCGAAGCGCTGCTAGACGCGGGCGCCGATCCCAACACCGAGAATCCCGAAGGCGAAACGCCGTTGATGGCCGTGGCGCGAAGCGGCAATGTCGAGGCGGCCGAAATTCTTGTCGATGCGGGCGCCGACCTCGACGCCACCGAAGATTGGGGCGGACAGACGGCTCTGATGTGGGCCGCCGCACAAGGCCAGTCCGACATGGTCGAGTTCCTGGCCGCGGAGGGCGCCGACCTCGACGCGCGCGGCGTCATCCGTCAGTGGGAACGCAAGACCATTACCGAACCTCGCCCGAAAGACATGAACAAGGGCGGGTTCACCCCTCTGTTGTATGCGGCGCGCGAAGGATGCGTCGAGTGTGCACGGCGCCTGATCGAGGCGGGCGCCGATCCCGACATCGCCGACCCGGATCGCGTGCCCCCCCTGAACATGGCGCTCCTGAATCTTCATTTCGATTTCGCCGCATACATGATCGAAGGCGGCGCCGATGTCGACAAATGGGACCTTTTCGGCCGTTCGCCGATCTATATGGCCGCTGACTTCAGTACGTTACCTGTCAAGGGCAACGGTGCGATGGCCGTGATCCCGAGTCCGGATTCCCATACCGCGCTCGATGTCGGCCGACTGCTGCTCGAAGCGGGCGCGAATCCGAATCTCCAACTCAAGCGTCGCCCGCCCTACCGAGACGTTCCACAAGACCGCGGCGGCGATTCGATGCTGGCCCAGGGGGCGACCGCCCTCCTGCGCGCGGCGAGAGCGGGGGATGCCGACTTTGTCGCGTTGTTGATCGAGTACGGCGCAATGGTCGATTTGCCGAGCAAGGAAGGCATCACGCCATTGATGGCGGCCGCGGGCGTCGACTTCGGATCTCGAGTGACGCGTGGGCGCAATCGCACCGACGAAGGCGTCCTCCGGACGATGCGGTTGCTGGTCGACGCGGGTGCTGACATCAACGCCCGGAATTTGACCGAGCCGCGGGTCGTCGTTCCCGAGGGCGCTTCGCAGCGGGCGGCGGGTTTCGGCCGCAGGCGGGGCAGTCAGGTGCCGAGCCCGTTTGCGGTGCCGAACCAGACCGCATTGCACGGCGCGGCGGGCAGGGGCTTCACGGCATTCGTCAAATTCCTTGCTGAAAACGGCGCGGACCTCGCGGCGAAGGACGCCAACGGCAGGACGGCGCTCGATTTGGCTCGGGGCGGTGTCAACCTGGGCGGATTCGGCGCGCCTCCCCCGGAACCGTTCCCCGAAACTGCCGAACTGCTGGAATCCCTGATGACCTCACAGGGAGTTCCGTTGTCTTCACCCGAATAAGGGCATCGACGATACCCGGGGGCACGCGGTTTCGGGCCGGTCCTCTGGTTCCCGGATGGCCTCCACGGCCATCGGCGCACTGGCTATCGTAACCTATCCGCAGACATTGCCCACCCGTTGTCGAGGGCTCTTGAGTGGAACCTGATTTTGGGGGAAGGTCACGGGGACGCGCTTCTCGAGTGGTAGGCTGGCCCCCCAACCAAAATGGCAGTGGCCAAAGGAGGCCCCGATGAACGCTGCACCGAAACCGCCGAAGAAATTCTACTGGATCAGTGCGATTGCGCTGGTCTGGAACGCGTCCGGCATTTTGGCCTACGTGGGCCAAGTCACAATGAGCCCCGAAACGCTGGCGGCGATGCCGGATGCGGAACGCGCACTCTACGAGACTGTTCCCGCCTGGTCGACCGCGGCCTTCGCGATCGCCGTTCATGCCGGCGCCATCGGCTGTATCCTGCTGCTGCTCGGAAAAGCGCTGGCGCGGCCGCTATTGATCCTGTCCCTGGCCTGCGTCCTGGCCCAGAACTACCATTCCTACTTCGTTGCGAACGTGACCGATGTCATGGGCGTCGGCGCGGTCGTTTTCTCGGCAGTGGTCGTCCTGATCAGCGTCTTCCTGATCGCATTCGCAAACAACGCAAAGCAGCACGGCTGGATCCGTTGAGCAGGCGGCGCCGTGCGCCCAGGACACCAACGCATGAGATTCTCCCTCGTGCGCTCTCCAGGTCGTCACAAAAGTGTGCAGTTTTCAGTTGCCAATAAGTGTCCAGTTTTCGAGTGCCATTGACAAGTCTTGCCGACATGGGTTCCCCACGTGCTTGAGGATAAACCGTTTCGCCACACAAACTTCAGCCACTGTCAGTTGAACTTTGTAACGTTACGCAGCTAGCACGGGACTCGCTACAATCGAAAAGGGGACAAACGATGGCAGCAACAACAGTGCGGGGCATAAAACCCGCACATCCCGGAGAAGTACTCCGGGATATTTGGGAGGATGTTGAACTGACTCAGGAGCAGTTTGCGGACGCTCTGGGAGTATCCAGACAGACGGTAGCGCAGCTCCTGTCGGGCAGGCGTAACATATCGGCAGACATGGCCCACAGGTTGTCGAGGGCTCTGAATACTGGCCCGGAAGTGTGGATGCGGCTTCAGGAGGCATTCGATCTCTGGGTCACAGAGAAGAAGAATCTGCGACAGTACGCAAAGATTGCCGTGTTGGAGGCGGCCAAGGCCGAGGACGGCAAACAAGCGGCGCCGGCTGGAGGGCGCTAACCCGCCTTTCACACGAGTTGTCTGCTACAGCGCCGGATCCATCCGCCAGTGCTGCGTTCCGCTTCGTCGGGCTCCTCGACGTACCGTCAAGTACGCCTCCGGTGCCCTCCGGGCGCGCGCCTGGCTCTGACGGCGTCTCCGACTCTTCGCGACGAAAACCCGTGAGAAAGGCGGGCTAACGGACCGGAACGTGATCGATCCACGACGTGAATCGTTCCCGGCGCGGCGGGTCGTTCATCCACGACGTGTCGGGTAAGGGCAGTTGGCCGGCGGCCTCGACGGTGAGCCAGCCATTTTCCAACGGCATGCGTCTCTTCTTGCCGGCCCGCGTGATCCAGGCCATCTCGTTTCGTTCCTCGCAGACCTCGGCGAGTTGGACGGTGGCGATGGCGTCCTGCTTCACATATGCCAGCACTTCCTTGTAG
>JAKZVH010000179.1:0-4153 GCA_047516145.1 Gammaproteobacteria bacterium
CGGAACCGAAGATGCCGCTGGCGGGTCAATTCGACCAATGGGCGCCACACCGCCGCGGTCAACCGTTTCCGGATCAGGAAATGCCAGAATGGATTACTGCGCTTGTACAGGTAACTCATGGCGCGATACGGCAAGACGGCGCGCGGGTCGTCGGGTCGGCGCCGCCAGATCGACCCGTGCGAGAACAACCGTTCATAGCACCAGGCGTACCCCATGGCCAGTTCGTCAACGGACATGCGCGCCGGGCGAAACACCACGTGCGCGGTATCGTAGAGTTCCCAGTTCTTGTGCAACAAGCGGCCCTCGCGGTCCATTTGCGCAAACAAGGGCGTGCCCGGATAGGGTGTGAGGATGTGAAAGGTCGCACACTCCAGACGGTTTGCCACGATCCAATCGACCGTCCGCTCGAATACCGTCTCGTCGTCATAGTCGAAACCGAGCACGAAACTGCCGTTGACCTGGATACCGTTGCGATGCAACAGATCAACCCGACGCGCATAGTCGTCCGGCGGAGGCGTGCGCTTGCGCGCAGCCTTCAGGTTGGCGAGCTCAAGGGACTCGAATCCGACGAACACCCCGGTGCAGCCGGATAGCGCCATGGCCCGCACCAGGCCCGGATCGTCGGTGACATCGATCGTCACCGCCGCGCTCCAGATGATTCCGAGCGGCGCAAGCGCGGCACACAATCGATGCAGGTAGTCCGGCCTCGAGCCGAGGTTGTTGTCGATGAACACCGCGTACGGCTGCCCGTCGGCCTCGATTTCCGCGGCCACCTGCTCCACGTCCCGCAGTCGATAGGGCATGTGCAAACCCTCGGTCGCCAAGTAGCAGAACCCGCAGCGGTTGTGGCAACCCCGGGTTGCGATCACGCTTGCGGTCGTCAGGAAATCCCGTTTGGACACCAGCGTGCGGTGGGGCGCCGGATCGTCGCGGTAGGGGCGCTTGTACCCGGCGCGATAGACTCGCTCATAGCGGCCGGCTGCAACGTCGCGCAGGATTCCGGGCCAGAGAGAGACCCCGTCACCCACCGCCAGAATGTCCGCGTACTGCGCGACCTCGGCCTCGCACGACAACGCATGCAGCCCACCCAGAATCACGATGGCCCCGCGGGTGCGAAACCAACGCGCCAGTTCGTAGGCCCGATAGGCGAACGTGAGATGCACGGTGATCCCGACCACTTCCGGGAACGGGTCCAACGGAGGGGGACCCTGGAGCAGGTTCTCGTCCCAGTACCGCAACGTCCAACCGTCCGGGGTCGCACCGGCAATGCTGGTCAGGGCCAGGGTCGGGGTCAGCACATGTTTCCCGAAACTGGCGTGATCGTCCTTGCGATAGAAGGGGTTGATCAGCAGCGCGTAACGCCGCTTCGGGTGGCCCGCCGGCGCGTCGGGATCGAGGTAGGGCGGGCGGGCGAAATCTCGCGGCAAGGGCCGTCCGCGCTTCACTGGCCGCATCATGACACCGCCCTCACGGGCGCAGTCACGGGTTTCACGCATCCGTACCTTCGATCGCGCCGCGCAAATTCGGCCAGCGCGACATCGAGATCATCGGAGTCGAAATCCGGCCAGAGCCGGTCGCTGAAGACGAGTTCCGCATAGGCGCACTCCCAGAGCAGGAAATCGCTGAGCCGCCGTTCACCACCCGTGCGGATGAGCAAATCGACCGGCGGTGCGGGCAGCGTGGAATGTATGGTCCGGTTCATCCGCGCCAGAAAATCAACCGGTTGGATGCCCTCTTCGGCCGGCAACCGCGCGGCTGTGCGGAGGATCGCGTCGCGCGCGGAGTAGTCGACCGCGATCCGAAGGTGCATACCCGGGCCCGTTCGCGTGCCCGTCTCCACCTGCTCGATCGCCGCCACCAGCGAACGGTTCAGCCGATCGCGCCGGCCAATGACGCTCATGCGGACACCGTGCGCCACGCAACGGCCGGACTCGGTGATCAGGTAGCGCTCAAACAGCCGCATGAGCGCGGCGACTTCCCGTCGCGGGCGGCGCCAGTTGTCCGCGGAAAAGGCATACAGCGTCAGCACGTTCGTGCCTCGTGCCACCGCGGTTTCCACAACGGTCCTCACCGCGCGGGCGCCGGCGCGGTGACCGCGGCTTCGATTCAGTCCCCGGCGCGTCGCCCAGCGTCCGTTGCCGTCCATGATGATCGCAATGTGCCTTGGACCTGAAATCGATAAACTACTTTGCATTACAAAGTTTCCCCGCAAAAAATTTTATGTATGCCGCGTCGCGCGAATCAGTGCTTCCATATGATCCAGGTACCGTCCGAAGACCTTCGCCCCCTTGGCCGACAGGCGGAACTCCGTCCTTGGCATCCGCCCGGCAAAGTGCTTGTGACACTTCACGTAACCGGCGTCCTCCAGCTTGCGCGCGTGCGTGCTGAGATTTCCGTCACTGGTTTTCAACAGGACCTTGAGTTCCGCAAAACTCAAGGACTGGTTGACGGCCAACGCGCTCATGATCCCCAACCGCACACGTTCGTAGATCAACCGGTCCAGCCCCCCGGCGTCAGCATCGGCGATGTAGCCGGTGACGGCTTTCAGGCGGCTTGCGGCCGAACCGGCGGGCGATTCGGTTGTCGATCGAGCCGGTCGCGGCCTAGCCACCGTGACGCCTCGCGATGAGTGAACCGAACACGATGTGCAGGCCGCCAAAGCCTGCGCCGAGCCAGGCATTGGCCCAACTGGCCGGAGTGAGCGCGCTGACGACTCCCAGAACGACGAAGCCGGCGCCCATCGCGATGACCGGGCGCACGGAGAACGCACCGCCGCCGATGGCGCCGGCCCCGTACAGCATGAGCCACATGGCCGGTACGACATCCGCCGCACCCTGCGCCAGCAGCAGCCACGTCAGAACCCCCGCCACCAGGATCGGTGGCGCCAAACCGGCGAAAAACCGCCGGGCGATGATCCCGGAGAGGGCCGCATCGCGTTGCCCAGCCTTGGCGACCATGAATACCCCGCCCAGTACAGCCGCAATCGGGGCGGCTGCAATCCACACGCCGAGCATCCCCACGGGCGTATTCATGCGCGATCCAAGCCACAAGGCAATACAGCCCACAACACCCATGGCGACTCCGCCCTTGCCGGGGACGGACGTGAACGTACCGGCCGAGCGCATGGTCTCGCGGATGTAATCGAGATTCCGCTCGGCGCGTGCATGGAGCGCCGTCGCTGGAGGCTGGAGGTCTTGCGCGAGCGGTGGTATCGACATGGGGCGCAGGCTATGCCAAGTACTTTCTTTAGTCAAGAACTTTATATTAAAGAGTAAAAGGGTCGTTACGCGGTGCTGAGCACAGAGTTGGTAGCCGTCGGGAACGGCATCCACACGTTCGCAATTTGGTGGAGGCCCCCAATGGTTACCGTAGAATGGTCGAAGCAAAGGCAATTCGCTCTGAAGCGTGGTGGCACGACTCCCGGAAAAAAACCTGATATGAGAGTTAATTCAACGTATTGGGCTTCTTGCCTCGTCGCCGGGGGTGCCTGGCTGGTTCTCGACCTTGTTCTGCGGGATCCCTGGACGGTCTTGTTTATCGTCATCGCCCTGGGTTCGGACATGCTCGTAAGACTGGTCACCGGCGGCGTATTCTTCGATGCGAACGCGCCAGTGGCCGCTGCGGCACGGACGCTGGTCTGTGTCGCGCTATTCGCCGGACCGGGCTTCGTGCTGCGCTGGTCAAGCTCCAAACTGTTCAAGGCGAGGGTCGTATCGCTCGTGATCGTCGGCTGGCTGGTGTTCTATCTGGCCGCGCTGGCTTTCCTGTTTCCGCCGGGAATGCCGTAACGTACACTGACCGCGAATCCAGACGCGCCTGGGCGGGAACGCCGACGGTATCGGGGAACATGGGCGAATCGGGCATGAGCGAGAGGATGCGGCGCGTTTTCGCTGCGTTGACAAGTGTTGTCGCCGCCGCGAAGGACGCGGGACGGGCCCGATCCTTTGCATTTATGGGGAATCCGCAATGATTCGAGGCGTTGCCGGCGCGCCTCGGCGGGCCTAAGATGGGCCCATGACCGAGGCGATCGCATTCGATACCCATCGGTTCGTCAAGAACCTCACCGCCGGCGGCTTCACCGAGAAGCAGGCCGAAGCCCTGGCGGACGAACAGGTTCATCTGCTCAACGCCAATCTGGCGACCAAGGCCGATA
>JAKZVH010000180.1:0-4505 GCA_047516145.1 Gammaproteobacteria bacterium
CAGCCGGGCGTCGAGTTCCTCCGCCCGCCTCACCGCCTGCGCCGCCGCAATCCGTCCCTGCTTCCCGGCGCGCTCCCGCGCCCGCAACTCGTTGGCCCGGTTGTCCCAGTGGGTCCGCTCCCGGGAAAGGCGCTCGAAGACCTGCTGCCTGATCTTTTCGATCTCGGCCTCCCGGCGTTTCCGCACTTCGCCGAGGTGTTCGGGAACGAGGCTGCCAATCGCGTGGTCCATGACCGCCTCGTCCCCGCCCAGCCAATCTGCGCGCAAGCGTTCTCCGACCAGCGACCGTTCCTCGTCGCGGATCGGCCGGCAATCGAGGTGCGGCGCCGGACCGGCGGGCCGCACTGCGCCGCGCTCTTCGATTTCCACGAAGTCGAGGCGCTCCGAAATCGTCTGCCGCGTGCCCGAACGGGTCTTCCGCGCGTCCGTGACAACGCTCCGCAGCGCGAACACGGCGCGGACCTCCCGGCGG
This sequence comes from Gammaproteobacteria bacterium, assembly GCA_047516145.1. Classification (GTDB taxonomy): domain Bacteria; phylum Pseudomonadota; class Gammaproteobacteria; order Steroidobacterales; family Rariloculaceae; genus UBA6522. The sequence goes on from JAKZVH010000180.1 coordinate 473, forward strand.
TCGTCGGCTTCGTCCACCAGCACCGCGCCCGCGGCGAGCGCCGACCTCCACCGGTCGAGCACTGCGTCGAGTGTCCGGTCGAGTAGCGGATGGCCGGGACAAATGAAGGCCGCGAGCGGCGGCCCGGTGACATCCTTTCGCTCGAAACAGATCCGCTCGTAGCGCGCCTGCACAGCCGGAGTTCGCCCAGGAAGCCGGTTCCGCAGTTCAGCGGGGACCCGCGTGACCTCGAACCGGTCCTTCTCCCGCCGATGGACGTTGCCGCCGAGTGACCGGAAGGCCTCCAGGAAGAACCTGCGGATGAAGTGCGGTTGCAGTCTCCGCGCGCTCGCCCGCGCCATCTGGTCGCGGATCTCGGCAATGGTCGCAGGGCTCAGGTGCTCGCGGACCAGCGCCCGTTCGGCAAGCAGCTCCCCGATCCGCTCGGTTGCGGCGGCCTGATCCACCTTCTCGAACAGGCGCTTCTTCGCCTGCGGACTCTCCCCGTAGCGGATCGCGTCGAGGAGTAAGTCGCGCATCGCCCTGCCCTCGAACAGACGGCCGAGCACGTCGTAGACCCGCCCGCCGAGCGCCTTCCGCGCCACGTCCAGCTTTTCCAGCAGGCGGGCATAGACCGCGCCCTCGCGGGTGTCCTTCGCCACCAAGTTCCAGAGGTGGCAAACCTCGGTCTGGCCGATCCGGTGGATGCGCCCGAAACGCTGCTCCAGCCGGTTCGGGTTCCAGGGCAGGTCGTAGTTGACCATCAGGTGGGCGCGCTGGAGGTTCACTCCCTCCCCGGCGGCGTCGTTCGCCACCATGACGACCACCTCGGGGTCGTTCATGAACGCCTCGACCGCCTCCCTCCGCGCCACGCGGGAGACGCCGCCGTGGATCACCACCACCGCGTCCCGTCTTCCGAGCCGGGTGCGGATGCGTTCGGCCAGATATTCCAGGGTGTCGCGGGGTTCGGTGAAGACGATCAGTTTCCGCCGGTTCCCGCCCCCGTCGGTCATCAGCGGGTGGTCGAGAACGGTGTTCAACTCGCGCCACTTGGCGTCCGTGTCGCGGAGGCGCAGCGCTCGGGCCTGCCTTTCCAGCCGCCGGAGCGTCGCGATCTCCGTTTCCAGCTCTTCCATGCTGGCCGCGGCCGTCGCCTGGTCGAGAACGCGCTCCTCGGTAGCCTCGATCTCCTCGTCCGTCGCCTCCTCAAGGTCATCGGGGTCGAGAGCGGGCCCCGGGGCCGGCGCGGGGACGCCTTCCCGAAGCGCCGTGAGCCGGTCTTCCATCCGGGCGAGCCGCCGTTTCAGGCTCTCGTGGATCGCGGCCGGGGAGGAAGCGAGGCGGCGTTGCAGGACGGTGAGGGCGAAACCCACGTTCACCCGGCGCCGCTCGTCGGTCGCGGCGAACCGCTCGGCGCGGTTCATCTCCTCCCGCACGTAGCGGGTGACCGTTTCGTAGAGGGCGGCCTCCGGTTCGCTCAGCTCGTATTGGGCGGTGTAGGCGCGTCGTTCCGGGAAGAGCGGCGTCCCGTCGAAGCGGCGGAGTTCCTCCTTGGTCAGGCGGCGGAGCACGTCGCTCGCATCCTTCGAGTGCGCGCCGGGACGGAACCGGCCCTCGAAGCGGTCCGGGTCGAGGAGGGCGAGGAAGAGTTGGAAGTCCTCCTCCTTGCCGTTGTGCGGGGTCGCCGTCATCAACAGGAAGTGGCGGGCGCGGTCCCGGAGCAGGCGTCCGAGTTGATACCGCTTGGTGTACTTGACCTCCGCGCCGAAGTAGCTGGCCGACATCCGGTGGGCCTCGTCGCACACCACGAGGTCCCATTCGTTGGCGTTTCGGATCAGGTCCTGGAGATCCTCCCCGCGGCTCAGCATGTCGAGTCGGGCGATCAGCCGGGGATGCTCGGAGAAGGGGTCACCGGTTCGCGAAGCGCCGAGCAGGTCCCGGGTAAGGATCGCGAAGTCGAGATCGAACTTCTCCCCGAGTTCGTCCTGCCACTGCTCGACGAGCGACCCGGGCGCCACCACCAGACAGCGTTCGAGGTCGCCCCGGATCAGGAGTTCCTTTATGAGCAGCCCGGCCATGATCGTCTTCCCCGCGCCCGGGTCGTCGGCGAGCAGGAAGCGCAGCGGATGGCGGTCGAGCATCGCGCCGTAAACCGCGGTGATCTGGTGGGGCAGCGGCTCGATCTTTGAGGTGTGGACGGCGAGATAGGGATCGAAGAGGTGGGCGAGGCGGATGCGCTCGGCCTCCGCGGCGAGGAGGAAGTGCTTCGGGTCAGCGGTGAAGGGACGACTCGGGGAGGGGCCGGCGGGATTGACGCGTGTCTCGTCGTCCCGAAAGAGCAGCATCTCGTGGAGGCTGCCCGCTTCGTCCTTATAGGTCAGGCTGACCGCGGCGGCCCCGCGCATCTCGGCCTGGACGACGGTGACCACGCCGGGGTTGACGCCGCGGAGGCGGATTCCGGGGCGGAGGTCTTCGAGGTGCAACGGGAAAGGGCGCGCGGGGAGGCGGGGTCGGGATCGTAGTGGAGCGCGGCGGGGAACGCGGGCTCGCGCCGGACGATCAGCGACGGTCGCCAGCCGCGACTACGTGCTCGCCAGTTGCAAGCGAATATCGCGCGTGTGGAGCGCGCGTAGCGTGCGCTCGCCGGCTGGCTCCCGGTAGATGACGACCGAGTGTTCGTGCGACGGACCCGCCGACGACTCAAACGCATCAATCCACCGCTTGATACGCGCCCGAATCGAATGGAAATCCTTGCGGATGGCCCGGACGTTCCGGGTCGTTGCGGCCAGTCCGCCGCCGAGGGGAATGCGCCAGCCGCCAGGCAGCCATCGCCACTTTGACTTCGCCAGGTCTTCTTTCAGTTTCCGGTGAAAGGCCCCAAGCCGGTCGTCGCTCAGGATCTGTCGGAAGTCCTCGCCGTACCGCTCGATCTTTTGGCGGAGTCGCGCCTGGCGGAGTTCCACGAACTCCGGATCGCTCTGGAGCGCCAGATACAGCCGGAGCAGGTCGGCCTGAATGTCATGGAGGCTGGCGAGGAAGAACCGATCGAGATCCGACACCGCCGACCGGGCGGAGTCCTCCGAATCGATGTTTCCCGTCAACAGTCGTCCGTACTTCTGCCGCAACTGTTTGACTTCGTTCTTGACCAGCGCGAGCTTGCTGTCCGCATCTTCCGGGAATCGCTGCTGGTCCTCGAATTCGGACTGGATTTCTTCGAGTTGTTCCGCGGCCGTCTCGAACCGCGCATGGTCATCGGCGTCCAGGAGGCGGCGCACGCGCTCCACAACGTCGTAAAGCCTTCCGAGACTCCTCTGCACCCGGTCGAGGCGCGCACCCATCACTACCGACGAAACGGTCGTGAAGAGCATCACGGGCGCCACGACCGGAATCAGGGCGGTGCTGGCGGCGACAAACGGTGCTTGCGCGACGATTCCTCCCGCCCCCATGACGGCCGATCCGAGCCCCGAACCGATGGTCATGAGCGTCGCCGGATTGGCGGTCGCCAGGAACACGTTGCCCGCGAGCAAGGAGGACGCCGTTGTGCTTCCAGCGCCGAGCAGCGGCAGCAGCCAGGCGCTCTCGATGGCTCCGCCGGATTGGAACGGGCGAGCCGTGGACCAGGATGCTCGCAATGCTTCGCTGGCATCCCTGCCGAGGTCCACGAGCGCCATCTTTGAGTATCCCTCGTGCGTCAGCACCTGTCCGACCGGCTCGCGCGGTACTTCCTGCCGAGGACCAGCGATCTCCACGGTGTTTTTCTGCTGTCTCGTGACGAACCGTATCAGGGGAAATGCGACCTCTTGAGCTGGTGAATACCCGGAGTGGACACCACGATGGAGATCGGATGGCGTGGTCGATCCGGATTTATAGCGATATTAGCCGTCTTATCAAAATCGGATAATCTCGCTAAGATCCATATAATTCGCCAGAGGAGCCGCCCCGATCCATGGATCCGATTGCTAACCCCTTCGCACCGGGCGCCGGGACCCCACCCCCGGAGTTGGCCGGACGGGACGAACTCCGGGAAAGCGTGCGGATCGCCCTCGGGAGGATC
>JAKZVH010000181.1:0-2999 GCA_047516145.1 Gammaproteobacteria bacterium
GTCAGCATCGCCTTGATGTCGCCGATGTTGGGCTCTGGCATTCGCACGTTGGCTTTGTAAAGCGTAAGGAAATCACGGTTGAACTCGCCGCGACGCATGAGCTTCATGGGTGGAATGGCGAACCCTTCCTGATAAAGCTCATAGTTCGACGGAGAAATGCTTCCCGGGACCTTGCCACCGACATCCGAGGAGTGCACGAAGCACCAGCCGAAGGCAACGATCCGACCATCTCGAAAATAGGGCTGGAGCACGTGGAGATCGGGAAGGTGGGACGCCAATCCCTGGGAGTCATATGGATGGTTGGTGATGATCACGTCGCCCGGCTCAAGTGGATCCGCCTCGTCAACCGCGCTTATCGCGGGCCCGCACTCTCCACCGACGAAACCGCAGACGCCGATCGACCAGGGATAGGCGAAGAACCGGCCCTCCGGGGTGGTGATGCCGGTGCCGAAGTCGCAGGATTCTTTGACGTAGAGCGTCCGCGCCGTACGCCTAAGGGCGAATCCCATCTGCTCCGTTGCGGCAACGAACTTGTTCATCAGAATCTCGAGGTCGACGGGATCGGTCTTCATTGCGCGTCGTCCAACCTGTGAATGTTGAGCATCCCGAAGGAGTCGACCTCTGCCCCCCACCCTGCGAGGATCACAGTCGTGGTGTCCTCCTGCTCCACGATCGCCGGCCCGGCGAAATACTGGCCAGAGCGCAGGAAGGCGCGCTCGTACACCAGCACGTCGCGCCACCCTCGGCCGCAGTAGACCTTGCGGCTGCCGATGGGCCGTGGCGGCTCGGTGCTGCTTTCCACCTCGGGCAGTCGAATGGCCGGCACCCTGCCGATCACTCGCGTGCGCATCGCGGTCAGCTCCACCGGGCTTTCCCTGTCCGGGAATCCGTAAACCTTCTGATGCGCCAAGTGAAACAGCTCGGCCAGGTTGTCCCCTGCCAGGGACTGACGCACCTCGCTCGGGATCGGTACGTTAAGATCATACGCCTGATCCTTATATCGCATCTCCGCGGACCAGCTGAGCTCGGTGACCCCGACGATGTCACCTTCGCCTTCGACCCAGGCTAGTGCTTGCTTCTCCAGCTCGTCGAAGACGGCCCGCAGCTCTTTCGCCTGCTCCGGACTCGTATCCAACCGGCGACGCAAAGAACGAATGTAGTCCCGCTTGACGTCGGTGAGAAGCGCGCCCATGGCGCCGAACGTGCCCGGGGCGGGTGGCACGACGATCCGCGACAGCCGCGCTTCCTCGGCGAGTAAGTTTGCATGGGTGGGTCCCGCCCCGCCGAAGGCGACGAGGGCGAAATCCCGCGGGTCCAGCCCGCGCTGCGCCATCAACTTGTAGAGCTCCGTCGCCATCTGGGCGGTGGTGACCCGCAGCGCCGCTTCCGCCGCCCGCGCGACCCGGTCGGCCCCCTCCATTCCGATGTTTCCGGCGACCGCTTCCAGGGACTCCAGCGCCGCGCGCTCGTCCAGAACCATCTTTCCGCCCAAGAACTTGGCCGGGCCGATGTAGCCGACCGCCACGTAACAGTCGGTGACCGCGGCCTCTTTTCCGCCGCGGCCGTAGCAAGCCGGGCCCGGGTCGGCTCCGGCGCTTTGCGGTCCCACCTTCAGAAGGCCCTGAGTATCGACCCACACGATGGAACCGCCGCCCGATCCGATCGAGGACACGTTGACCACGGGCAGCATCAGGGGAAAGTCCCCGATGGTTGTGGTCGCCGCGTACTCGGGCTCGCCGGCGGTGGACAGAGCGCTGTCGCTGCTGGTGCCGGCCATGTCGAAGGAAAGAATCGACTGATGCCCGATCAGTTTGGCGACGTGGGCTGCGGCCACCACGCCGCCGGCCGGCCCCGAGAGCACGGTATCGATCGGCCGCGCGCGGGCCGTCTGCACGCTCATGCATCCGCCGTTGGAGGCGGTTATGTAAAGGGCGCCACGACTTCCGCCACGGTGGAGGCGCTCCTCCAGGCCCTCGAGATATCGGTCCATCATGGGGTGCACATAGGCGTTGAGGGCGGTCACCAGCGCCCGCTCGTATTCACGAATTTCTGGCCACAGTTGGGCCGACCGAGTCACCAGGACGCCGGGTAGCCTGGTGCTGAGGGCGTCGGCCACCTGAGCCTCCAGCTCTCCGTCGACGTAGGAGTTCAACAGCATGACCGCCACCGCCCGGATGTTGCGCGCGCTCATCTGTTCGGCAATTCGCCCGACCTCGGCTTCGTCCACGGGCTCGATGACGCGTCCGTCGGCCTTGCCGCGGGCCGAAACCTCGAAGATCAGGTCGCGCGGGATCAGGGGCACTTCCTTGCCAATGTGGAAATTGAACGACGATGGCAGGCGGCCCCGCCCGATCTCGAACACGTCGCGGTTGCCCTGCGAGACCACCAAGGCGGTGGGCACGCCCTTGCGCTGAATGATGGTGTTGAGGGCGATGGTGGTTCCGTGAACGATCAGTTCCACGCTGGCCGGCTCGAGCCCGGCTCGCTCGAGCACTTTGACCAAACCCGTCTCGACCGCTTTCGAAGGATCGTCCGGCGAGCTTGGTTCCTTGTAGTGGATAAGGGCGCCGGCATCGAAATCGTAAAGCGCGAGGTCGGTGAAGGTTCCACCGACATCGATGCCGATACGGCAGCGCCGGCCATTCTTGCCCACGGACTCTCCAATCTAACGCTGACCGAGCGCACACCAGAGTTAGTGTGCGCTCGGATATGAGACGATTCCGGCCCGAAGGCCGCCTGCGGCGGGCCCGAATATGGCGCCGCCGCAGGACACGTGTCGGCGGGGGTTAACTCTGTCCCATGACCTCCTTGTTCCACCGCTCCAAGTTCTTGGCGCTGGTGGCAACGATGGTCGTGAAGTCCAGGTCGACGAAGTGTCCGTACGCGTCTTCCGGGATTCGCCGATTCTCCACGTCCGGCGGCAGCTTCACCTTCGTGTTGGTGGGCGGATAGCGAAACCGCCGGGTCATCTCGAGCTGATATTCGCCGTTCAGCGTATT
>JAKZVH010000182.1:0-3632 GCA_047516145.1 Gammaproteobacteria bacterium
CTTGTACACGGTCGCCTCCACCGTCGAGCCGCCTACCGCGGCCAGAATACGGACCCTTTCCGCAGGATCGTCCAGGTCCAGGCCGGGATTTGCGCCCCTGGCAGATGCCGCCGGCCAAGCGACTGCTGTGCCTAGCGCACCAAGAATTGCGCTGCGCCGGGAAAAGGCAAATGGGTTCATGGGTTTTCTCCCCAGGCTAGTGTCGGGTCACGCGAGTACAGTCGCATCAAGGCGTTAGGATCACCAGTTCCGCTTGCTCGCGAAGTGGCGTGATGCGTCCGCGGAATCTACCGGCAGATAGGACGCCTGTAGATTCGGACCATGACGTGGCACATACTTCTCGTGAACCGGCCGCAGCATCTCCATCGGAACTCCGGGCGGAATCGTGCGCGAGCGGCGGAATTCCGCAATCGGGATTCTTGTCGACACAAACTCCTCATGCACGGATCTGGCGCGTGCCGCGATCTCTCCGCGAGGATCGAAGATGGCCGTGTCGCCGGAACCCGAGAACTCCGCAAAGCCCGGCTGCTCCGGCGATACGGATTGGTTGCAGACGACACTCCAGAGACGGTTATGCCGGGCGATCACCTGGGCCCCGGTGACGCTGTAACCGCCCGAAGACGAACTCAGGCGAATTTCGAGGCCCTTCATGGCGAGCGCGCGTATGACGTCCGGCTGGCTGGGTGTGATCGAGCACGAAATATTGCCGATATCGGTGTGCGCGATCGGCAACACGGCATCCTCGCCATACATCTCGCGGTAGCGGTCGAGCACATCGTAGATCGAGGTTGTAAAGATGTCCCAGCCGGGAAGAAAACCGCGAATATTGTTGGTCTTCCAATGATTCGCAAGCACACTGCCATCAGGGCCGATCAGGATGCCGTTCAGCAGCAGATGGCCAGGCCAGTCGGGGTCTCTTGCATAGGTGCCGAAGGTGATATAGCAGCCGTATTGTTTCGCTTTCTTGCCCAGCGCCTCCGTTTCGGGCCCGGGAATTTCGATTGCTACGCGAAGCGCCTGTTCGCGATTCCATGGATTCCAGCCCATTATCGGCTGCTCGTGGAAGCACACGAGGTCCTGCGGACCCGGAAAGCCATTCGCCCTGTCGATGAGGTCGAGCATATGGTCGAGATTCGCCTTCATCTCCCGCTGGGGCCTTTCCGTATCGCGCACCGCGCGCATGATGGACTGCACGGCGGTCACGCGTAGCGAATCCTTGCGCAGCGGCACGCGCTCGTAGTTGCCGTCCGCGGCCACACTGACGGCCGCGCCGCTGCCCGCGGCAGCGCCTTCCGCCATCGCTACTCCGCTCCCCAAAGCCGCGGCCACCACGCCGGCCGAACCGGCGGTCAGCAGCTGCCGGCGTCCTGGGGACTCCGGAGAATCGTTACGTTTGAATTGTTCACTCATGCTTTTGTCCTCCCTTGGGACCGGATTCCGCCCCAATTGCATGCCGCCGCGGACTTCGCACCGGCCAACCCGCAGTTCGTTGCCCGGCTTACTGCGCCGAGCCGCTGATCTCACGATCCAGAAACGCCTTGACCGCACGGCCGGTGGCTTCCGGCATCGAAATATGCAGGAAGTGGCCACCGCCCTCGAAGATGATCTTTTCCGTGCTCCTTGCGTTATACATCGCATCAACGAACGCCTGTGCCGTCTCCGGAGACAGAGCCCTGCTCGCGCCGCCCCACATGACGAGCGCCGGCGCTCGTACCCGGGCGAGCACACGTTCCGGATTCCCCCGCTCATACATTTGCGTCGCAATGAATCCTTCCCGATCGCGGCCGATGACGTTCCAGTAGTCGGTTTTTTGTTGAATCAACGCATCGGTGATGTTGCTCGTGTCGTTTACCGAAAAACGCAGATTTGTGGCCATCTCCTCAGTTGTGAATCGCTTCGGCACAAAGACAACAAACGGATCACGAACGCGCTCCTTGGTGCCGCCGCGGCCACCGTATTCGATGCCCGCCGAGTTCAGCAGGACCAGGGCCGTTACGCGATCGATGCGGGTGCCGGCATAACGGAAGGCCACAAGCCCGCCGTAGGAGGCACCGGCGATCGCGAAGCGCTCGATGCCCAGGTGGTCCAAAAGATTGTCCACCAGTGTCAGGAACCGGTCTATCGAATAGTTGCCGCTAGGCACCGGGCCCGTCAGACCGAAGGCCGGCAGATCAAGCCGCACCACGCGGTAGTCATCGCCGAGAATCGCCACCCATCCGTCGTAGTCCTTGAGATCGCCCGTCGAACTGTGCACCAGCAGGACCGCGGGCCCGGATCCCTGGTCCTTGTAGTGGACGCGAATACCGTCGTTGCCCTCGAGCACGACGAATTGGGAGTCGTCGTCCGCATACCTGGCCACGATCTCCTCATAGGTGATCCGCCCGGCGGAAGCCGGCCCGGCGCTCGAATGGGCGTCGGACGTTCCGGCATACGACGCCGGCGCGCCAACGGCTGCAAGGCAGACCAGCAGCGCCGGCCGGTTGAGACGCGGTCTCATGCTCCTAGCCCTCCAGCGCACGCGCGGGGTCCCCGTAGATCTCCGGATGGCGCATTCTGATGAATTCCTGCAGCCTCGCCGGCATGGCATCGAACGACGAAACCTTGCGCCCGAAACCGCGCGATACGAAGTCCCCGGGGCGGTCGCCCATGCCCAGCCAGGGCGGGTAGCTCAGGATATCGTTGAAGTGCCAGGTGGCGGGCGCATTCAGGACTTCGGGATTGGCCACGTCCGCGACCGAACCGTGATAGGTGCTCCAGTCGTTGCCCCGGAAAGGCAGGCCGGCCTCGGGCGTCTGAGGTTCCGTGCGGAATATAGAGTCGTTCCGAACCCATACATCGTCACCCTCGATCACGGCGGGACCGAGAGGATGGATCCTGATGCGCGTAAACCCCGGCCGGCCCGGGCTTTCCAACTCTGAATCATGGAGGCTGGATACCTGTTTTGACGGCCTGGCGGGGAAATAGCCGATCTCGACCTCCTGGGCCGTAAACGGGTTCCTGAAAGACTGCATGTATTCCCCGGTTTCCAGATCGGTATAGAAGACCATGCTGATGGCCGTCGTCTCGTATGCGCCCTGCTCGTCGATATCCCGGGTCTTGAGCAATGCGCCGACATGGACGTTCCAAAGCGGCGTGGCTATCTTGTCGACCACAGCCATCCTCAGCAGTTTCGCCCACCAATAGACAATGCCGCCGTCCAGCGTATGCGCCAGCTTGCGGGTAATCATGAGCGTATGAGCTGGATTGGACGGGTCCAGATCAAGCATCTCCGCCTGCGCTGAAGACACCCTAACCAGGGGCGCGGCGGCGGCGGCGCCAATAAGTCCCAATGCCGTTCTGCGTTTCATTTCATTTCTCCCGATTTGCCAACGGCCAATATCGATGAACCCGTGAGTAACACACAGTCACCTCCCAGCCCCCGCGAATCCTATATCGGATTATGCGTTCCGACGCACTAGTGTCGTGTCACGCGCGTACAGTCGCGTGACACGACACCAGGGCCGCGGTCACGGCCGGTCATCAAAGTCGGTCGGCCACCTCCAGCGCAACCCGCTCGGCGGACTCCATCGCTCCCTCCATGCCCCGGTTCATGGTGGCGGTGTGCTCGCCGCAGAAGTGAATTCGACCATGAG
>JAKZVH010000183.1:0-6141 GCA_047516145.1 Gammaproteobacteria bacterium
CTCCTGGGGTGCCTCGCGCTGCTCGGCGCCTGTGGCGGATCCGAAACGGCAGAGCCGCCTGCTGAGGCGCCTGTTGCGGCGCCTGCTCCGGCGGAAGCGGAAGCCGAGAGCGGCGCGGCGGTCCTCAACCCGAATCTCGCCGGGGCCGACGAACTCGGCGCGCTGCCCGGGATGACCCAGGAACTGGTCCAAGCCATCGTGGAGCAGCGTCCCTTCCTCGGGATGGAAGCGCTGCACCCGGTGGTCGCCGGCCATCTGACCCCGGAGGAGGCCGAGGCGCTCTATGTCGGGATGTTCCTTCGCATCGACCTGAACACCGCCAGCAGCGAGGAAATCCACCTCGTGCCCGGCGTGGGTGACCGGATGACGCATGAGTTCGAGGAGTACCGCCCGTACACCGCGATGGCGCAGTGGCGCCGGGAGATGGGCAAGTACGTGGACGATGAAGATGTCGCCCGGATGGAGCAGTACGTCTTCGTTCCGATCGACCTGAACACCGCTACGCGGGAGCAAATCCTCGCCGTCCCCGGCGTCGGCGAGCGGATGGCGCACGAGTTCGAGGAGTACCGCCCGTACACCAGCCTCGAGCAATTCCGCCGCGAAATCGGCAAGTACGTGGACGACGAAGAGGTCGCCCGCCTGGAGCGCTACGTAGAGATCCGCCCGTAGCCGGCGGGACCTCAGTCCGGCGAAACAAAGGACGCTCCTCGCCAGGAGGGCACCCAGGAAAGGGAACGCCGGCCAGTTCTCCCGGTGGGGGCTTCACACCGGCACAGCGGCCCGCAGGGCCGCGGCGGCGCAGTCCCCAACCGTCGGGATGGCTCCCTTCTCGGCGCGTACCCCTCAAGGACAGGATGGCGCGCGACAGCGGAACCCACCGGGAGAACTGGCCACCGGTCTCCGGCAGGCATCGCGCGGGAGCGCGAAACCGGCGGCGATGACGCCGGGCCCGGCCAACGTGGGTTCGCACGCTCTTCCAACCCCGGACGCTCGCAACCGCTCACCGCTCACCCACCCGGGGCCGTGACCTTGTGAAGGCCAGGCCGGGGGTCCATCCAACACGGCACGCACCAGCGGGGACGGCGGTTTCTACCTTCGCCACTTCGGGGCCGACCCGGAGAATCACTCGGGAAGGCAATAATGGGCGGCGGTTCGCCGTCCAAGGTCATGAACGAGGCCCAGCTTGCCCGCCGGGTGACTTGGCCAAACCCGGATAGCCATCACGGGAAATGCCCCGCACCGTTCCAGCGGTGAGGCACGGCGTTACACCTCGGAGCTATGTGCACAGGGCGCTGAGGCTCGTGGAGCCCCTCACCCGCACTCGGCGGGTTACCGGAAAGGAGTCTCTCGCGGCACGTTCTCCAGGCGTGTGATGACGCCCATCAAGATTGCTCTTCGGTCCATCGGCATCGCTATCCGGAACTCAAGGCGGCGGCGATGACCCGGGTCAGATCGGCCCCTGTCCGTTTGAAACCGAGCACACGGGCGACCTCACGCACTAGCTCCGCCCGTTCGACGCGCCCGCTTTCCCGTTCGATCCGCTCGGCAGCGGCCACGATTTCCATCGGCGGCAGCATGGCGGCCTTAGCCGCGCCTCCGGCCAGTCCCGTTCGATCGCGTACCGGCACGTCTTCGCTCTGGGCGCGCGTCCACCAGAATTCGCCCTGAACCAGTAGTTCACCCGCAGATTCACGCTGCGCGCACCGAAGTCCGCGTTGAACGGCTTCCAGTATGCGCGCGCCTGTCCGGCGTCGCCCGCATGCTTCAGTGATCCGGCGCGCCACGATGTCGAGATGCACGGGCCCTTCGGCGTCGACGACCCGCCGAGCCAAGTCGGCAAGATGCGGCTCGGGAATCTCGTGCGGCTCCAGGTTCCTGGTGAATTCGATGGCGGCGCTGCGGTAGGGGGGCGCGGTGACTTTCGGCGGGAGACCGGTGCTGTCATCGGCACTCTCTGAGTTCGCCGGGAGTATGCGTATCGCCTCGGGCGCATCCGTCCGGCGCCCACCATCGTTCGCGCCCGGCACGGTCATCCGATCACGAGCGGTGCCCGCCTTTGCGAGCGCGTCCTTGAGCCGCTTCATTTCGGAAGGCCGACGGTGGAACCAGTCCGTACTCCAGATTCGATGGAACCGCCACCCAAGCCCTTCGAGAACCGCCTGGCGGTGCCGGTCACGTTCACGCGCCGACAGCGCGCTGTGATACGCGGCGCCGTCGCATTCGATCGCAAGGAGGTAGCGCCCGGGCGAATCAGGGTGTCGGACACCGATGTCGACGCGGAAGCCTGTACTGCCTACCTGAGGGTCGGCCAGGTAGCCAAGCGACCGGACTGCCCGCGCCACATCCTCTTCGAAGGGGCTGTCGGCCCCCGCCCCGGTTGGCTGATGGTCCCCGATTTGTCCGGTAGCCGCGTATTCCAGAAACCGCTTCAGGATTCGCGGCCCGACGCCCGCCGTGCGCGACAGATCTATGTCTCCCGGATCGAACGAGGCGAAGACGCGGCAGCGCGCCCGGGCTCGGGTAAACAGAACATTCAGACGGCGTTCACCGCCCTCTGTGTTAACCGGGCCGAAGCGCATGCTGGTGAGCCTCCCGCCCGGCTCCTCCGGGCCGTAGCCGACGCTGATGAAGATGACATCGCGTTCGTCACCTTGGACGTTCTCAATGTTCTTGACGAAGACGTCCTCGGCATGCCCTTCGCGCAAGAGATCGTCGAGAACCTGGTCCCGCCGTCTCTCGTACTCCAGGATCTCCGTCATCATGTTGGCTTGGGCCTTCGAGAACGTGACGATTCCCAAGGAAAGGCCGGGGTCTTCGCGCACGTGCTGGGCCGCTGCCTTGACCACACGCTCGGCCTCGATCCGGTTGGTTCCGGGCCGCCCCCGGTGGGCACTGCCTCGGCGTACGTAGGCACCCGGGACGCGCTCCAGCGACAGACCGTAGTCTTCGTCAAATTCGAGCGGAGAAGGCGGCAGGATGAGCCTCCGTTCGTAGAACTCTTCGTTCGAGACCCGGATGAGCGACGGGTCACGCGATCGGTAGTGCCATTCGAGCATCCGCTGGTTCATGCCGCGGGCTTCGCAGAGGGTGAGGACGCTCTCCATCTCCGTGGCGGCCGCGATGCCCTCTTCGTCTTCGTCCTCGTCTCCGGACACTTCGTTAGCCCCCAAGCGGTCAAAGAAACTGGTCGGTGGAAGCTGTTTCTGGTCGCCGACGATGACGAGTTGTCCGCACCGGGATATGGCGCCGAGAGCGTCCTCCGGTCGCACCTGGCTGGCCTCGTCCACAACCAGCACATCAAACCGCAACGCCTTTGGCGGCAGGAACTGGGCAATCGAGATCGGGCTCATCAAGAACACCGGCTTGATTCGCTGGACCATGGAACCGGCGCGCTCCATGAGCCTGCGGATCGGAAGGTGCCGGCGTTTTCGCGCGATCTCACCCCGGATGACCCCCATCTCTCCGGCGGCGCCCTGCGGCAGCTGGGCGAGGTGGCGGCGGCGAATCAACTCCTGCACAAACTGCGTGCGCCCAACGTCGAGGGTTGTGAACGCACGGACCAGGGCGTGCCGGTCAAGATCCACCAGGGTTGCAAGCTCCGGAACCGATCGCTTGGCGAGGTCCCAACGCGCTTCGGCTGCCGCGTAGGCAAATTCCTGAACCGAGTCCGCAGGCAGGACTCTTCCGTCGTCCAGCATCTCCACAAGCGCATTGAGTCCCGCCGTTTTCAATTTGTCCGCCAGTAGCTGAATCCGGCGCCACTCGGTGTAGCGGTCCAGGGTAATCCGGGAAAAACGGTCCCGCAGCGCCGATAGCGAAACCTGATCGAGACTTTCGCCGAGAGTCCCTGCCCCAGGATCCGGACTCAACAGTTCAATGACCAGACTCGCGGCCCTTCGAGCGGCTTCCGCTTTCGCGCGGAGATTCTCTGCCGCCTGCGCCGGCGCGTGGATCTCTTGGACCGCCCGCTCAATCTGGCTCGCAGATCCCGCGACGCCATTGTCGGCGACACGTGCCACCCAGCGGGCCGTGCGAGCGAGTGGCGCGAAGTCTGTGCGTTCACCACGCCAGCGATCCCCCAATCGGCTTGCCAGAAATTCCTCCTCGTCGGCGAGGGCACTTCGCAGCCGCTGCACTCGCTGAAGCTGCCGGGCCAATTTCAAACGTTCTGCCGGTTGCTTGGGAAGGGGGGCCGTAGTCAAACCGGCAAGGATTCGGCAGGCGCGACGGTAGCCGGTGCCCATACGGGCAAGGAACGCTCTCAATCCGCTGGCCGCACCGTGTTGCAGTTCGAGCGAAAGTGGTGCCGCCTGGGCATCCCAGGCATGTTCGACGAACAGGGACTCCGCCTCCCGTCGGGCTTCCGCCCAAATCACGCCGACGCCGAGCGAAGCCGCGAGCGCGCCGGATCTCGCGGGGCCGAGAGCCCATTCCCCGAGCGAAGCCGTTTCCCCGGGGGGGGTTGCGACCAGTTCGAGGAACTCCGCGCTCCTCAGGAGATTCGCGCACGACGCCGGTCGCGGCAGCCATGCCTCTCCAGCCGACGTCCCGCTCTCTTCCGGAGGCAACCCGCGAGCGAACGCAGCTCCCGCTGCCATCGCCTTGTCGAGTGCCTCCAGCGCCGCCTGCAATGCCGCGTCTAGCCGCTGCAGGTCGACGGGCTGGAGGTCGAGATTCCGGCAGCCTGCCAGTGGATGCTCGCTTCGCAGACCGCCAGCTTCAAGCAGTGTGGCCAATTGTCCAATGTCCCGTTCGAGGTCTTGACACTGAGCGCCGGTCAGTTCCTCAAGGCCGTCTCTGTGGAGTTGCGGAGGCTGGCGGCCGCTGCCGATGAAACGGACCAACACAGCCATCGCCTCGAAAGGGGTGTAGCCATGGTTGGGGATCTTCGTATGGAGGAGGTCGGCAATCCGATTCAACTGGTCCCGGCTCTCCCGCAACGCGGCGCTGAACGTGTCCGGTTGCGGGTCGTCCCGCCGGGACCGCAGCGTGCGACCCAGTTCCTGCGCGACCTCGCGTTTGTTGACGTGGCGTGAATGCAACTCGAGGCAGAGGTCGCCCAGCCCGCACTTCTTCAACCGGGCAAACACGACGTTGAGCGCGGCCATCTTTTCGGCCATGAAAAGGACCGTCTTTCCGTCGTGTGCAGCCGCGGCGATGAGGTTCGTGATCGTCTGAGATTTTCCCGTCCCGGGCGGCCCCTGAACGACCAGACTTCTCCCCCGCCGAAACTCTTCAATCACGGCCGTCTGCGGGGCGTCCGCGTCAATGACCTGCACTACGTCGGCGGGCGCCAGTTTGGCGTCGAGCCGTTCGCCCGGAGCGAAGAGGGGCGGCTCCTGTTCGAAGCCCGCCGTCAAACGGCGGATGAGTGCCTCACCTCCAAGGCTGCCTTCCGGCCACTGATCTTCGTGGAGGTCGCGTTGCATCAACTGCTTGGCGAACGAGAAGAACCCGATCTGCATTCCGTTTTCGTCGATCCGCCAGCGCGCTCTGGCCATAGTGGCGTCGCGGACTCGTTGAAAGTAGGAAGATGGCGTCCAGTCGTCGTCGGTTTCGATCTCCGGCAAGACGACTCCAAAGTCGTCGCGAAGCCGAGCCTGCAACGACAGGTTGGTCATGATGTCTTCATCTCGCGCACAAACGTCGTAGGTCGACGTTCGCTGATTCCGCACCAATTCCACGGGCACGAGGATCAGCGGCGCCTCTCGGCGCACCGAAGACTGCTCCGCCTCGAACCATTGAAGGAAACCGAGCGCGAGGAACAGGATGTTGATGCCCTGCTCTTCCTCTGCCCTGCGCGCATCTCCTGCGAGCTGCAAGAGTCGCTTCTGCAGCGCGTCGGTTCCGAGATTCGTGTCCAACAGGCGGTCGGTAAAGCGGGATTCATCGACCTCCGTGACCCCGGGGAACAAACTGAGGTCGGCGTCATCGAAGTAGATGCTCCCTTCGTCCACGTCCTCCGCGGCGGTCTCGGAGGGGTGAAACCGCATCTTTCGTCGTTCGGCGTAGAGAATGCGGAAGATGTCGTCCGACCGCTCGTTGACGACGTTCAGCCAGCGACCGCGACCCTTGCGATTGACGTGCACGAGACGGTTGCGGATGCCCGTGTCCACGAGCTTCTTGCGCGCGGTCTCGAAC
>JAKZVH010000184.1:0-7339 GCA_047516145.1 Gammaproteobacteria bacterium
CAAAGCCTAGCGCCATGTGTCGCTCTCTCGCTCGGGCTGGGCGTCTCCGTCTCCCTTGCTCAGGATGACCCGAACTCCGCAGAGAAAACCGTGCGCATCATCCGCACGGAGGTCGCTCCGACCATCGACGGCCGCCTGGACGAAGCCGCCTGGGCGCGAGCGCCGCTGATCGACGATTTCCACCAGATCCAGCCGACGGAGTACGCCGAGCCCACCGAGCGAACGGAGGTCTACCTGCTGTACGACGACGACGCCCTATACGTCGGCGTCCGCCTCCTCGACAGCGAGCCCGACGGAGTCACGGCACAGGTTCTCAGGCAAGGCGACTCCATTCGCTTCGACGACTGGTTCGCGGTGGTGCTGGATCCGTTCAACAACCGTCGCGACGGCTATTGGTTCCTGACAAACCCCAACGGCCTGCGAGAGCAGGCGATCTTTGAGAACACCACCCAAGTCCAGTTCAATTGGGAAGGAATCTTTCAGACCTCGGCGACCCGGAGCGAGGATGGCTGGATCACCGAGATGGCGATTCCGCTGAAAACCATCTCTTTCAACCCTGGCGCCGATACCTGGGGCATCAATTTTCAGCGCCAGATCGCGAGAAAGCGCGAATCCATGGGCTGGGTATCCCGGAACCGGAACCAGAATCCGAGCATCGTCGGACAGGTCACCGGATTCCATGGTCTCAGGCAGGGGCTTGGATTGGACGTCGTTCCGTCCATCAACCTGACCCGCGAGCGGACTTTCGACCCGTCCGGGAGCGATTCCGACTCGGTTCCCTCTCTGGACGTCTTCTACAAGATAACGCCGTCGTTGAACGCCTCGCTGACCGTCAATACCGATTTCTCGGCCACCGAAGTCGACGACCGACAGGTCAACCTGACGCGCTTCGGCCTGTTCTTTCCGGAAAAGCGGGCCTTCTTTCTCCAGGACGCCGATATCTTCGCGTTCGGGGGGATCGAGGGTCGGCAGTTCGGCGGCGCCAACACCGCGACCGCGCGTCCGCTGCTCGAGAACGGCCGCCCGTTCTTCTCTCGCCGCATCGGCCTTGACACGGCGGGGCAACCGGTCGATCTCGACTACGGGGGCAAGCTCAGCGGGCGGATCGGACGCTGGAACCTCGGCACGCTCATCGTCGAACAGGAGGGGTTCGGTAACGTGGTCCCGAGCCAACTCCTTGTCGGCCGTGCAAGCGCGAACGTGTTGCGCGAATCGAGCGTTGGCATGATCCTGACTGACGGGGATCCCCGTACGAATCTGGACAACTCGGTCCTCGGCGTTGATTTTCGTTATCGAAATACACGCCTGCCGGGCGGTCGGACGCTGGAGGGCGAAGCCTGGTACCAGCGCAGCGATACGGAAGGTCTGGACGGTGACGACGGCGCGTTCGGGCTGCGGCTTCGAATGCCCAACAACACAGGGTTGCGCGCTGGTATCGGCGTGAAGGAGTTGGGGGCGAACTTCAATCCGGCGCTGGGATTCGTCAACCGGAAAAACATACGCGACTACATCTCCGAACTCGGTTATACGCTGCGTCCATCCGGCGGGAGGTTTCGCTCGATCTTTTTCGGCATCGACGCCGAGCGAATCGAACTCCTGACCGGACCGCTGCAGAGCCAGCTGGTATCCGCGCGCCTCCTGGAGCTGGAAAATCAAACCGGCGATCTGTTCAAGGCCCGCTACGTCGCCACGAAAGAGGCGCCGAGACGCCCATTCGAGATTGCGCCCGGTGTTGTGATTCCGCCGGGACAATACTCATTCGACGATGCGCTGATCGAGCTGCAGACCGGCGGGCAGCGCAAGCTCTCGGGGAGAGTGGTCTACCGGGGCGGGGAATTCTATGAGGGCGAGCGGTTGGGTCTGTTGGCAGCGCTCACGTGGCGCCCCACGGAACACTTTCGCAGCCACATCAGCTACGATTTCAATGACATCGACCTGCCCCAGGGCGCTTTCGCCACGCGCCTGGTGCGCGTTCAATTCGACATCGTATTCTCGGCAAGGCTTTCCTGGGTCAATCTGATTCAGTACGACAACATATCCGAAACTGCGGGGATCGACTCACGGCTGCATTGGGTGCCGGAGGCCGGCAGAGAGGCGTTCTTCGTCGTGAATCACAATCTCCAGGACATCGACAGGGACAACCGCTTTCATTCCGCCGTTGCGGATCTCACCGGTAAATTCACCTATACATTCCGCTTCTAGAAGACGTGGATTCCATGGGAATGTTATTTTGTGTCAACCCGACATTTCACTCGGCGTTCAGCGCCTTGAGAGGTTCCAGCGCGGCGGCGTGGCGCGCGGGCAAGACCCCGGCGATCAAGCCGATCGCGACAGCGACGATTTCCGCGAGTACCACATAGAGCGGGGCGATCCGGGTCGGCATGGCGGGAACCGCGAAATCCACGGCGACAATCACGCCGATGCCGGCCACCAGGCCCGCGATACCGCCCAGGCCGGCGAGCAGCATCGCCTCGCCGAGGAACAACTGCGAGATTCGCCGGCGTTCGGCGCCCACGGCGCGCAGCAGGCCGATCTCGGCCGTACGTTCCCGGACGGCGATCGTCATGATCGTGAAGATCCCCACGCCGCCGACGAGTAGCGAGATGCTGCCGATGGCGGCGACACCCAGGGTCAATACGCCGATGATTGAGCCGAGCACATCCAGCATCTGCTGTTGACTGACGATCGTGAAGTCCTCGCCGCCGTGGCGCGCGATGAGAATGCGCTCGGTCGCGGCGATCACTTCGTCCACGGACGCATTTTCGTCGTAGAGTACGTCGATTTCGTGGACGCCTTCGCGGTTGAACAGCGCAAGCCCGCTGGCCACCGGAATGAACACCGTGTCGTCCAGGTCGATTCCGAGCATGTCGCCCTTCGGTTCCATGACCCCGATGACGCGGTAACGATTGCCGCCCACTCGGACTCGATCGTTCAGCGGATTCTCCCCGCCGAATAGCTCTTCGTGGACACGGGCGCCGAGGACGACGACGGGGCGCGGCCGCTCAAGGTCATCGTCCGGCAGGAAGGTGCCGTGGGACGGACTGAACTTGAAGATCTGGTCGAATCGCGGACCGACCGCGATCACGGTGACCCGGCGTTCGCGCCCCCGGGCTTCCACCGAGGCGCCGCCGGAGACGACGGGAACCGAGTGCAGCACGTAGGGTACCCGTTCCAGCGCCTGGGCGTCCTCCAGGCTCAGCGGGCGTACGGAATTGAAAACGCCGGCGGAAATACCCAGTGTGTTTGCCTTGCCCGGCTGAACGGCGATCATGTTGGTGCCGAACTGGGTGAACTGATCGACCATGTATTCGTTGATCCCTTCGCCGATCGACGTCAACAGCACGACGGCGGCGACGCCGATACCGATTCCCAGGGCCGTCAGGCTGCTGCGCATGCGATGCGCCAGTACCGACTGGCCGGTAAAGCGCAGCATGTCTCTGGTTCGCATCGCTTACCTCCCCCTCAGCGCCCCGCGAGCGCTTGTACCGGATCCAGGCGTGCGGCCCGGCGCGCGGGCAGAATGCCGAACAGCAGGCCGCTGAGTATCGCGATAGTGACCGCGGCGACCATGGCCCAGAGCGGGGCGGAAAATTCCACGATCGGAAACAGGATGCCCAGCACCCGTGCGCCGGCGATGCCGACAACAAGGCCCAGGAAGGCGCCAAGGACCGACAGGCAGACGGCCTCCGTCAGGAACAGGGAAAGGATATGGCGCTGTTTCGCGCCCAATGCCAGCAGCAGGCCGATCTCCCTGGTCCGCTGGCTGACCGCCACCAGCATGACGTTCATGATCAACACGCCGGCGACGACGAGGCTGATGGCGGCGATGCCGGCCAGCGCCGCGGTGATGACGTTGAAGATCGAATTGAACGTGGCCACGACCGCGTCCTGGGTGACGACGGTTATATCCTCCTCGCCCTGGTGGCGGGCCTTGACGATCGCGATGATGTCCCGCCGCGCCGCGGGGATCGCTTCGTTGCTCACGGCTTCGGCCAGAATTCGGAATACGCCGGGCGAGTTGAATATCTGTTGTGCGCTGGCGACGGGTAGAATGACCAGCTCATCGGTGGCGAACGGTCCGGCGATGCCGCTCGGAGCAAGCACTCCGATCACGCGGCACCGGCTATCGCCGATACGCAGCCACTGGCCGAGTGGACTCGAACGCCCGAAAAATTCCTCGCGCACGACGCTTCCCATGACGCACACGGGCGAGGCCACGTCCATATCGAGCGGCGGCAGAAAGCGCCCGGCCTGCATGGTCCAGTGCTGTATCGCCAACATCGGGGTGGTGGCGCCAAGGACCGTGATCTCGCGTTCCCGCTCGCGCCAGGAAGCGTTGCCGCTGCCGACGACCACGGGCGCCACCTGGACGATGTACGGGCTGCGCTCGATGGCCATCGCGTCATCCAGTGTCAGGTCGCGGGCGGTTTCGCCGATCATGAGCCCGCCGCCACCGCCGGCGGTTTCGGATTTGCCCGGCAATACCACCAGCAAGTGCGTCCCCAGCGCGGTGAACTCGCCGGTGATGTAGCGTCGCGCGCCCTCGCCGACCGCGGTAAGCAGCACCACCGCGGCGACGCCGATGGCGACCGCCAGCAGCAGCATGGAGGTGCGCAGCGGATAGCGGGCGATGGATTGAAAGGCCAATCGTGTCGTGTCGGCGGGCTTCATCGTTCTGCGCCGTCCGCGTCGTCGATGATCCTGCCGTCACGCATGGACAGGTGCCGCTGCGCCCGGTTGCCGATTTCCGGGTCGTGGGTCACGATCAACAGGCTGATGCCGTCTCGATTCAGGCTTTCGATGATCTCCATGACGTCTTCGCTGGAGTGCGAGTCCAGATTGCCGGTTGGCTCGTCGGCCAGCAGCACCTTGGGTTTCATGACGATCGCACGCCCGATAGCCACGCGCTGTCGTTCGCCGCCGGAGAGCTGGTCCGGACGGTGGTCGAACCGGGGTCCGAGGCCGACCGAAGCGAGTACGCTGCGCGCACGCTCGCGCCGCGCCGCGACCGGTGCTCCCGCCAACACCAGCGGCAGTTCCACGTTCTCCAATGCGCTGAGGCGTGGAATCAGGTGGAAGGATTGAAAGACAAAGCCGATGTGCTTCTGCCGCTGCTCGGCCAGGGTGTCGTCGCCAAGGCCGGCAACATCGGCGCCGTCAAGCCGGTATGACCCGGATGTGGGCCTGTCGAGCAGCCCGAGTATGTTCAACAGGGTGGATTTTCCGGAACCCGATGGGCCCATGATGGAAATGTACTCCCCCGCTCCGATACTGAGATCGACATCGTCGAGCGCGTGAACAACCTCGGTTCCGACCTGGAAGTTCCGGCAGATGTTCTCCATGCGGATCATCGGCGAAGGCCCTCGCCGGGCTGGCCGTCATTCGGGCTGGACCGAGGCGCCATCCGCCACGCCGTCCCGGTCGATGGAGGTGACCACGCGTTCGCCCGCGCGCAAGCCGGCGGTGACGGCGGTAAATTCCCAGTTGGAGATACCGGTTTCGATCTCGCGTAGCTCAAGCCGTCCGCTGGCCTCGTCGTAGACATAAACGGTGTTGCCGTCGATGAGGATCGACGACGGTATGCGCACGACATCGTCCTCGCTGGCGAGCAGGACTTCGACATCGGCACTGTAGCCCGGCAACAGGGCGGTTTTTCCCGGATCGTCGATCTCCGCTTCGATTTCCACCGTGCGCGCCTGCTTCTCGACGTCCAGGACGTAGGGCGCGACGCGCCGGACGTGCCCCGAAAACGTACGATCCGCGAAAGCATCCAGGCTGATACGCGCGGGCAGCCCTTCGCGCACCGCGGGTGCGTCCACCTCATCGATGGGCGCGCTGATGTACAGGCAGGTCGAGTCGATCAGGTCCACCGTCGGCGGTGTCGGGATGCCGACCGGAGACGGTGTCACGAATTCACCGAGTTCACCGTTGATCTCGCCGATCGTTCCGGCAAACGGCGCGATCAGCCGGGTTCGCTCAAGCGCTGCCTGGGTCACTTCGATCCGCGCGGCGGCGACGCGCGCGCTGTCCCGCACGGCCTGACAGGCCGCCGCGCTGGATTCGGCAATGCCCACCGCGCGATCCGTATCGTCTTCGGATGCCAGCCCTTCCTCGACCAGCGTCATCAGCCGATCGGCTTCGCGCCGGGCGAAGTCGGCGGTGACGCAGGCTTCCATCGCGCGGGAATCGGCCGCGGTCGCATCCCGTTGCGCGAGCCGGAATTCAGCCCGAATGTCGTCGTTCCAGAGTTCCAGCAGCAGGTCTCCCTGCTCGACGGAATCGCCCTCGACCACCGGCAGCGATACGATCAGGCCTCCCGAGGCCGGTGACAGGCCCGCCCTGCGGCAAGCGTTCACCGTGCCCGCGCGCGTATTGCTCACCGTGGCGGATACCGGGCCGCGTTCGACCGTCACCAGGCTGACCGCTATCGCTTCCGGCCGGGTCAGGTACCACCCTGCGGCGGCCGCCGCGGCTACCAGGACGATGATGATGCCGATTCGTTTCATGATGGTGGTGACGCCTTGGCTGCTGCTCCAAGGTTGGACATATTCGGCGAGCGATCGACCCAAAGAACGGACTGTAGCACGTTGCGCAGGCGGGGCACTCCAGGGTGCCTCGATCAAAGTGTGCTACGTTTTGGGCACCCGTCGCGCCGCTCTGCGATTTTTGGCAAGGCGCAGCTTTTCGGGTTCCGTGTACATCCTCTCAAGCAACGCAACAGCGAAGTCCCTAAGTTCCTCCGCGTCCTCCGTCGTCAACGTGCCAGCGTGCGCTCCGTCGTTTCCATCTTGCTGAATACACGTAGACAGCTCCCTGAGATCTTCGGAGAGAATGCCGTTGTCGAGGAGCCATGGTAACCGCAGCCCAAGATCTCTCCTCACCTTTGCGTTGAGCCCCGGAGATTGCTCCTCGGGTAGCAGGGGCCTTGTCGCGAGGTCAATGCACAGCCGAAACATGGTTCCAGCCGCGTTGGGGCATTGGACAGCAACGCAAGTTGCCGCTTCTCTAAAGGCTGCGTCCAAATCCTCGGGTAGATGTTCTGGAGGGTCAACACCAGCCATGTCCTTTAGGCTGACATAAGATTTAACGTCCATTACTCGATTAACGGACATAGGCAACTCCAAAAGGCTGGTTTTTCTCAGAATTTCTTCCGCTCTAGCCTCCTTCTGATGAAGGAGAAAAATCGTGGGTCTGGAGCAATCCCGGCATATGCAGAATGCCTCGTAACGACGTTGCCACCCGTAGTGCATGGAGAGAAAGTGCTCGCTGACCAAGTCGAAGGTCATTCGATTAGCACGGCAGCGAGGGCAATTGGAAACCAATTCCGACATCTCACTTG
>JAKZVH010000185.1:0-4943 GCA_047516145.1 Gammaproteobacteria bacterium
GCTGACATCACCTACGACACGGAGTATTTCATCACCTTACCGGGGCGCGTCTATAGCCACGAGGATAGCGGGAGCCGCTATTCGGTCACCGTCATTGACTACACGGATGCCGCCCAAAGGCACACAGAGCTAGTGGATAGCTGCCGAGCCCGGGGAGGAGATGGGGACAGTTGCGCTAACCGTTTGGCGACGGATTTGCAGGGAGCGATCATCTATGCGTCGTGGGACTTTTTGAAGAGAGACGACGCCGACTTAACGCATTTTGTATACACACAGGCGGACCGTGTTGCAGGCCATGCCCTGCAGTTCGACAACGCCGATGGAACCCGTACGTACGTGGCTATCCATATGCACGAAGACCGTCTCTATATCCTGGATGGAACCGTGTCCGTGAATTCAGTACCGCCGTCCTTGTTCCAGCAATCCATGGGATTCCTTGACGCGGAGGGGAATTCGATTCGATATGATTCCGCCTATACCAACGGATATCCACCACCCAGGCGTGCCAGATGACCGCCCGTGGGTGACTCGATATGGAAAATCGTTCAACCGTTTCTTTCGATTCTAGAGAGGTGAGCATGCAGTTCAAATCCTTTAGCCTGGCTATCATTTGTGTGGTTGCCCTGGCCGTGCCGGTTCTGGCACACCACTCCCACGGCAACTACGACGCATCGACGTGGACCATGTATGAGGGTACGGTCAGAGAAGTGCACTTGATCCGTCCGCACTCCTGGATTTACATGGATATCGAGGACGACCGAGGTCAGAGCGTCCTGTGGGCTATGGAGGCCGCCGGTCCCAACAGAATCCAAGGAAACGGAGTCAACTCCGACGACATCAAACCCGGAGATACGATCCAGGTGCGATGCCATCGCCAGAGGGACGGCGGTCCCGGCTGTCTCTTAGGGTTTGTCACACCTCTACATGGGGATGCGGCACGTGGCCACGGCGTCGAGATGTTGTGGGACTAGCAAGGAGGTAATGTGCTTCCAACGCTACGGGCTCTGGCGGTACTCGGAATTTTAACGACGCTGTCCCCCTTCGCGAATGCCCAGGGTGTAGTGATGCAGCGCAACCTGTCGCTGGAGATGGCAAAAACGATCGCCGAAGCCACCCTGGCGGAATGCCAATCCCGGGGCTTCAACACGTCCGTGGCCGTTGTAGACCGCGCCGGCCAGCCGATGGTGATGCTGCGTCCCGAAGCAGCGACGGCGCAAACGTTGGAAATGGCGCGGCGCAAGGCCTATACGGCGCGCATGTTCCGCAGAACGACTCTGGAATTTCAAGCCCGTACCGAAGACCCCGCCCGGGCCCCCCAACGCCAGATCTTCGACATCCTCGCCCTCGGCGGTGGCGTACCAATCCAGGTGGGCGACGACACGATCGGAGCGGTCGGCAGTGCGGGGTCCAACCAGGAGACAGACGATGCCTGCGCGAAGGCGGGGGTCGACAGTGTGCGAGACCTTTTGAGATAGAGATAGAAGCGCGGACTCCGTTGTAGGGTTGTCCATAATCAAGCGAATTCTGCAGGAGGGAAGTGAAGTGAAGAAGTCCAACAAGAGCAGTGCCAGCAAGAGCAGTGAAGGTGGGGTAGGGCGACGCAATTTTCTCAAGAACGCCGCCGGCGGTGCCATGGCCGCGGGTGCGGCGGCCTTGGTCGCAAAGCCGGTTGCGTCTGCGGCGGAAGCTGCGGCCCCCGAGCCATCGCCTGTCGTGCAGGTGAATTCGAACCAGAAGTATGGTTCCGATTTCATGGTGGACGTGCTCAAGTCCCTTGGAGTCGAGTACTGCGCCGCGAATACTTCCGCCAACTTCCTCGGCCTTCACGAGTCCATCATCAACTACGGTGGGAACCAGGGTCCGGAGTGGTTGACGGCATGCCACGAGGAGCATTCCGTTGCGATGGCCCAGGGCTACTTCAAGATCGAAGGCAAGCCGATGATGATCCTTGCCGATGCCACAGTAGGGTTGATGCACGCTTCGATGGCGGTCTACAACGCATATGCTGATCGGGTCCCGGTTCTCCTTTTTCTGGGCAACAAACTCGATGTTACCGAGCGTGGAGGCTTCACAGGCGGTGCCCACGCCGCTCAGGATCCTGCGGGCCTGGTTCGCGACTTCACTAAGTGGGACGACTCTCCGGTCTCACTCCAGCACTTTGCGGAGTCTGCGGTCCGGGCGTATCAGATTGCCATGACGCCGCCCCAGGAGCCGGTGGCCATCCTGGTTGAATCGGTACTTGCGGATGCGGTGGCTCCGGAAGGCCTGAGAATTCCCAAATTAACACTCAACGCCCCACCGGCGGGCGATGCGCCGGCGGTGAAAGAAGCAGCGCGCATGCTGGTGGCCGCGGAAAATCCGCTGATCGTAGCGGGCCGCGTGGCCCGGACCCCCGAGGGGATCGATCTGCTCGTAGAACTGGCCGATGCCCTGCAGGCGCAGGTCTGGGACCAGCGCCAACGCATGAACTTCCCGACGAACAACCCGCTGTTCACTCAAAGGGATTCAGGGGCGGATGTAATCCTGGCCCTGGACGTCAGGGACCACTACGCGCTGGGCCACCGTGGAAACGCTAAGACAGACGCTCAAACGATCGGCATTTCGCCTGTGATTCTGAACCATAAGGCCGTTTATGGAGAGATCGGGCGTTATGCGGAAGCGGACCTGTCGATCCCCGCCGATCCGCAGGCAACCCTGCCGGCACTGATCGAAGAGGTGAAGCGTTTGACGACGGGTGACCGGAGGCGGGTCTTCGAGGAACGCGGCGCCAGCCACAGGGCGACACACCTTCGGGTGAAGGAACAGGCGCGCCGCGAAGCTGCGGTCGGATGGAACTCAATTCCCATCAGTACCGCGCGCTTGTCGGCGGAGATGTGGAACGTCATGAAGGACGAAGACTGGTCTTTGGTGGGAAAAGATAGCTGGATCAGCTTCTGGCCGACCCGGCTGTGGGACTTTACGAAACCCTATCACTTCATCGGTGAGCAGGGCGCTTCCGGTATTGGTTATTCCGCGCCGGCCGCCGTCGGAGCTGCCCTGGCCAACAAAAAGTACGGGCGCATCAGCGTCAACATCCAGTGCGACGGCGATCTCAACTATGTTTCGAGTGTCCTGTGGACAGCAGTCCATCACCAGATCCCTCTGCTCGAGGTCATGCACAATAACCGCGGATGGCATCAGGAAGTGATGGGTTTGACGCGCACATGCGCCAATCGCAATCGAGGCATCGAGAACGCCCACATCGGCACCACGCTCATCGAGCCTCACATTGACTATGCGGGCCTGGCGAGATCCTATGGGATGTACGCAGAAGGACCCATCGAAAACGCGAACGATCTCGGCCCCGCGCTCAGGCGCGGCATCCAACGGATAAAGGCCGGCGAGCCGGCGCTGATCGACGTCGTGACGCAGCCACGCTAGGAGAAGAGAACATGAAGCGCCTAGGATGGATTTGTTTGCCGTTTGCACTCGCGCTCGTCTCGCTGGGATCGGGCGCCCAGGCCCAGACCCGTGAGGCCGGCGCCGAGGGTGACGCTGTCGCTGGTAAAGAGCTCTTTCTGAAAAATTACTGCTGGTCCTGCCATGGCTATGCAGGCGCGGGTGCCGTGACTGGGCCGCGACTTGCCCAAACTCCGTATACATCCGAAGGTTTCACTGCTTTTATAAGGAATCCCGTCCGCATGCCGCCTTACAGAGCCGAGGTGTTGACGGATTCGGAAGCAGCGGACATCTTCGCTTATATTCGAACGTTTCCCCCGCCACCCCCGCTCGAAGACATTCCGCTGCTCGACCTGGACTGAAGGTTCGGGGGCGCTGCGATGGTTCCGATCGTGCACTTCGTGGGCAGCATCCCGCTGCCCGATGCCGAAACCGTGTTTCGCGATCTTTCGGCTGCGGTCGGCCCGCACCTGGTCCGGCTGCCCGACGGCGAGACGGGTATCCGTAAAAGCTGGATAAAATTTCTTCAAGACGTTCTGGCTGATTCTCGAGCAATAGAAATCGCCGATGACGTGCCACCGTTTCAGTTCGTGCAGCATGACGGTAAGGTGGTGCGCGAAATCCCGCTGCTCCGGATCATAGCGGGCGAACAACCCAGAGCGGAGGACTTTGAAACCGGCTACGCAGCCATGGCCATCGAGTCCTGGGGAATGTTCGATCGCCTTCAGAACGACGGTGTCATCCCGGAGGGCGTCAAGTTTCAGATTTCCATCCCGACGCCCATCGCACCGACCTACAACAATATGGTCCCCGCAGACCGGTCCGCGCTGCTGCCGGAACTTACGAGACACTTCATCGGTGAGGTCACCATGATCGCCCAGAGCTTGCCGAACGATCGGATCGCGATCCAGTGGGACGTGTGCCAGGAGGTGCTGGCTTGGGAGGGTTACTATCCAGAAGGATCCATCGATTTCAAGACTGAGACTCTCGGAGTACTCACCGAGATCGGTGATGCCGTGCCCGAGGGAATCGATCTCGGCTACCATCTCTGCTACGGCAGCCCAGCGGACGAGCACATGGTGCTACCGACCGACAGCGGTATCATGGTCGATATCGCCAACGCCGTAATTCGGCGCGTTAATAGAACCATCGAGTATTTTCATATGCCGGTGATCCAGAATCGCAGCGACGACGCGTACTTCGAGCCGATGAAACAGTTGAATCTGAAACCGAGGACGGCCCTTTATCTTGGCCTCATCCACCGCGAGGATCACCGAGGGAACGCGGCCCGGCTTGCCACCGCCCGCCGTCACACGCGGGTTGATGGCGTCAGTACTGAATGCGGCATGGCGCGCGGCAACCCGGAGGGGTTTCCGGCCTTGCTGGCGGACCACGCGGACACTGCGAAACTTGAGGTCTGAGCTGAGGTCCGAGACAGCGCATATGGAGTACGTGAGACTATCCGAACTGAGCGCAGAATCCACAGAAGCAGTGCGGTCATAGAC
>JAKZVH010000186.1:0-4288 GCA_047516145.1 Gammaproteobacteria bacterium
TCGAAAGATCGTCGTTTCAAGAGCCGAACCATTTAAACTTCCCGCGTCTTGGGCTTGGGTGAACGTGGGGGCGGTGGCGGTAGCGCGGCTTGGCAAGATGCTCGACAAAGCCAAGAACAAAGGAACACCGCGCAAATACCTTCGTAACATCAATGTGCGGTGGTTCGACTTCGATCTATCAGACCTTCTGGAAATGCGGTTTGAGGATTCTGAGCTTTCAGAGTTCACGCTCCAATTTGGCGATGTGTTGATATGCGAGGGAGGAGAGCCCGGTCGAGCGGCGGTGTGGGACGGGCGCGAAGACGACATTTATTTTCAGAAAGCCATTCATCGCGTCCGTTTCTTGACTATCGTAGATAGCGGCTTTTTTGTGAAGGCGCTTCGGGCCAGTGCAGATGATGGACGTTTGGCCGAGTATTTCACTGGAACGGGCATCAAACATTTCACAGGCACGAGCCTCGCGGCTTATTTGTTTCCTCTCCCACCTTTCCCCGAGCAACACCGCATCATCACCAGGGTCGATGAACTGATAGCGCTTTGTGACCGGCTGGAGGCTAGTCTCGCCACCGGCGAAGACACCCGCCGTCGCCTGCTCGACGCCCTCCTACGCGAGGTACTGATGCAGACTGCGGATCGGGCGTCCGTGGTGCAGCGACCCGTCTGGTGAACGCGGGGTGGAACAAGGAACTGAAGGGCTTTACCGATCGAAACCAAGCTGTCTTTACACTGCATGAGCTTAATTCTCCTATATCAGTCTGCTCCGCCAGTGATCCGGGAACACCATCTCATAAAGGCCCTGCACTTCCCTCATCGTTTGGTCGATTCCCGCCATTACCGGCCCGGCCCCCCGGTTATGTTTTTCTATAGACTAGGAGTTTGTCGGGCTTACTGTCACTGCCGGAGGCGTGGAGTTGCTGGTGACGGGTGTCGTGATCAGCGGATCGACAGTGCATACGACTCGGATAGGCGGTTAGGCTGCTCGCTCTCTCCAGGCCATGATCGAAGCCGCTCTTCTTCCGAGTCTAGCGTCCAACCCCGGCAGTCTCGACCTTGCATTCGTTGTTCACATTCGTGATTTTCAATCTGGGGACCATGCCGTTTCCTTCGGAAGCAAAGTCGTAAATCACCAGGTCCGGGTGATAGCTGTCGAAGGCCTGGCCGAAGAATACACACGCCGCGTTGGATGCGCACGGCAGTACGTGAACGGTTTGCGCGCCGTGCACGTCCCGCAACCGGTGAAGAAGTTCCTGGATCCGTTGCCGGAAGGGCGCGCCGTCGTCCGGGTGGCCCAGTGCACCGTTACCCAAGTATTCAGTGCGGGCGATTACCGATACGACGCTCATGCCAAGGGACTCGGCCGTCGAATGCATCGACTCCGGCACGGCCGTAAGCCCCAGCAGCAGGCATACCTCGCCCGTGCGATCCGACAGTCGGTCCAAACCGTCCATCATGTAGAACTCGCCGCGAGGCTCGTTAACTGGCCAGTACCACAGGCCGTTCTCGCGGTACCGCAACATCGGCGTTATCTCGCACTTGTTCCCTAGCTTCGCGCCGAGCGCGATGAGAGCGGGCATTAGACCCATTGCGAAAAGGGCGGCGCGGTATCCCTCGCCGTGTGCCTGTTGGAGGATATCGGCCGCCGTCTGATCCACCGCCGTGCTCATTGCGGCCCAGAGGGCCGCGCCCTCCAACGACCGTAATAGCGCTTCGTTGTCATTGACCGACCGAACTTGGCCGTCGAGCCGCGCACCTATGGGCTTCAGTGCCCGGACGACTTGCTGCGATGAGGGCAACGCAATCCTTTGTCGGTGAACGGGCCACGCCACACAATAAGCGGGCGTTGGCGTGAGCGCCAACGCGTCCAGAAGCCCAGTCGCCTCATCGCAGAAACGCCTACGCATTGCAGACAGCGTGGCTGCCGGATAGTTAGCCTTGGCGACCTTATCTACCAGGCGGTGGTGTGTCTCGCAGAACAATAGAATGTTGTCAGGATTATCCGCTAGGGAATGCGAAAGGTATAGCACCCCTCGGGTCCCTCCCTCGGACGAGGCGACGTTGTGCGCTAGCGTGGCGAAGTTGCCGCGTACACGCGTCACCGGATCCTCGGTCAGGTCAGTGCCGCAGCCCTCGAACATGCACCTTCCGTGGGCATCAAGCAGGACTTGGTTGCGCGTCGCGGTACTGATCACGGTGCCGCGACCCTTCTTGCGGTCTTTCTGTTCGACCTCCTCAAAGAACGTCCGCCAGTCCTGGTCGGCCTGCACCTTCCGCTGACTGGACGATTGCTTCCAAGCATTAGTTAAGTCGGTCAAGCTTTGCGTCTGTTCGCTCGTCATCGTGTGACCTTGCCAGCACCGCAGTTCCATCGGACCGGTCGTGCCTTGGTCGTACGCCCGTAGCGCGTAGACGCTCTGCGCGGCTGGCAGACAGAAGCGCGAAGCGACCGCGACCGTGTCGCCGTCGAGGAGCACGGTCACGATTGCCTGCGGTCCGTCGTCTATCAGCACGCCGACGCTGTTCCACGACACAAGCGCCCTAACAGCCGCTGCGTGGTCCTTCACCGCGTCGAGCGCCGTCATCGGCGGTTCGCGTGTCTGCACGACCGTCGCCTCTTTTGGATCAATCAATGCCATCACTCTCGCAATCCGGCCGAAGCGGCTTGAAGTGCCCTCTCGTGCGCACGAACACGCGAACCTCCTGGGTTCCCACAAGCGCGAATGCTAGCGGCCGGCCGCGGTTCGCCCTTAAGCAAGTAACCCAGTCATTTCGGTCGATCCTCGATGGCGTGGGCACCGGCTCGGGGTGCGTGTGCCATGTCCCGAGATAGATCGCACTGCCGTCCGAAGAGGCGAACTTCCGACTTACTGCCCGCTGATGCCCTGGGTCGCGAAGCGCGAAGGAGAACCGCGAGCACCTGTCGCGCGACATGGGAGTGGTCACCGCCTCGATCCAGATCTCCCAACGGTCGACAGATGTCGTTCCCATCAACACACCGAAAGACTCGGAGGCGGTAGCGACTGTTTGGCGATGCACATGCCAGACGCCGGCCACTTCATCGTCTACGGTGACCCGGCGACCATATCCCTCGAAAGTACACACGTCGTCACGCGCCACAGAAGTCGCAGTTTCTGTCATGCAGGGGCAGGGTGTGCAACGATTCGGTGAAATGCCGGTATCGCCACGTCACCGCCAAGGACGCCCACTTCGCCGCCGCGTCCGATCCCTTCCAGCTCACCTTTGACGAGTTAGCCACCTGACCCTCAAGAAAGCGCACGGCCAAGTCGGCGGCAATCGTCGCCGTGTACCCGGCGGCGATGCCGCTGTAGGGCAGAAACTGGGTGCCGCATCCCCCTTGGTTGCGCATCGCTACCTGGTTCGGCGCTAGGAAATTCAGATTTGACGCGAGCGCCCGCGTGAGCGTTTCTGGATCTACGTACGCGCAATGCCAGCACCCTTTGGTGCCGGGCACCACTAGGATCGCATGGCCGCCGATTCCGTAGCCTTCCAGCCAGCAGCTTATCCTCGGCACGTCTATCGGTTCCTGGGCGCAATATTCCGCAAATACCCGTTCGATGTTAGGCGAACCGATCGCAATGACGATCAAGTCGAATTCTCGTAGCACGGCCAGTTTCCGCAATTCTTCCAGCGGCTTGCACCAATGCGTCACCTGAGCCCAAGGGTGCTTCTGGGCAATCTCATCGGCCAGCGCCTCGGTCTTTAGTCGGCCGATGTCGTTCAACGACAGGGTGTGGCGGTAAAGATTCTCTTCAGACAACTTGTCCGGATCGGATACGGTGAGACGTCCTACCCCGGCGGATGTCAGCCGTAGCGCAAGTTCGCTGCCAACCGATCCGCCGCCGACAAGGAGAACGGACTTGCCCCTCAGGTCCAGGGAGCCACCGCCCCGTGGAACCAGCGATCTCTGAGATAGGGACCTGACCGTGTAGGGCGTAACAGTGCATCCGCCCGTCTCTGTCTCTGTTGTTGACGTTGGCAGCCCGCTTCGCGAACGCGTGTGCCAGTGAATTGCGAACATGGTCTCCCCGTCCGGAATCGGGGCCGAGAACACCAACCAGTAGTCACAACTGCTCTTCTTGTGCAGCCTCCGGAGTTCACGCCGACCCGCGACGTCCGCCTGCTCAACGGCACGGAAGTACCAAGGCAACAGTTCATCGCGGCTCGCGGGTGCCGGCTCAAGACTGCTGATTCGCACGCCAAGTCCTTTTCCGACTGCCGGGCGCGACTTCCAATCCGCGATTCCGCGCACCGACTCCAACTGCCGGTGGTG
>JAKZVH010000187.1:0-15906 GCA_047516145.1 Gammaproteobacteria bacterium
GGCCGCAAACCCAAGGACTTCGATGTCGCGACAGACGCGCAACCGGAACAGGTTCGCGCGCTGTTTAGAAACTGCCGCCTCATTGGCCGGCGATTCCGCTTGGCCCATGTACATTTCGGGCGGGAGGTGATCGAGGTCGTCACCTTCCGGTCGTCGACCGGCGGCGCGGCTGACGACCGGCAGCACGCCGATTCCGGCCGGATCATCTGCGATAACGTCTACGGCACCATCGACGAAGACATCTGGCGCCGGGATTTCACGGTCAACGCGCTCTACTACAACATTGCCGATTTCAGCATCTGGGACTACACCAGCGGCATGGAGGATGTCGCCAGTCGCACGTTGCGGTTGATCGGCGACCCGGTCACCCGATACCGCGAGGATCCCGTCAGGATGCTTCGCGCGGCGCGCCTGTCCGCCAAGTTGGACTTCAGCATCGCGCCGCAGACTGCCGCCCCCATCAGCGATCTGGCGGTCTTGTTGCGGGACGTGCCGCCGGCGCGGCTTTTCGACGAAACGCTCAAGCTGTTCCATTCCGGCCACGCTACGGGCAGCCTGGATCGACTACGGGAATTTGGTCTGCTCCAGTTCCTCTTTCCGCACACGTGCCGGGCGCTCGATGCCGACGAGAGCGGCAAGATCCTGAAATTCATTCGCGCGGGACTGGAGAATACCGATCGGCGGATCAGGACGAACAAGCCCGTCACACCCATGTTCCTTTACGCGGTGCTGCTGTGGTACCCGATCAGGGAGACCGCCGAGCGAATCCGCGCGGAGGACCACAGCAGCGAAGTCGAAGCCTTGATGGATGCCTGCGATGAACTGATCGGTGAGCAGCAGGGCCATACCGCCTATCCGCGCCGATTCAGCGCACCGATGAAGGAGATGCTGCTCATGCAGCGGCGCTTTGGAAACCGGCGGGGTGCGCGTGCCCAGCGGCTGCTGCAGCACAGGCAGTTTCGCGCCGCGTACGACTTTCTTGTCTTGCGCGCCGAGTGCGGGGACGCCGATCCGGAACTGGCCCGCTGGTGGACGGACGTGCAAACAATGTCGTCTGAGGAGCAGCTTGGCGCCTTTTCAGCGAAGCGCCCCCGTCCATCGCGTCGCCGCCGCGGTTCGCGTCGCAACACCGGCGAACCGAATGCGGGCAATGCCCGGTGAATCCCATGGAATCGTCCCGGGAGCAACCGCGCTACATCGTCATCGAAGGACCGGTCGGCTCCGGCAAGACCAGTCTCGCCGAGCGATTGGCGAAGAGCCTCAACGGCGAAACGATCCTCGAAAAGCCAGAGGAAAACCCGTTCCTCGAGCGTTTCTACCGCAACCCCCGGCAGGCGGCGCTGCCGGCCCAGTTGTTCTTCTTGTTTCAACGCGCGCGGCTGCTCGATGAAATTCGACAACGCGATCTGTTCAGTTCGGTTCGAGTGGCCGATTTTCTAATGGAGAAGGACCGACTGTTCGCCGAGCTCAATCTGGATGCCAGTGAACTCGCGCTTTACGAACAGGTGTACTCGACCCTCGACCTGAATCTGCCAATCCCTGATTTGGTGGTCTACCTCCAGGCGCCGCCGAACGTCTTGGCCAGACGGATCGCCAGCCGTGGCCTGTTGTTTGACCGTGCCATCGGTGCGAGCTACCTGGAGCGCCTGGGGGAGGCCTACGCCAGGTTTTTCCATCAGTACACTGCGGCGCCGCTGCTGATCGTCAACGCGGCCGAAATCGATCCGATCCACCGTGATTCGGACTACAGGGAGCTTCTCAGCGCGATCGAGCGGACCCGGCGCGGACGCCATTTCTTCAATCCGGCCACAAGAGCCATCGTCTGACCCGTCAAGCCGGAGGAGCACCATGTACAAGCAATTGCAGCAGCGGGGAATGGCATCTCCACCGGTCAACGTCTCGACGTTGCGGAGGATGAAGTCGGACGGCGAGCCCATCGCTTGTCTGACCGCCTATGACGCGAGTTTCGCTCAGCTTGTGGACATCGCCGGCGCGGATCTCATTCTCGTGGGCGACTCGCTCGGAATGGTCATCCAGGGTCATGAGACGACCGTTCCCGTCACGGTCGCCCATGTTGTCTACCACACGCGCATCGTGGCCCGGGGAGTGAGCCGGGCTTTCCTGGTGGCCGATCTGCCGTTCATGAGTTACGCCTCACCCGAGCAGGCGTTGGATAACGCCGTGCGGCTCATGCAGGAAGGTGGCGCCATGATGGTGAAACTCGAGGGCGGTCAGGGTCAGATCGACGTGGTCTCGTGTCTGGCGCGGCACGATCTCCCGGTCTGCGCCCACGTGGGATTGAAGCCCCAGTCGGTTCACAAGATCGGCGGGTTTCGCGTGCAGGGGCGCGAGCCTTCGGCCGTGCGGCAAATGGTGGAGGATGCCAAGGCCCTGGAAGGTGCGGGAGCGGATGTCCTCCTGCTCGAATGCGTTCCCAACGAAGTCGGCGAACTGGTTTCCGAGGCGATTGATCTGCCGATCATCGGAATCGGCGCCGGACCGGCCGTGCACGGCCAGATCCTTGTCCTTTACGACATGCTGGGTATCACCCAGGGGCGGACACCGCGTTTCGTGAAGAATTTCATGGACGGCGCCGGTTCTCCCCTGGAGGCCCTGGAAGCGTACGTGATCGCGGTCAAGAACGGCGAATATCCTTCCGGGGAGCACTGTTTCTCCTGATAGAATGGCGCCCGTTTCAGCGTGAGGAGGCTCACACGTGACAAGCCGGGCGTTCCCTTGCTAGGCGCCTATACCACCGCCGCGGTCCGCGAACTGATCGGTGGCTGGAGACTGACCCACCAGACCGTGGCCCTGGTTCCGACCATGGGCAGTCTGCACCGTGGGCACCTGAGTCTGATGCAGGTGGCGCGTGAGCACGCCGACCGCGTGGTCTGTAGCATTTTCGTCAATCCGATTCAATTTGGCCCCGACGATGATTTCGCCGCCTATCCGCGATCCCTGGCCGACGACGAAATGTTGCTGGCGAAGCAGGGATTGGCGGACCTGGTTTTCGCGCCCGACGAGAGGGATATCTACCCATTTGGAATCGATTCGGCCGTCAAGGTTTCGGTGCCCGAGTTGCGCACGGAGTTGTGCGCCGCCAGCCGGCCGGGCCACTTCGACGGGGTGGCTTCGGTCGTGTTGCGCCTGCTGGGCATCGTCACTCCGGATGTCATGGTGCTGGGTGAAAAGGACTATCAGCAACTGGTGCTGCTGCGCCGCATGGTCCGGGACCTGCAGTTGCCGGTCAAAGTGGTCGGCGGCTCGATCCAGCGTGAGCGGGACGGGCTCGCGATGAGTTCCAGGAATCGATACCTCAGCGCGGCGGAAAGAAAGCTGGCGCCGAAACTTCACGCCGAGTTGAAGCGCCTGCGAAAATCATTGCGCAAGGGGGAGCGGGATTTGCGCGCCCTGGAGACGAGAGCGGCGCAAGCGCTGGAGAACGCGGGTTTCGATCCCGACTACGTGGAGGTGCGCCGCGCCGATGACCTCGCCCGGCCCAATGGAATCGGTCCAACCGGCGACGGCTTGATCGTTGTCGCCGCAGCGTGGCTGGGTCAGGCGCGCTTGATCGACAATCTGCGGATTTGAGCGAGGTCGATTCTCAATGCGAAGATTTGTGCTGAGCCAGCGCCCATTCAACGTGCTCGCGCACCAACGCCGAAGGGTGATCCACGCGATTCTTTAACGCGTTGACGACCTCGGGCGTTGTCCGCGAATTTCCCAGGGCGACAGCCAGGTTCCTCAGCCACCCTTCGTAGCCTGCCCGGCGCAGCGCGCTTCCCCGGGTGCCGGCATCCCATTCGGCTTCGCTCCAGCGAAACAGGGTGACAAGCAGGGCATCGTCCAGTCCGTGGCGGGCGGTGAAATCGGCTTCGGTGCTGGGCGTGGCGAACTTGTTCCACGGGCACACCATCTGGCAGTCGTCACAGCCGAAGATCCGATTGCCGATGGCGGCGCGGTACTGCACCGGAATACTGCCCCGCAACTCGATCGTGAGATAGGAAATACACCGCCTCGCGTCGAGTACATACGGTTCGACGATCGCCCCGGTGGGGCAGACGTCGATACAGGCGGAGCAACTCCCGCAATGGTCCTGCGCCGGCGCATCCACGGGTAACGGGATGTCGGTGAACAGTTCCCCGAGAAAGAACCATGACCCGGCCTTGCGGTGGATGAGGTTGGTGTGTTTGCCGATCCAGCCCAAACCGGCATTTTGCGCGAGTGGCTTTTCCAGCACCGGGGCACTGTCGGCGAATACGCGGTAACCGTTCCGCCCGACTCGATCGCGGATGAAGTTGGCGAGGCGCCGCAGGCGGGCTCGAACCACCTTGTGGTAGTCGCGGCCCAGGGCGTAACGCGAGATGTAGGCCCGTTGCGGATTGTCCAGCGTGGTCTCGGCATCGGTGCTCCCATGGGGCCAGTAGTCCATGCGAGCGGAGATCACCCGGACGGTACCGGGGACCAACTCCGCCGGACGGGTACGCTTGCGCCCGTGACGGTCAAGATAAGCCATCTCTCCGTGGAACCCGCGGGCGAGCCAGGCCTGGAATCGGGACTCCGCCCCGCCCAGGTCAATGCCGGCAATGCCGAGCTGCTGGAATCCCAGCGCCCGTCCTTCTTGCTTGATGTCGTGGGCCAGACCAGCGAGGTGCTCCGAGGTGAGACCATCGGCTTGCGGCGATGGCGCAGAAATAACGTGGTTGCCGTCGGTTTTCATCATCGATCGGATTTTCGGCGTGTTTTCTGCGATCTGCTTTCCAGCAAGGGAGGCGATCGGGCCGATATCGCGGTTAGTATAATCGCCCCATGCAGGCTATTTCCGAACTCCCCACGGAGATCTTTTCCGCCGACCAGGTTCGGGCTCTGGACCGGATCGCGATCGACGAGATGGGAATTCCCGGCTATACGCTCATGTGCCGCGCCGCCGAAGCGGCGCTTGATGCCTTGCGCCGCCGGTGGCCAGAGGCGCGGACGCTGGCGATCTATTGCGGCGCCGGCAACAACGCTGGCGATGCGTATGTACTGGCTCGACTGGCTGGAGGGCAAGGGCTGCGCGCGAGAGTCATCGCCGTGGTATCGCCGGAACGGCTTTCCGGAGATGCGGCCCGCGCCTGGCGCGACTACATGAAGCAGGGTGGGGGCGCGGAGCGATTCGAGGCAGACCGGTTGCCGGACGAGGACGTTGTCGTGGACGGGCTCCTGGGCAGCGGCCTCGATCGCGAGCTGACGGGTGAGTTTCTCGCCGCGGTGACGGCCATCGCAAAGGCCGGGCGGCCCGTGCTGGCGCTGGACATACCCACGGGACTCCATGCCGACACGGGGCTGCCGCTGGGCGCCGCCGTCCGCGCCGATCTGACGGTGACTTTCGTGGGCCTGAAGCAGGGCCTCTACGTCGGCGCGGGCGCCGACTACCGGGGGGAATTGGAATTCGCGGATCTCGGGATTTCGGCAGCGGCGTACGCGAGGGTGCGGCCACGCCTTGAGCGGCTCAGCGCGGACGTAGTCGGAGCGAGTTTGCCGCCAAGATCGAGGATCGCTCACAAGGGAGACGCCGGGCATTTGCTGTTGGTGGGCGGTGCGCCCGGAATGTCCGGCGCCATACGTCTTGCGGCGGAGGCCGCCTTGCGTTCGGGCGCGGGACTGGTTCGCGTGGCGACCCACTCCGACTCTGTATCCGCGGTGATGGCCGGTCGTGCCGAGGTGATGTGCACGGCCGTGGAGGATGCCAGGCAATTGGAGCCTTTTCTGCAAGCTGCCGATGCCGTGGTGCTGGGGCCCGGGTTGGGCCGATCGGCCTGGGGCAAGGCGCTATGGGAGCGGGTAGTGGCCTGTAAACTGCCACTGGTTGTGGACGCGGATGGTCTGAATCTGCTGGCCGCCGGCCCGCAGCCTCGGGGCCGGTGGATACTCACTCCCCACCCCGGTGAAGCGGCGCGGCTGTTGGCGGTAAGTACAGCCGACGTCCAGTCGGATCGTCCGCGTGCCGTGACCCGAATTGCCAAGCTTTTTCAAGGTGTTGCGGTTCTCAAGGGCGCGGGAACCGTGGTCGCGTCGGCAGGCGGGGGCAGACTCTGGCTTTGTGACCGGGGCAATCCCGGCATGGCGACTGCCGGCATGGGTGATGTTCTCGCCGGAATATTGGGCGGACTTCTCGTGCAGTGTGGGGATTTGGAGTCCGTGGCTCGGGCCGGTGTCTGGATTCATGCTTGCTGCGGGGATGTCGCGGCCCAGACTGGTGAGCGGGGACTGCTCGCGGGCGACCTCATGGAGCACATCCGCGATGCGGTGAATCCCGTTGACTAGGCCACGTATTTCGGTGCCTCCGGCGATCTGGAATGTGGAGGGGGAGGCGAGCTTCAGGCAACGGGCATCGAGGCTGGCGCGCCAGTGGCGCCGCCAATCGCCGGCCGCGCTACTGGCCGGGCTCCAGGGTCCGCTTGGCGCGGGCAAAACCACTTGGGTTCGGGGCATGCTGGAAGGGCTGGGCTACCGCGGACGGGTACCTTCTCCTACCTATACGCTGCTGGAGCACTACGAGTTGGGGGAGGTCACGCTGGTGCACGTCGATCTCTACCGTTTGCCGGAAAACGAGTCGGAGGACCGCCTGGCCGGTGAGCTGGAGGCGATCGGAGTGTTCGACTGGATGGCCCAGCCGGGGGCATGGCTGCTGGTGGAATGGCCCGATCGCTCCCCGCAACTGAGGGCGCGTTGCGATGTGTGTATTGGCATCGAAATAACCGGAGGCGATAACCGCCGGGTCAGTTTGTCGGCAGGCACCCCGATTGGGGTCAGAATTCTCGAAAGTCTACCGCCTGATTTTGCGTAAGGTATTAGGTTTATCCGCTAATCCTATATTTTTTAAACAAAACATTGTATTTTCTTCAACGTTTTGCAAACATATCGTAGCGGTCTGTGGGAGAGGCGTGCGGGAATGCTTGGAACGGAGAGGCGCTTACTGGCGATTGCGCTCGTGGGAGCGGGGTTGCTGGCCCCGTCAGCGCAGGGAAGCGAGGTTGACGGCGTCAGGCTCTGGGCGAGCCCGGAGTCCACCCGCGTGGTTCTGGACCTTTCCGAGCCCATGTCCCACAAGATTTTCAGCCTCGATAGCCCTGATCGGCTGGTGATCGATCTCGACAACAGCCGCCTCTCGCCCGGGGCCGAGTTTGCGGACGCTCGCGGGCTGGTCGCGAGCTTGCGCTCGGGGGGCCGCGCCAATGGAGTATTGCGAGTCGTTCTCGACCTGCACCAGCCGTCGGAGGCCAACAGTTTCGTACTCGAACCCAACGACATCTACGGGTATCGATTGGTTGTCGACCTGACTTCCGCCGACCCCGGGCCCGCCGTTTTCACGCGGACGCCCCGCGCCGCCACTCCCGGTGGCCGACCGGTGGTCGTTGCCATCGACGCCGGTCACGGCGGTGAGGATCCAGGGGCGACAGGTCCCCGAGGTGTCCGCGAGAAGGACGTGGTGCTCGGGATCGCACGCGCACTTGCCGACGAGGTCCGCGCGCAGCCCGGCATGGAACCGATACTGGTGCGTGACGGCGACTACTATCTGGGCCATCGCGTGCGCACGGAGCGCGCAAGGCAGGGTGAGGCCGATCTATTCGTTTCGATCCACGCCGACTCATTCCGGGATTCCCGGGTCGGCGGATCGACGGTCTATGTATTGTCTGACAAAGGGGCCACGGATGAGGCTGCCAAGCGGCTCGCCGAACGGGAAAATGCTTCGGACATGATCGGCGGCGTATCCCTCGCCGACAAGGACGACGTATTGGCCAGCGTATTGCTCGATCTCTCTCAGAATGCAGCCATCAGCGCAAGTTCGCAGGTTGGCGATCGCATCATCAAGCGGCTGGACGGCATCGCCAGGATCCGCAAGAATCGGGTGCAGCACGCGCCGTTCCTGGTGCTCAAGTCGCCGGACATCCCCTCCGTTCTCATCGAGACGGCGTACATCTCCAACCCGGGAGAGGAGGCCGCGTTGAAGTCGCCCTCCTACCAGCGGGCGATGGCTCGGGCGATTCACGACGGTATCGTGGACTACTTCCGGGATAACCCGCCGCCGGGAAGTTACATCGCATCCAACCCACCGCCGTTCCGCGACAGCGCCGTGCGGCACGTGATTGTCCGTGGCGAAACGTTGTCGGAGATCGCCAAGCAGTACGATGTCAGTCTTTCCGCCCTGAAGAGCTCCAATCGGCTATCCGGCGACAGGATCCGCATCGGTCAGGTACTCAGCATTCCGGTTGGCTGACACAAACCTGCTCCAGGCCACCGATGAGCGCGGCCGGTACAAGAAGAATAGCGGGCACGGGATGCGATTGGCGCGATATTCGCGGTAAAATCGACCGATGTCCATCCGCGTACTGCCATCCGGGCTCATCGATCAGATCGCCGCCGGGGAGATCGTCGAACGCCCCGCTTCCGCGGTCAAGGAATTGCTCGAGAACAGCCTGGATGCCCGTGCGAACCGCATCGGACTGGAAATCCAGGCCGGCGGGACCCGTTTGATTCGTATCCGTGACGATGGCATCGGCATCCCGAAGGAGGAACTTGCCCTGGCGTTGTCGCGGCACGCCACCAGCAAGATCGCCAGCCTGGACGAGTTGGAGAACGTCACCACCCTTGGTTTTCGCGGCGAGGCCCTGCCCAGTATCGGTTCCGTGGCCCAGTTGCGGCTGATTTCCCGCGTGCGGGAGGCCGAGTCGGGCTGGGCGATCGATTGCGACGGCGGAGCCGTGAGCGCTCCGCGTCCCGCGGCCCACCCGCTCGGAACCACGGTCGAAGTCCGCGACCTCTTCTTCAATACCCCGGCCAGACGCAAGTTTCTCAAGACCGAGCGCACCGAATTTTCCCACGTGGATACGGTACTGCGGAACCTGGCGCTGACCCGCTTCGACGTCGAATGGCGCCTGCAGCACAACGGCCGTAGCACGCTCTCGCTTCCCCCCGCGGCGGACCGCGAAGGTCGCGAAGCACGCCTGGCTCGGGTTTGCGGCGAATCCTTTGTGGAGCACGCGCGGTACTTCGAACGCGAGGTCGACGACATGCACCTCACGGGATGGTTGGCGGAACCGACGTTCTCGCGTAGCCAGGCCGACATGCAATTCACGTTCGTGAACGGGCGTTTCGTACGCGACAAGGTGTTCCGGCACGCGGTAAGGCTGGGTTACGAAGACGTGCTTTTCCATGGCCGACAGCCCGCCTACGTAATCTTTCTTCGGCTCGACCCGCGCCGAGTGGACGTGAATGCCCATCCATCCAAGCTGGAAATTCGCTTTCGGGACTCGCGTCGCGTGCACGGCTTCGTTCGCCACACCGTGGAGGCAGCCCTGGCGAGCCGCCTGGACTCCGGTCAGCGGGATTCCTCGCAGCCTCCGGCGCGCCTCGCGGGATCGCCATTGGAGCGCGATCGGTCGGCGGCGCCATTGGGCGGGGCGGGGCAGCACGGTCTGCATTTCGGGGCGCGGCGCCTCGATGTCCGCGATTCGACGCGGCTGTACGACATTCTGCATGCGCCTGCGCAACCTCCACCGGCGGCGGCAGATACACCGCCCCTCGGATTCGCGCTGGGGCAGTTGCTGGGCATTTACATTCTTGCGCAGAACTCCGACGGGCTCATCGTGGTTGACATGCACGCTGCCCACGAGCGAATTACCTACGAGCGGATGAAACTACAGTTAAAGGCCAGTGGGCTCAGGTCGCAGCCGTTGCTGATGCCGGTCTCGCTAAAGGTTGCCGAGAGCGAGGCGCAGGCCGTGGAAGACGCGCAGGCCGAACTCGGGCGGCTCGGATTCGCCGCGACTCGGCGCGGACTGGGCGAGATTCGTATCGAGGCCGTTCCTCTGCTGCTCGAGGGTGCGGAAGTGGAGCCATTGTTCCGAGACGTCGTCGCGGATCTTTCGAATGACGCAGGCGCCCATCGTGTCGAGGCCGCCATCGACGAACTGTTGGCAACCATGGCGTGTCACAACGCGGTGCGCGCCAACCGCCAATTGGAATTGGAGGAAATGAACGCTTTGCTGCGCGAGATGGAGGCCACCGAGCGTGCCGACCGGTGCAACCATGGCCGTCCCACATGGACGCATATTTCGGTCGCCGAGCTGGACCGATTGTTTCTACGCGGTCAGTGACGGCGCCGCGCGAGTGAATGACAAGCCCCCCACCTGCGTCTGCATCACGGGCCCCACAGCGTGCGGGAAAACCGACCTGGCTCTGGCGCTTGCCGAAGAATTTCCGCTGGAGATCATCAGTATGGACTCCGCCATGGTGTACCGTGGCATGGATATCGGCACTGCGAAGCCATCCAATGCCATCCGCGCCGATGTGCCACACCACCTGATCGACATCCTGTCGCCCACGGAGAGTTACTCGGCCGGGCGGTTCGCGGCCGACGCACGGGACGCGCTCGCGGGGATTGCCGCTCGAGGGCGGCTGCCACTCCTGGTGGGGGGAACGCTATTGTATTTGCGGGCATTGCGCGACGGCCTTGCGGAGTTGCCGCGGGCCGATCCGGAGGTTCGCCGGCGATTGGACCGCGAGGCCGGGATTTCAGGCTGGTCGTCCCTTTACGGGCGCCTTGCAGAGGTCGACCCGGTAGTAGCCCGCAGGATCTCGCCGACGGACCGACAGCGGATTCAGCGTGCGCTGGAAGTCTACGAATTGACGGGCGTGCCGCTTTCGGCGATGCAGGCTCGCGATGCGTCTCCTGCGGGTGTGCCCGTTCACGCCCTGGCGTTGATTCCAGGCGATCGCGTCAGACTGTCGCGACGGATCGAAAGGCGTTTCGATGCAATGGTGGCAGCCGGGTTTGTCGAGGAGGTCCAGGCGCTCAGGGATCGAGGCAATCTCGATCCGAAGATGCCGGCCCTGCGCTCCATCGGTTACCGGCAGATCTGGGCACATCTGGAGGGCGAGTGCGGATGGGATGACGCCCGGAGCAAGGCGATTGCCGCGACTCGGCAGTTGTCCAAGCGGCAGCTCACCTGGCTTCGTTCGGACGCGGCTACGCAACGGCTGACGGCGAACGGGGATACCGCGCGGGCATCATTGGCGAATATCCTCCGCGCCGCC
Source organism: Gammaproteobacteria bacterium (assembly GCA_047516145.1). GTDB lineage: Bacteria > Pseudomonadota > Gammaproteobacteria > Steroidobacterales > Rariloculaceae > UBA6522. The sequence goes on from JAKZVH010000187.1 coordinate 11,080, forward strand.
GTTCGCTGATGCGCCTGACCCGCGCCTCGCGCGGGCGGTTGCCCGGGAACTATCGGATTCGAGCTTCGGGGTTGAAATCCGGTGCCTGTGCTACTATTTCCGTGCTGTGGGATCAATGAGGCGTTTGACTAGCGTATGCCAGGTTCGGCGTTCGCTGGCGCGGTAGCGGTTTCGGTCCTGACTTTCATGGATTCGACGAGAACCAAGGATATTTTCATGGCCAAGGGACAGTCGCTTCAAGACCCGTTTTTGAACACCTTGCGCAAGGAAAAGGTGCCCGTTTCCATCTATCTGGTAAATGGGATCAAGTTGCAGGGTCAGATCGATTCCTTTGACCAGTTTGTGGTCTTGCTTCGCAACAGCGTGAGTCAGATGGTCTACAAGCACGCGATCTCCACCGTTGTTCCAGGACGCGTGGTTCGCGTGCCGTTAATCGATACGGAGCAGGATGACTGAATGCCCGAGCGGGCCGGGCGATGCAACGCCCCGCCTATCAACGATGGTGAGCTATGCCGGCTAGGAGCGGCGAGCGTTCTGTCCTGCTGCACATTGGCCTGAAACGGGCATGTTCCGACGACGAGATTCAGGAATTTCGTGCGTTGGCGGTGTCCGCCGGTGCAGAGATCTCCTCCGAAGTGCATGCGCGGCGCCAGTTTCCAAGTCCGCGGCTATTCGTCGGTTCCGGCAAGGCGGAGGAACTGGCGGGGCAGGTCATCGCCGCCGGCGCCCACCTGGTGCTGGTGAATCAACCGCTGTCCGCCAGCCAGGAGCGCAATCTCGAGCGCGAGCTCAAGGTGCGCGTGCTGGATCGAAACGGACTCATTCTCGATATTTTCGCCCAGCGCGCAGCCACCCACGAGGGCAAGATCCAGGTGGAACTCGCCCAGCTGGAGCACTTGTCGACGCGGCTGATCCGAGGCTGGACCCACCTGGAACGCCAGAAGGGCGGTATTGGTCTGCGGGGGCCCGGTGAAACGCAGCTCGAGACCGACAGGCGCTTGCTTGGCCGGCGCATCAAGTACTTGAAGGGACGCCTGGACAGGGTGGATCGGCAACGCAACCTGGGTCGGCGCGGACGGCGCCGCGCGGGTGTGCCGACCGCGGCCCTGGTGGGCTACACGAACGCCGGAAAAACCTCCCTGTTCAATGCCTTGTGTGGCTCCCGGGTTAGGGCCAGCAACGCGCTCTTCGCGACGTTGGACCCGACGATCAGGCGGTTGTCGCCCGGTGAGCTTGACGAGGTCCTTCTGGTGGATACCGTGGGCTTCGTGCGCGATCTGCCCCACGAGTTGATTGCGGCTTTCCGGGCGACGCTGATCGAGACGCGTGAGGCGGATCTGCTGGTGCATGTCGTGGATGCCAGCGACCCCCACCATGCGGATCGCCGGCGCCAGGTGGAAACCGTGCTGGCAGACATCGGCGTAGCCGAAGTTCCGCGCATTCAGGTGTACAATAAGATCGATCGGTTGGCGACCCCGCCCGTCAAGGAAGTCAATGGATTGGCTGGCGCTGGAAGATCGCTGTGGGTCTCCGCGGCCACCGGCAGCGGTGTGGATGCGCTTGGTGAGATGATCCGGGTCCGCGCCGTCGGTGAACCGGTCGCCGGGCGGCTCGTACTGGGTCCGGGCGACAGTCGGCTACGCGCCAGACTTTTCGAACTCCGCGCCGTGCGTGGCGAGCGGATTCGCGAGGCAGGCGGCTGGACGTTGGACATTGCGCTGACGTCGAAGCGGTGGCGGGAATTGTGCAATCGAGAGGGACTTTCCGGTGAGAGCTTTCAGCGGGTGTAACTTATGAGTTGGAATAACGACGACAAGAAGAATCCTTGGCAGTCCGACCGGAATCAGGGACCCGGCGACCTGGACGAGGTGGTACGGGGCATGCAGAGAAAGTTATCCGGCCTGTTCGGAGGGCGCGGTGGCCGCGGAAATGGCCGCGGGGACAGTTCGTCCTCGGGCCGGGGCATCGCGGGCGTGGTGCTCGGGATAGTCTTCGCTGGTTGGGCCCTGTGGGGGCTGTATTCGGTCGACGACGCCGAGCGGGGCGTGGTTATGAGGTTCGGCAAGTTTCACGCGATCACTCAGCCTGGGTTGCGTTGGCGGATTCCGCTGGTGGACACCTATGAACTGATCAATACCAACGTCACCGAGCGCTACGGCTACGGCGGCAGCATGCTCACCGAGGACGAGAACATCGTGGTAGTGGAACTGGTGGTTCAGTATCGGCGCACGGACCCGGAAGCTTACCTGTTCAATCTCCGCGAACCGGAGGCAACATTGCAGGACGTCACCAGCAGCGCCATACGCGAGGTCGTCGGCAGGAACGTGCTGGATTTCATCCTCACGGAAGGTCGCGCCGAAATTGCCGCGGAGACGCAGACCCTGATCCAATCGACGTTGGACTTCTATGGAACCGGGATCACCGTGTATGAAGTCAATCTCCAGGATGCCAATTTCCCACCCGATGTGGAGGCGAGCGTGCAGGATGCGATCCGCGCCCGGGAAGACCGGGAACGAATGAGTCTCGAGGCCCAGGCGTATGCCAATGATGTGGTTCCGCGGGCACGGGGCGGCGCGGCGCGCGAACGTCAGAATGCCGAGGCCTACCGGTCTCGGGTAGTGGCCGATGCCGAGGGCGAGGCGGACCGGTTCGTGCTGATCCTTCGCGAATACGAGAGGGCGCCGGAGGTCACCCGACAGCGGATGTATATCGAGACGCTCGAAGAGGTACTGGCCAACTCGACCAAGGTCCTGCTCGACACCGAGGGCGGCAGCAACCTGCTCTATCTGCCATTGGACCGGTTGGTGGAGCGGCGTTCGAATAGCGTGCCGAACGGGCTTGCGCCGTCCAGCTCGCCCGCGCCCATTTCCAGTGGATTGAGTTCAAGTGCCCGGGTGCGCGACAGCCGATAGAATGGAGCGATCGATATGAGCCCAAGAATCAATGCAGTATTTGCGGCCGGAGTCGTTGCCACGCTCGTCATATGGATGACCGTGTTCACGGTGGATGAGCGCGAGCACGTCATCAAGTTTCGATTCGGCGAAATCATGAAGTCGGATTACCAGCCCGGAATTCACTTCAAAATTCCCTTTGTAAACAATATCCAACGATTTCCCGATCGAATCCTGACCTACGAAGAGTCTCAGGAACGCTTTCTGACGGGCGAAAAGAAGAATCTCATCGTCGACTATTTCATTACCTGGCGAATTGCCGATCCCGCGCAGTACTACCGGTCCGCGCGCGGTGACGAAGAATTCGCCGCCGAGCGCCTTTCCGCCATCATCCGCGAGGGGATCAAGGCGGAATTCTCGCGCCGCACGGTTCAGGAGGTGGTGGCGGCCGAACGCTCGGAGTTGATGGAGCAAATGCTTGTCCAGGCGTCGCAACAGGCGCCGGCTCTGGGCCTGGAACTGGTGGATGTGCGCGTGATGCGGATTGAACTGTCGGACGAGGTCAGCGGCTCGGTATACGCGCGCATGCAGCAGGAGCGAGCCCGGGTGGCGTCACAGCTTCGGGCGGAGGGCGCCGAAGAGTCGGAGCGAATTCGCGCCGACGCCGATCGGCAGGGTACGGTGATCCTTGCGGAGGCCTACCGCGATGCCGAGCGTATCCGTGGCGAGGGGGATGCGAGAGCGGCGGAGACCTACGCGAGCGCATACAATCAGGATCCGGAGTTCTATTCCTTCTATCGCAGCATGTCGGCGTACCGCAAATCGATCGGACGTGAACAGGACGTGTTGGTGCTGAGCCCGGATAGCGAATTCTTCCGGTTTCTCCAGCATCGAATGGGCCCCACGCCCTGACCCCGAGTTTTGGCCTGGTCCGATCTTCTCGCCGGCATCGCGTTCTTCCTGATCATCGAGGGTCTCTTCCCGTTCGCCGCGCCCCGAGCCTGGCGGCGTGGCATAGCCGCCATCGCAGGCTGGGAGGATCGGCACCTGCGCAGCTTCGGGATCGCCGTAGTGGTCACCGGACTCGTGCTGCTTTACTTCGTTCGGGGATAGGCAGTGGGCCGCAATGTCGTCGTGATCGGCACGCAATGGGGCGATGAAGGGAAGGGCGCCATTGTCGACCTGTTGGCGGAACGCTCCCACGCCGTGGTGCGATTCCAGGGCGGGCACAATGCAGGCCATACGCTGGTCATCGAGGGCGAACGCACCGTTCTGCATCTGATTCCCTCCGGCATTCTCCGATCCGGTGTGGTTTGTCTGATCGGCAACGGCGTGGTCCTGTCCCTGGCGGCGCTGGTGGATGAGATGGACCGCCTGAAACGCAAGGGCGTGCCCGTGGATGAGCGCCTCAGGCTTTCGCCCGCGTGTCCGCTGATTCTTTCCTCCCACCAGGCATTGGACCGCGCGCGCGAGAAAGCCCGTGGAACCGATGCCATCGGTACCACCGGGCGGGGTATTGGTCCGGCGTATGAAGACAAGGTTGCGCGGCGGGCTCTGCGACTCGCCGACCTGTTCATTCCCCAACGGCTTCGTGACCGATTGTCGGAGCTCCTCGATCTGCACAATTTCCTGCTGGAACGCTACTACGGTGTCGCACCCGTGCTCCTGGAACAGGAACTGGAGCGGCTACTCGCACTCTCTGAACGGGTGAAGCCGCTCATCAGCGATGTGCCCCGTCTGCTTGAGGAGATGCAAGACCGGGAGCGCAGCATCCTCTTCGAGGGCGCTCAGGGTGCGATGTTGGATATCGACCTTGGGACGTATCCGTTCGTCACCTCATCGAATACCACGGTAGGTGGCGCGTTCACTGGCACGGGCATGGGCCCGGCACCGATCGACTGTGTGCTGGGAATCGTCAAGGCCTATACGACACGGG
>JAKZVH010000188.1:0-3427 GCA_047516145.1 Gammaproteobacteria bacterium
GTCGAGGAACTCACACACGCCGCAAGCACCGAACCCGAGGCGCTCGAGATCCAGATGATCCTGGGCAACCTGTACCGCGAGAAGGGGCAGGTGGGCCGCGCAGTGAACGTCCACCAGCTGCTGCTGCAGCGGCCCGATCTCACCAAGCTGGAGCACGCCTACGTGCTGCTCTGCCTGGGCCTCGACTTCCGGCACGGGGGGTTCGTCGATCGGGCGCTCGAGGCCTTTCAGGAGGTCCTGCAACTGGACCCGCGCAACCGCTATGCGCTCGTGAACCTCCAGAAGCTGTACGAGGACCAGCACCAATGGGGCGAGGCGCTGCGCCTTCGCGAGCAGATTGCGAAGATCGACTCCGGGCTGCGCCAGGACGACCGGCAGATTCTCGGATTCCTGCGCAATGAGATCGGCAGCGCACAGGAACGCACCGGCGACGCCGCCGGTGCCGCGCGCACGTTTGCGGGCGCGATTGACGTCGATGCGCGCACCGTCCCCGCATACCTGAATCTCGGGGACGTACGCGAACGCCAGGGCAACCTCCCCGGAGCGGTGGAGGCGTGGGAACGGCTGATCGAGGCGGTGCCCGACCACGCGCATTTCGCCTTCGATCGTCTGGAGCGGGCGTACCGAACGCTCGGGACACCGCACCGCTTCGTCGACCTCTGCGGGCGGCTGATCGAGCAGGACCCGCCGGGTTGGCGCCCCCGCCTCGCGCTGGCGCGTCATTTGGGCGCCGCCGGGCAGCACCGCGCCGCGTACAATCGGCTGCTGGATGCCCTTCCCCACCATCCCCACGGGCTCGCCATCCATCGGCAGGTCTGGGAGACGCTCGCGGCGCTAGGTTTCGACGCCGGTCTTATCCGACACTACGTGGAGCTCACACGGGAAGCCGTCTTTTATCTCGATCCGCACGTCTGCCGGCGGTGCCGCTACCGTAGCACCGAGCTGCTGTGGCAGTGCCCGCAGTGCCACGAGTGGAATACGTTTGTCGAGGAACGGATCGCCCGCGCCAAGGATACGGCGGGGGCAACCGACGCGGTCAGCTCGTAATTGGGAGTTGAGATTTGGCAGCTACCGGCTGCCAGCGAACCCCGCGTACGTATCCCTGATCTGACGGTCTGTGTCTTCAAAGGACCCGTCGGTTCGAATCACGTAGTCAGCTCGACGGGATTTCTTCTCGATCAACAATTGCGCGCCAATACGCCGCCGGGCGTCTGCTTCGGAGATTCCATTGCGCTTCATCACGCGCCGCACCTGCGTTTCCGGATCGCAGGCGGCGACGATGACCGCCTCGAAGTCTCTCTCCCGCCCGACCTCGTACAGCAGCGGAATATCCGAAATGGCGAAAGGATGCTTATGGGCGTCAAGGGCCGCGAACCATACGTCGATCGCGCGTCGCACTTCAGGATGAATGATGGCCTCGAGGGACTTGCGGGCGGCAGGGTCCGCAAATACGATATCGGCCAGTTTCCGCCGATCGAGGGACCCGTCCGCCTGGAGCACGTCAGGACCGAATTCTTCGATCACGGCGGCGAGGCCCGCGGTTCCCGGTGCCACGGCCTCGCAAGCCAGGATGTCGGAATCGATCGTGGGGACGCCGAGTTGCTCGAATCGCGCTCGAATATGGCTCTTCCCCGTGGCAATTCCGCCTGTCAGAGCAATGCGCCGCACGCTGTCGGCTACCAACTACCGGCTACCAGCTGCGAGCCAGCCCTCGCATTCGCAGCCCGGAGCGTATTCATCATCAACATGGCAATCGTCAGCGGCCCAACGCCTCCAGGGACCGGCGTGAGCGCCCCGGCGACATCGGCAACCTCGGGGTGTACGTCGCCGACGAGCAGTGTGCCGCGCTCACGAAAGCGCGCCAGTCGTGGGTGCCCTTCCGGAAACCATTGCATCGCCAGGGCGAGATCGGTGATCGTATTCATCCCGACGTCGACGACGGTTGCACCCGGCTTCACGAACGCCTTCGTGACGAGCCCGGCCCTGCCCGTGGCGGCGACAAGGATGTCTGCCTGCCGGCACACCGCCGCAAGGTCCGGCGTCTTCGAATGACAGATGGTGACCGTCGCGTCACGCTGCAGCAGGAGCAACGCCATGGGCTTGCCCACGATGTCACTGCGCCCGACGACGCAGGCGTGGCGGCCGGCAATCGGGATCGCCTCGCGCGTGAGGAGTTCGATGATTCCTAACGCTGTGCACGGCGCCAGAGATGGCCTGCCCTGCACGAGACGCCCCACGTTGGCGGGCGAGAACCCGTCTACGTCCTTCTCAAAAGCAATCGCATCAAACACCCGCGACGCGGCGTCCGCGCCGAGCCCCTTCGGGAGCGGCGACTGCACAAGGATGGCGTCGTGGGACGCGCTGCGGTTCAGCCGCTCGACGAGCTCGAGCACGTCCGCCATCGCCGCGTCCTCCGGGAGGCGTTCCAGATCGGCGCGAAAGCCGACCTCGCGGCCCGCTTTCAACTTCTTCCGGACGTAGATCTCCGAGGCGGGGTTCTGTCCAACGAGGACGATCGCGAGGCCCGGCGGACGGCCGTGTCGCCGGGCAAATGCCGCAACCTGCGGGGTGATCTCCTCTCGCATCCGGCCGGCCAGCGTCTGGCCGTCAAGTACCCGTGCACTCATATGGTGTCATTCTAGACAGAAACGCGTGGGCCAATGGTCACAGGTCAAGATCAAATCACAAGAGACTGTTTAGAAGAGCTGCGATGATTTCAGTCCGCTCAACCGACGCGCCGGTGGCACTGGAGAACGAATTCAAGCGCGGTCTCGGCCTGTTCGACTCCACGATGGTAGTGGCCGGCTCGATGATCGGGTCCGGCATCTTCATCGTCTCCGCGGCCATGGCGCGGCAACTCGGCAGCCCCGGATGGCTGCTCGTGGCATGGGGCGTGACCGGCGTGTTGACGATCGCCGGCGCCCTCTCGTACGGCGAGCTCGCGGGAATGATGCCGCGGGCCGGCGGCCAGTATGTCTATCTCCGCGAGGCCTACTCGCCCCTCTGGGGATTTCTGTACGGATGGACGCTTTCATGGTGATCCAGACCGGCACCATTGCCGCAGTGGGCGTCGCCTTCGCACGGTACACCGGCGTACTGGTCCCGTGGATTGCCGAAGGCCGCTACCTCATCGCGCCAATGCATCTGTCGCCCGGGTACGCCATATCCCTGTCAACGGCCCAACTCCTCGCGGTAGTGTTGATTGCGCTGCTGACGTGGACGAACACCCGGGGGCTCGAATACGGAAAGCGCATCCAGAACATATTCACGACGGCAAAAACTGGTGCACTCGCGGCGCTGATCCTCGCCGGCCTGTTCATCGGCTGGAACGCCCGGGCCGTCGGGGTGAACTTCGGGGAGTTCTGGCAATCCCGCGGCTTCGAGCCGATCGCGGAGGGCGTTGCGGTCACAACGGCCTACGGTGTGT
>JAKZVH010000189.1:0-15015 GCA_047516145.1 Gammaproteobacteria bacterium
AGCTCTCGTAGCCTGCGGCAATGAACAATCCCTTTCGTTATTTCAACAGTTCGCCCGAGGTCATCCGCCTCGCAGTGATGATGTACATCCGCTATCCGTTGTCGTTGCGCCAGGTCGAAGACATCCTGTTCGAACGCGGCATCGACATCTGTCACGAGACAGTGCGTTTCCGGTGGAACCGTTTCGGCCCGATGTTTGCCGGTGAAATAAGGCGGCGGCGCGTCCACACCCGCCGCGACGTTTTCAAACAGCACCGCACCGCTGCCCTGGCCGAGTGGCGCCAACTCGCCGCCTGAGAGCCCTCGATTGAAGCTTCAATAGGTCCAATCCAGTTAGTTTGACAACGCCCAATTCCTCGATCGAAGCCCGCAACGTCTCCAAATGCGAGAGGCGGTTCGATCCCGGCTGGTGAGGCTTCCGGTGTTCCCAAGGCAGCGGTCGAACGCTCGCGTCCGCCAGGCGCACCCAGCGAATTGGATGTCCGCCCATTCGTCCGACATTCAATGGTCGTCACCACGAACACCATCCGCCCCGCCCGTTCCCGCACCGCGGGGGAATACCTCGTTCTTCCGTCCATCGCCCCACCCTTTCAAGAGACGGAGCCTCCGGGACGGCCGGAGCGTTCTTCATCGCTGGCACCGCCGTGCCCCTTGCCCGACGCGCGGAGCACCAGGATTTCTAACACGCGACGGGATTTGGGCTGGCGATGAATCCTGCGCGATCGGGTTGATCAGGGTCATTGGCCCGAAGACCCGCGTGATTCCGGGCATGCCTGAGTCAATGGTGACTCGAGAACTCGTGCAGGGACGTTCGTTGCGGAGCGTGCGCACGCTGCGTGCGATGCACTGGACGGACTTGAGAGTTTGGTGAATATCGTGCTGATCATAACAATGTGTGTAAAATAGGCCCTAATTCACTTAAACCATAAGTAATGCATCTACAGTCACCACAACAGGGCTTGGCCCTCGCCAACGAACTGGTCGCGGACGGGCATTTGACGTTCACTTTCGAGGACGTGGAGAAGCGTCTCGGAAAAACGAAAACAGCCACCGCAAACCTGCTCAAGCGCATGGAGAAGGCGGGCCTGGTCGATCGCGTACGGCGCGGACACTACGCCGTGCGACAGCTGGGCGTGCTCGGTACACCGGCCGCCGCGGAAGACGTCGCGCTGGCAGTGGGCGCGGCGCTGAAAGGCCTGCCACATCGTATCGCCTATCGAAACGCCCTCTACGAGCACGACCTGGTGATCCACCCCGCACGGTCCATCCAGGTCGCGACTGAGCGCAGGGTGCGCACCAGGTGGATCTCCGGCCAGCGACTGCGGATCGTGATCGAACCTCCCGAAAAACTCGCCGTGGGGCGTGTCCCGTGGGGCATGTCGTATCTCTCCGATCGCCATCGCGCCGTCCTGGATGCCGCACAACGGCCGACGCTTGTCGGAGGGCTTGAGGTGTTGGCGGAAGCGTTCGCCGCAGCCGCCCCCGAGCTGCGCGCCGATACCCTCATGGACTATGCGCGCCGGTTGGGCTGGGCAGGGGCACTGCGGCGGCTGGGCTCGCTCGCCGATGCCTTGTCATTGGCGCCGCTCGACAGTGCGCTGACACCCATCAAACCCGTCACCGCGGACCTCGATCTCGAACCCGGAACCGGCGAGCGCACGGTTTGGCGGGACAAACGGTGGCGCGTACGCTGGCCGCGAACCGTTAACGAAGTTGTGGCCGTGATCGGGCAATGAGCAATCGAGCCCAGATCACCCGACAGGCGGCGCGTGACGGTGTACCGGCACCGACCGTGGAACGGGACTATGTGTTGGCCCACATCATGGCCGCGCTCGGCGGGCTGGACGACGGCCACGGCCTCGTGTTCAAGGGCGGCACGGCGCTCAGACTGTGCTATTTCGAGGACTATCGCTATTCGGCCGATCTGGATTTTTCCGTGGTCGAGGGAGCCATCGAGGCGGCCTACGCGACCATCGAGACGGCACTCGGAGCGGTGGTAGGCGCCGTCGACACGCTGCATCTGACCGATCACGAGCCGAAGCGCATTGCGTATCGGGGACCACTGGGCCGGCAGCGTTATCTGAAACTTGATGTCACGGACAGCGAACTCGTTCTCAACGTGGACACCGTCCGTCTGTTGCCGCGCTGGCCGGACCTGCCGGACACCCATGCCGTTCGGGTCTACTCGCTCGCAGAAATTGCCGGTGAGAAGCTGCGCTGTGTGATGCAGCGCATGCAGTGCAGGGATTTGTTTGATCTGTGGCTGCTGTTCGACAACGCGGCTGTCGACCCGGGCGACGCAGCCGGGGTCTTCACACACAAGGCGAAACACCGACAACTGGATCCCGGCCGATTCGAACGCAGTTATTGCGCACGACTGGAGCAGTACCGGCGTCGTTGGACGAACGAACTCGAGATCCACGTGCCGGGGGAGGTGCCGCACTTTGAGCACGTCGAGCGAACCGTCTCGCGGCAGCTACGCGCCGTTGGACTGCTGTAGATTGCCAGCCGGCGAGAATTCTTGCCCCACGTCGTGCCCCTCGTCGATTACCCGGTAGTTGTGTACGTCGTCAGAACATTTCGGACAGAAAGGGCTTGGAATTAAGAGAGTAACCGGCTCATCCGGTTTCCTTCAAGCCACCTTGTGCTGACGGTGCAGCCGTCGGCGCTGTGGAATGTCGCGGCCAACGTTACGGCTGTAGACACGGCGCTACGAGGCCGATGGCATAGAGGGTCTACGAACTTGGAGCAAACGCCCGAAGCGCAGTCGGTCGGGGTTCTCCCCTGCGGACACCAACCGCTCGCCGGCGTTGGCGATACCCACGCCCTTGGGCTGGAGCAGATTGGGAGCGAGTTCCTTCACAAGCGGAACGACGAGTCGGTCGAGGTGAGCGATTTCGTCGTTGAGGTAGAGGATTCTTCGGGCGAGGTATTTCAGCGGAACGTGGTCGCGATCACTGGGTCTCGGTAACCCGACGTATCGCAGTGATTCTTGTTGGCCTCTTCGCGTGCCCCGATTCGACCGCCGATCCCCGCCCATTCGCAGAGAATCGGGTAGGAGGCTGGGTTACCCCAGCCGTCCTCCCACACCACCGTACGTACGGTTCCGTATACGGCGGTTCATGGTACACGCTGGAGCCGGAGTACCGTGTCCAATACCGACACCAAGCCCAGTCGATCAAAGCGGACTTTCGGCATGGCCCGGTTCATGTGCGACGCCCCGGCATTCCACCAGGGGCCACGCCCGTTCCACGCCGATTTCCAAGCCTGCTCGGACGAGAGCCCGAGCCGCCGCAGGTGGCGCTGGCGCTGGCGCGGCGCAGCAACTGCCGCAGTTTCCCGATCAGCCGAGCACGGCTCGGCACCGAGATGCGCAACACCCCCCGGCCATCGATCCGATAGCCGAGAAACGTGCGTTGCGACGGTCGTGCCACCGCACTCTTCGTCTCGGTCAACCGGTCAATGCGCCGGCTCAGGTCCACCTGATCGCGGGTCAGCGTAAGGATCTCGCCTTGCCTCATGCCCGTATGCAAGGCCAATCGGACGATCCAACCGAGCAGCGGATTGGAGTACGCGTCGCACGCCGCAAGCAGACGTCTTTCTTCAGACGGCCCGAGGCGGCGATTGCGACCGGCCGTTGGCGCCGGCTTTCTGACGAGCGCGACCGGGTTTCGTACCAAACCCGATCGCCACTCGCGCATCGCGATCGTAAACAGGTGGGAGAGCAACGCCAATTCCAGGCGCACGGTCGATGGCGATTTGCCCTTGTGGAGTCGATCATCACGAAATCGCGAGATGGTCTCTGGCGTCAGCGCCGCCAGGCTGTACTTGCCCAGGTATTTTTTCAGGGCACGGGCCTTAACGTGGTCCGAGGCGGTCGTCGAGGGCTTCTTGGTCGGGCTGACTTCGGCGAGATAGCGATCGCGCGCATCGCTGAGCGAGATACGCTCGGACGATCCGCGATCGATGAACGTGCTGCGGACCATCTCGTCCTCCACGCGGCGGGCCCAGTCGATCGCGTCGCGCTTGAGGCGAAATGTCTTGCTCTTCAGTGGCCAGCCTCTCTTGCGGACAACGCCCTTGTAGGTGCCGGCCGGTGTTTTGATGATGGTGGCCACTAGAACACAGCAACTCAAAAAAGTGCGCCTAACTTGTACATTTTTCAGTTGATGCTGACTAGTTTCCTTTATAACTTATTGATTTAATGGTGGGCCCGGTAGGACTCGAACCTACGACCAAGGGATTATGAGTCCCCTGCTCTGACCAACTGAGCTACAGGCCCGCCGGGAACAGAGGTTACCATCACGGGGAGGTCAATGTTTCCTTTCCCAAACCCCTCCGGTGGCTGTACGATCACCGCAATAGTCGTGAGGCATTGCCATGTTCGAGATCGCATTCCAGGTCATCGCGTTTCTGGTCTATCTGTTCATCCTGGTCGTCGGGGTGGCATTTCTTCTCATCGCGATCCTGTTCGTTCGCGATGTCGCCCAGACCGAGAACGCGGTCCGCAGGAACTTCCCCGTTATCGGCCGGTTCCGCGGCCTGTTCGAGCGGCTGGGCGAATTCTTCCGCCAGTACTTCTTCGCCATGGACCGCGAAGAGTTACCCTTCAACCGCGCCGAACGCACCTGGGTCTACCGGGCGGCGTCCGGGGCGGACAATACTGTGGCATTCGGGTCGACTCGGGACTTGCGGCCCGTCGGTACGGCGATTTTCGTCAACTGCCCCTATCCCGTGCTGGAGCGGGACGCCGCCGAACCCCAACCGATGACGCTGGGGCCGTACTGCGCCAAACCGTATACGACCTCGTCGCTGTTCAATATCTCCGGCATGAGCTACGGGGCCATATCCCGCCCCGCTGCGCTGGCGCTGTCCAATGGCGCACGCATGGCGGGTTCGTGGATGAATACCGGGGAAGGCGGGTTGTCGCCCCACCATCTCGAAGGGGGCGCGGACATCGTCTTTCAGATGGGCACGGCCAAGTACGGCGTCTGCGACGAACCGGGCACATTGTCGGAGGATCGGCTGCGGGGGGTTGCAGCCCACGAGCAGGTAAAAATGTTCGAGATCAAGCTGAGCCAGGGAGCCAAGCCGGGCAAGGGCGGAATTCTCCCGGCCGCCAAGGTCACCGCGGAGATCGCCGCCATCCGGGGCATTCCGGCCGGGCAGGACTCGCTAAGCCCGAACCGCCACCTCGAAGTGGACAGCGCATCGGACTTGCTGGACCTCATCGACCGCGTGCGCTCGATAACCGGCAAGCCCACCGGTTTCAAGTCCGTCATCGGTGCCTACGGCTGGCTGAACGACCTGTTCGAAGAGGTGTGGAACCGGGGCATCGAAAGCGCGCCCGATTTCATCACCGTTGACAGCGGCGACGGCGGGACCGGCGCGGCGCCCATGCCGCTGATGGATAACGTGGGACTGCCCATCCGGGAAAGCCTGCCGTTGCTGGTGGACCGGCTGAACGATTTCGGTCTCCGGGATCGGATCAGGGTCATCTCCAGCGGCAAGCTGATCACCCCGGCGGAAGCTGCCTGGGCGTTGTGCGCGGGGGCTGACTTTATCGTTTCGGCCCGCGGCTTCATGTTCGCCCTGGGTTGCATCCAGGCCTTGCAGTGCAACAAGAACACCTGCCCCACCGGCGTGACGACGCACAACAGGCGCCTGCAGCGCGGGCTCGATCCCACGGTCAAGGCGATCCGGGTCGCCAACTATGCGCGCCAGATGACTCACGAGATCGGCATCATCGCCCACTCCTGTGGCGTGCGCGAACCGCGCAGGCTGCGGCGCATGCATTGCAGGCTCGTTACCGAAACCGGAGCATCGTCGCCCCTGGACGAACTCTTCCCGGACGTGACCCCGAGCCGGGCCCGTATCGCGACCGGATAACCGGCATATCGTGCCGAGCCAGGACGGCGAGGCGAGATCGAGTGAGCACGCCTGTCTGCACGCGCCCGTCGGCACGAAATGCAGTTCAGTCCTCGAGCAGGAAGCTCCGCAGCCGGTCCGAGCGGGACGGGTGACGCAGTTTGCGCAGCGCCTTGGCCTCGATCTGCCGGATGCGCTCCCGGGTGACATCGAACTGCTTGCCGACTTCCTCCAGCGTGTGGTCGGTGTTCATGTCGATGCCGAACCGCATCCTCAGGACCTTGGCTTCCCGGGGCGTCAACCCGGCCAGAACGGAGTGCGTGGTCTCCTTGAGGCCCTCGGAGGTTGCCGAGTCCACCGGCGAATGAACCGCGGTATCTTCGATGAAATCGCCAAGGTGAGAGTCCTCGTCGTCGCCGATGGGCGTCTCCATGGAGATCGGCTCCTTGGCGATCTTGAGCACCTTGCGGACCTTGTCCTCGGGCATTTCCATGCGCTCGGCGAGTTCGTCCGGCGTGGGTTCGCGACCGATTTCCTGGAGCATCTGCCTGGAAATCCGGTTCAGTTTGTTGATCGTCTCGATCATGTGAACCGGTATCCGGATGGTGCGCGCCTGGTCGGCGATCGAGCGGGTGATCGCCTGGCGGATCCACCACGTGGCATAGGTCGAAAACTTGTAACCCCGGCGATATTCAAACTTGTCCACCGCCTTCATGAGTCCGATGTTGCCCTCCTGGATGAGGTCCAGGAACTGCAATCCACGATTGGTGTACTTCTTGGCGATGGAAATCACCAGGCGCAGATTGGCTTCCACCATCTCTTTCTTCGCCCGGCGCGCCTGTGCCTCGCCCAGGGAAATCTCGCGGTTGATCTCCTTGATTTCATTGATGGTCAGGAAAGTGCCGTGCTCCACGCGGAGCAACCGCTTCTGGCAGCGCACGATCTCGTCCTTGAGCCGCGTCAGTTGCGAGGAGTGTTTGCGCTTGGCGCGAATATGTTTGTCGATCCACTTGAGGTTGGTCTCGTTGGACTTGAAACTGGCGATGAAGTCCTTGCGGACCATGCGAGCGTCGCGGACGCAGTAAATCAACAGCTGGCGTTCCTGGTTGCGAACGTTGTTCACCGTAGCCCTGAGCTGCGCGACCATCGCCTCGGAGAGCTTCGGCGCGAGCTTCAAGACCATGAATTCCGCCGTCAGCGACCTGATTGCCTTCCGTGCTGACGCGTGCCGGATGTCATGGTTGTCCAGGGCGGCCAGGTAACGGTTGAAGTGCCGGCGGACTTTCTTCATCCGCTTTGCGATGTCCTTTGTATCGGGCCCCGGATTGACGGCCTGACTGTCTTCCGTTTTCGGCGCGTTCGGATCCGCGATGGTGGCGTTGGGATCGATGATTCCCACAATGACATCCTGCAACCTCGCGGTTCCCGCCAACACCTTGTCGTGAAGTTCGAGCAACAGGCACACGGTGGGCGGAAACTGCAACAACGCGGCGCGCACCTGATCGAGGCCTTCCTCGATTCGTTTTGCGATGCGGATCTCGCCCTGGCGATTCAACAGTTCCACCGTGCCCATTTCCCGCATGTACATGCGCACGGGGTCGGTGGTACGGCCAAACTCACTGTCTACGGTGGCCAGCGCGGCGGCGGCTTCGTCCGCGCCATCGTCGTCACTGGAAACCGCGGCATCGGACAGCAGCAACGATTCGGCATCCGGTGCTTTCTCGTACACCGTGATGCCCATGTCGTTGATCATGTTGACGATGTCTTCGATCTGCTCCGGATCGACGATTTCGCTGGGCAGGTGGTCGTTGACTTCGCCGTAGGTCAGGTACCCTTGTTCCTTGCCCTTGGCAATCAGAACCTTCAATTGCGATTGCCGATCATTCGGGTGGGGAGGCTGGGTTGCGTCGGGAAGCTGGGTTGCGGTTGATGTATTCATCGATCCTACACGGTCAAAGCAAACGTGCCAATTTACCTTAAACCACGGATTCATGCCATAGGAAATGGGCAACGAGCAGATAAACGAAAACCTCGGGGATATCCGGCATAGCTCACCGAAATTCGGCTCGAAGGCGTCGCGGCGCCGCCGCAGAGAATGGGTTGGCGATATGGGATATGGACCACTCAGGCCCCATCGGGGTTCCCCGCGCCGGCGCCGAGGGCCCGTTGCAGCGCGGCCAATTGAGCACGTTCCCCGGGGTCAAGTTCCTGCGCCCGGGCCAGCAACATGTAGTGTCGTGACTGGCGGTCGTCCGAGACCAGTCGCTCGAGGTTTTCGGTCAGTACCTGTGACGCTGCCTCCGCGCCGTCCAGGGGTTCGCTCTCCAGGAGACGCCCGAGGTGCCGCCCTTCGGGGTCGTTGCGGAACCGTTCGAGCAGCCCCGCAGTGGTGATGTCCGAATTCTGCGCCACCGCCTCGAGAAGCTGCCGCAAAAGCCGCGCACCCGGTTGCTTGACCTCGGCGAGGCCGTCGACGTCGGTCAACCCCGCACCCGCGACCGGATAGTTGAGTAGCAGACCGATCGCCCGGCGAACAAGCGTCCCACGGGGCCTGGAACCCGCCGCCGGAGCCTCTGCCTGGCCGTAGGGCGGCGGCGTGGAAGGCCGCGCAGCAAGCACCCGCTCCAGGCTTTCCGGGCTCAGCCCGATACCCTCCGCCAACTGCCTGACCAGCAACTCGCGGTAGACGCCGTCAGGAAGTCGGCCCAACAACGGTTGCGCCAGCGACACCAAACGCGAGCGGCCGTCCGCGTTTGACAGATCCACCTGCTCCCGCAGTTCACCCAGCAGGAAGTCCGACAGCGGCACGGCGGTTTCCATTAATTCGAGAAAGGACCCGGCCCCGCGCGAACGGACCAACGAATCCGGGTCCTCCCCGTCGGGAAGCAGCAGGAACTTCAATTCCACCGTTCCACCTGCCTGGGGCAGCGCCGTCTCCAATGCTCGCCAGGCCGCCGCGCGCCCCGCGCGGTCGCCGTCGAAACAGAAGATGACCCGCTCCGCCATCCGCGTGAGCCTGCGAATGTGCTCGACCGTCGTGGCGGTCCCCAGGGTCGCCACCGCGGGTCCGATGCCGTGCTGCGCGAGGCTTGCCACATCGAGATAGCCTTCCACCACGAGAATGTCGCGGGGACGTCCGGCACCGGGGGACGCCGCCCGGCGTGCCTCGTGAACGCCATAGAGCGCCTGACCCTTGTGGAAAATGGGTGTTTCCGGCGAGTTGAGGTACTTGGGCCCGCCATCGCCGAGCACGCGGCCGCCGAAGCCGATCACCCGCCCCCGGGGATCGCGGATCGGGAACATGATCCGGTCTCGGAAGCGATCGTATTCCTGACCCTTGTCGTTCTTTATGACCAGCCCGCCCTCGATGAGTTGGCGCCGCCGTGCATCGCTCGTGCCCAGTCTCCTGAGCAACGTATCCCACGAATCCGGCGCATAGCCCACGGTGAATTGGTCAGCGGTAGGCCCGTCGAGGCCCCTGTTCCTGAGGTAGTCGGCCGCCCTGGAACTGTCCTTGAGCGCCGCCCGGTATATTCGATTCGCTTCCGCCAGCAGTTCATAAAGACCGCTCGCGGCGCTGTCGCGTTCCGGCTGCGCCTCCCTGGGGACCTCAACCCCGAGCATTTCGGCAAGTGCTTCAACGGCATCGACGAAATCGAGGTTTTCATAGTTCATCAGAAAGCCGATGGCGGTACCGTGGGCGCCGCAGCCAAAGCAGTGATAGAAGCCCTTCTGCGGACTCACCGTGAACGACGGTGTCTTCTCGTCGTGGAATGGGCAAGGCGCCTTGTACTCGCGGCCAGCCCGGGTCAACGTGACCCGATTGCCGACGACTTCCACGATGTCGGCCCGCGCGATCAGGTCATCGATGAAGGACTGGGGAATGCGCCCGCTCATGGGTCAGTAGCTTAACCTGCGGGAACAATGGAAACGCATGGAACAGGACACTGGATCGAGTTTCGGCTGCCTTCCCTCTCGCGGCGGGAGCTTGCGTTTTGCTTGCTGTAGAGTGGAGTCTCCCGATACGGTACGCGGCTTTCGGGCCAGGAGCGCGGTTTGCGGCTGATTCTCGAGCGAACCCTGGATTGGATCTGGTACCGTCCGAACCCGGTCAAGTGGCTGTTGTGGCCACTGGGGACCCTCTTTCGAATCGTAGCGGAGCTTAAACGGCTCGCATACCGGTTTGGCATCCTTTCGATTGCCAGGTTGCCCGTGCCCGTCATTGTTGTCGGCAACATTACGGTCGGTGGGACCGGAAAAACGCCGTTCGTCATTTGGTTGGCCTCGGAACTGCGGACGCGGGGCTATCGCGTCGGCATCGTCAGTCGCGGTTACGGCGGCATGGCACAGAGCTGGCCCCAGTCGGTCGCGGCTGCCAGCGATCCAACGCTGGTGGGAGACGAGCCTGTGCTGCTCGCCCGCGCGACCGGTTGCGCGGTGACCGTCGGCCCGGATCGAGTCGCGGCCGCGCAAGCGCTGCTTGCCGCGGACCGGCTCGATGTAATCCTGAGCGACGATGGCCTGCAGCACCATGCACTCGGCCGGACCATTGAAATCGCGGTGGTCGACGGCGAGCGCGGCCTCGGCAATGGCTTCTGCCTGCCCGCGGGACCGCTCCGTGAACCGCAACGCCGCATCGATTGCGTCGACGCCGTGGTTGCCAACGGCGGGAGCTGGAATCGCCCCGGAGTCTTTCGCGCACAGCCGGCAGCGCAACGCCTCTATCGGGTCGCAGGCTCAGGCCGCAAGTCGTTGGAGGAGTTCCGCGATACCAGGGTCCACGCCGTGGCAGGGATCGCCAATCCCGCGCGTTTTTTCGATCTGCTGGAAGCGGCCGGTGTCGACGTACTTCCTCACCCCTTGCCCGATCATGCAAGGTTCGACGTCGCGAGTCTCGAGTTTGGCGATTCCTGTCCCGTCCTGGTGACGGAAAAGGATGCGGTGAAGTGCCGATCGTTCGCCCACGCAAACGTGTGGTGCGTGCCGATAAAGCTGGAATTCGGCGCGGAGGATCGAGAGCGCCTGATGCAGCGGGTGCTTGGGCTGCTAGGCACTATGGATTGACCTGCCCTGCCCAGACATGCGTGGGGTGTGAGATCCCCGCGCCGAAGGGCGTCCACATCGTGCTTCCGGGATGCTCGGGCGCGTCTCGTGGCTTGGTTCGTGTGTCTTGTCCGGAGACAGTGACCTGGCTCCACCCGTCGCGGCGATTCGGCGACGATAGCCGGAAAAACGGGTGGTTGTCGCTTTCCCGCCGGGCAGACACTCGGTCAAGTTGCGATCCGTGGCGCACGGTTCCGTGTCAATCGGCCGCCAGAAATTGAGGAACAGCCAACTTCCACATTGGATCCAACACCACCCGGATCGATCAGGATCGGCGCTCCATCGCGTATCGGATCAGCGCGCCCACTCGGTAGATCCCGTGTACGAACTTGCCATAGGGCATGGTCAGGAAAAACGCGAAGACCAATCCCAGGTGAATCGCGAGCAGCGTGCCCATCAGCGGTGTCGCGCGCAACGCCATCAGCGCGAGACCCGTCCCACCGGTGGCCGCCAGCATCATCAGGAACGCCTCATCCATCCCCTGGTGGTCGGCGTTCGTGCCGAGTCCGGGGTCGCGCCGCCGGCCCATGCGGTAGAGGCCAATGGGACCCAGGGTAATGCCTGTTCCACCGACGGTTCCGAGCAGGACCGGGAGGCTGGTGTAGGCGTAGGGTGCGACCCAGCCCAGACCGTAGTGGTAGAGAGTCGCCACGGACGTGGAGGCGAAGCACAGCAGGAAGCCATAGAACGTCAAATGATGGTAGAGGCGGCGGTTGGGCTCCGGACGTTCGCTCTCATTCCCGCAACCGGCGCCACCTCCATCGAGATACCTGAGGGTGGCGGCGTCCCGCAGAGCCTGAAGAAGTGAAGTGCCATCGGACAATGGCGGCGCCTCGGCTCCGATGTCCTTCCAGAACGCACGAAAGCCCATCGTGAAAGCAAGGATCGCGTAGAGAAACACACCGCCAAAGATCAGCGCCATGGCGTTATGCGGCATGATGGCATAGAACGCGCCCTCGCCGGTTACGCGGCCGAACATCACCGACGCATCGGCAATCGCCATGAAGGAAATCAGGAAAGCGGCCACGGCCGCGGCGGCGGCCACGGCAATTTTCACGCCGTTGCGTTCGAAGAGTGGCGCAAGCGCACGCGGCCAGACGTAGCGCCCGTAACTGTCGGATCGAACGCGCGCGAACGTCGTCGGGACGTTGACCTTGAATTCGTGGGGCGGGGCGTATTGACAATCCTGGAAGCAGGCACCGCAGTTATGGCAGAGATTCGCCAGGTAGTTCAGATCGCCTTCCGAAAATTCGCGCCGCAATTCCATCGCGGGGAATACCGCGCACAACCCCTCGCAGTAGCGGCAGGCGTTGCAAATGCGCATGAGGCGCTCGGCCTCGACAAGCGGTGCGGGGGACGTATCCGATTGTGACGGTCCCACGTCACTGGGCCGCGACATGCCTGGCGGCCTCCGTCCCCGCAACTCGACCGAAGACCGCACCGATGGTCATGCCGATTCCGGCCAGATAGCCCTGGCCGAGGACGTTGCCGGCCATGATCTCACCGGCAGCATAGATATTCTCCGCGGGCTGGCCGCTCTCCATGACGACCCGGGCTTCGCGATTCACCCGTACGCCCAGGTACGTGAAGGTAATCCCGGGGGCCAGCGGATAGGCCTGAAAGGGGCCGTGCTCGATGGTGCGCGCCCAGTGGGATTTCGGTGGATCCAGGCCCTCGGTGCGGCAATCATCCAATTCGGCCGGATCGAAGGTGCCGGTCTCGACCGCCGCGTTGAATTCATCGACTGTCCGTCGCAGGGCATCGGGATTCAACTGGATCATGACGGCCAGTTCTTCCAGCGTGTCGGCCTCGATGGCCGGGAAGATCGAAGGCATGACGAGCTTCGTGGCGCTCGATTCGATGATTGCGTAGGCAATCTGGTTCGACTGGGCCGCGACGAGTCGACCCCAGATCGCATAGCGCTTGGGCCAGAAGTCCTCGCCCTCGTCATGGAACCGCTGCGCGTTCGCATTGACGACGATCCCGAAGACGATGCAGTCGAGCCGCGTGACGATACCGCCGTCGAATTTCGGTGCGCGTGCGTCGATTGCGACAGCGTGACACTGATCGGGCTCGCCGACCTGCTTGACGCCCTTCAGCAGCATCGCCCTGAGTAGCGAGCCGCGATTGTAGGGCGTACCGCGAATTCGAAAATTGTCGGCTGCAGCGCCCCAGCTCTCCCGCAACCAGTCGATATTCGCTTCGAAGCCGCCGCAGGCCGCGACCATCGCGCGGGCCTGCACGACATGATCTTCTCCATTCCGGCGCACGACCGCACTCCGGAAACTCCCGTCCTGCACGTCGAGATCCACCGCTTCGGCCTCGTAAAGAATATCGATGCCCGCATCTTCGGCCGTCATGTAGAGGGAATTGACCAACGCACGGCCTCCCCCCAGAAAGAACGCATTGGTGCGTCCGAGCGACAGGGTTCCACCGATCGGGGGCTGAAAGCGCACGCCCAGCGACGCCAGGAAATCCCGGAGGTCCTTCGACTCCGTTATCAGGAATCGACTCAAGGGTTCATCCAGCTTCCCATTCGTCACGGCCAGGAGGTCCTGCCAGAACTCTTCCTCGGGATACGGGCCCGCCAACACGTCGTTGGCCTCGTCATGGGCGAGGCGCAGGTTGCGTGTATGCCGGCTGTTGCCGCCGCGATAGAACCTGGGCGCCGCCTCGACCACGAGTACGCAGGCGCCTGCTCGGCGCGCCGCGATCGCGGCGCAGAGTGCCGCATTGCCTCCGCCGATGACGAGCACGTCCCAGGTGTCTGTTTTCAGTCGGTCGACCAGCTCTGCGGTCATGCGGGTATCTCGGGGCACGTTCCAGCGTCCCCGGTAGATGCTCCTGGACGGCTTATGCGCGCGCAATCCCTGCAATCCCTTCCTTCTTGGCGCCCCAGACCGGGGAGTGTAAGGCCACCGAATGGCGCTGTGATCGCGAAACCGGAAATCAGGCCCGTTGGAGCCGGTCTCGAACCAGGCCGCTGAGCTTGCCCATGTCCACCCGACCGGCGCCTCGGCGCTTGATCTCCGCCATGACGCGGCCCATATCCCTGGGCGACGAAGCCTCCAGGTCGCTCATTACCCGATCCAGCAATGAGGTGGTTTCGGCCTCGGTCAGCGGTTCCGGGAGATAGGTCTGAAGTACGGCGATTTCGGCGTTCTCCTTCGTGGCGAGATCGTCCCGGCCTCCCTGGCTGAACTGGGCCGCCGCTTCCCGCCGCTGCTTGATGAGCGTGTGCAACACCGCTTCGACACCGGCGTCATTCAAGCTCTTTCGCGCATCCAGCTCGCGCCGCTGGATGGCAGCCCGCGCCATCCGGACCGTGCTGAGCGTGTCCTTGTCACCGGCGCGCAGGGCCGTCTTCATATCCTCTTGCAGGCGATCCTGCAACGAGGTCGGTGGGTCGGCGGACATTTGGTATGGCTCCTGCGGAGAAGCCTCGCCGATACGGCGATCAGTAAAGGGAACGGCGCTTGGAAAGCTGTCTTGTCTGGCGCTTTATATGACGTTTCACGGCGGCCGCTTTCTTGCGCTTGCGTTCCTGGGTCGGCTTTTCGTAGTACTCGCGCCGCCGCAGTTCCGTCAGCACACCGGCTTTCTCGCACGCGCGTTTGAAGCGCCGCAGAGCTGCGTCGAAATGTTCACTCTCTCTGATTCGCACGCCTGGCATAGGGTTTTCCGCGCTCCTCCACCCACGCCCCGGCCCATTCGTGGCCGCAGCGCGGATCAATAAAACAAACAAGCCGGCAAACGCCGGCGCTTAGCCTCGGAATGATAGCCCTGCGTATGGCGATCTGTAAAGAATTTTGAAACTCGATTCGCTGGCCGCGGAGCCGGCCTCGGTATCCAACTGCGGCCACGGCACCTCTGCGCTCTGGCCACGCGCGGTTCAGCCCGTCAGGCTACCGGCCGCGATTCTCGAATATCTCGTCGAGCTTGCGTTCGTAGTTCCGGTAATTCAGGACGTCGTAGAGTTCGTCACGGGTCTGCATCGACCCCAGCGCGTCGGCCTGCGTGCCACGCTGGCGAAGGGTCGTAAAGG
>JAKZVH010000190.1:0-2585 GCA_047516145.1 Gammaproteobacteria bacterium
ACCGCCCAGGCCGCGCACTACCATCCCGCCTGCGAGGAAGTCTTCGTCATCCATGAGGGATGCGCGGAGTTCACCTTCAACGATGCGGAACCGATCCAGGCCAGTCCGGGATCGGTGCTCTACGCGCCTCGCAATTCTCGACACGCCTTGCGCGTCGTTGGGGATGAGCCGCTGCTGCTGATGTGCTTCCTGGCGCCCAATCTTTCGGACGACGAGATCCCGGCCTGAGACAGAAAAACCGCGACTGCTAGACGCTCGGCCTCAGCGGGCAAGCTGCAATCGCGGGTCGCGGTGGGCTTCGGGGCGCAACTCGGACAGGCGAATCAGGCCGCGGTGCCACGGGTACCCGTGCGGCACGCGCTCCGCGTTAATCGCCGGGCTTGTCCAGAAATACTGAACCACGGCGTCTTCGGGAGCCGTCAGGGTCTTGAGGTGGTTTCCCGCCAGATCCTCGAGCACTCCAAGCCGCTGGCCCTTGCTCACCTTCTGACCGATGCTCACTTCCGGCTGCCAATATCCGCTCTGCAGGGATTCCATACTCCAGCGCCGCGGA
The DNA here is from genome assembly GCA_047516145.1 of Gammaproteobacteria bacterium. Taxonomy (GTDB): domain Bacteria; phylum Pseudomonadota; class Gammaproteobacteria; order Steroidobacterales; family Rariloculaceae; genus UBA6522. The sequence continues at coordinate 554 of JAKZVH010000190.1, forward strand.
CCGAGGATGGCCTGCGGTGGAACTTCGACCGGCTCGCCATCAATCATGTCGAATCGACGCAGGGCGTTCACGAGCCCCTGATACTGAAGCTCGATCTCTGCCGGATCCTGGACGCCGTTCTGCCCGATCTCCGTCCAGACGTTTGCAACACCCGCGTGCAGCAGCGCAAACGGCAGCCCCTGCGCCAGTTCCGAAAACTTGTCCTGGACGTCGGCCTGCCGCGGGTCCAGGTAGGGCACCGGAATGGAACCGGCCAGTCGCCACGTGTCCCGGCGCAAGCGCTCGTCGGATGGGTCGGCGAAGGCCACCCACGGGTCCAGCGCCTGCACGTACTCGCCCGCATGCATGTCGATGTGGAGGTCAAGGTCACGCAAGAGATTGAAGACGCAATCGATATGGAACTCGGAGTAGGTCCCCTCGGGCCGGCCCACCGGCTGGAAATGCATCTCACGCTCGTCGACGGGGGAGAGCTGTGTCGACCGCGCAAAAAACGCCCGCGTGCTCATGATGGGGATGATGCGGACCTCACCGCGGAGCGTCGCGGGATCGAGCTCACGAAAGAGGCGGATAGCGGCATGGATGCCCGCGAACTCTCCTGCATGCATGGCCGAGGAGATGCCGAACTTCGGTCCCGACCGCGCGCCGACGACAGTGCCGACCGGGATTTCTAATTCCTCACCGGAATGGTGGACGTACCGCTCCACCCGCGAGGTCTTGGACCCGGCGCGAGAGCTCATGCCGCTTCCCACCCGCACCAGTCGAGGACGAATGCGAGAGCCGTCCTCGTCACCGGGGCCAGATCGTTCAAATCGAAGAACTCATCCACGGAATGCGCGCCACCCCCGCCACCGGGACCAAAGAGACATCCCGGAGTCGGCCGGCGGAGGCTGTGCTGATGCAAGTCGCAGAATCCCGTGATCGCCACCGGCACGAGCGGCCGCCCGGTGGCGGCCTGATGCGCCTCGGCCAGATTGGCAACCACGGGATTGTCGTCGCCCATCTCCAGCGGTTCCATGGCCAGACCTTCGAATGTGACCTGTGGCGGATGGTCGCGCAGCCATTCGTCCTGGGCGGCGGCCTCGGCCACCGCCGTTTCGATCTCGGCCCGCGCGTCGGCCACGCTTTGGGGCGGAAAAAAGCCCAACGTCGCGTCCAAGACGCAGCGGGCGGCAACCGTCCCGACCCATTCCCCGCCGGAGATGCCATACACGTTGAAGTGAATGGGATGCTCGGTATGCGCCCACCGCGCCGGCACATTCCGGTTCTTCCTCGCCTCGAGCTCGTGCAGCGCCCGCATCAACACCCACGCCTTCTCGATCGCATTCACGCCATGAGTGGCTGATATGTACGGCACTGGTTTGCCATGGATGGTGATGCGGAAGGCCACGTGACCGGGGTGAGCCACGATCGCACGCCCTAGGCCGGTACCGTCCAGCATCAGCACGCCGTCGGCCTCGTACCCCGCCGCGACCAGCGCCAGCGAGCCATTGCCGGAGCATTCCTCGTCGATCGTGGTCTCGAGGATCAGGTCCCCGCGCAGACGGATCCCGGCTTCCTGCAGCGCTTGCACGACGAAAAGCATCTCGCAGCAGCCGGCCTTGTCGTCCTGGGCGCCGCGGGCATACAGGCGATTGCCTTCGATCTCGCCGCCCCAGGGATCCCGGCTCCAGAGCTCAACCGGCTCGGGAGAGGTCGTGTCGACGTGCGCGTTGAGGATCAGCGACCGCCCGCCGCCGGTTCCACGCCAGCGGCCCGCCACGTTCGGGCGACCCTGGTAGGACCAGTTGGTCGGGCTCCAGTTCGCATAACGGGCTAACGCGTTCGGGTCACATTCGATCAATTCCACGTCCAGCCCAAGCTCCCGCATCCGCCGCGCCATCCACTGCTGTGCCGCGAGTTCCTCGCCGCGGGCACTGGGAATGCGGACGAACTGCTGCAGGCTGGCCACATGCTCGTCCATGCGCCGGTCGAGAGCCTGCCAGGCCGCGGTCCGCGCGGCGCCGAGGTCAAGCATGGCCGTCTCCGTGGCCTT
>JAKZVH010000191.1:0-7249 GCA_047516145.1 Gammaproteobacteria bacterium
AAGTTTCTGTTCGTCATCGGATTCGACGGGATTCTCGATACCTATTGGGCCGGCTCACTGGCCACGCTCCTGGTGACCGGCCAGTTGGAGCACGAAAAAGCCGATGATCAGGGGTTCGCGCGGCAGCGTCGTTTCATCGCCCCAGACGATGTTGACCAGGACGGAAAGCAACACCATGAGCGATGACAGGAAGCGGTCGATCGACATCCGGTAAACGTGATACATCGCGGCGGTCACCAGGAGCGTGGCCAGCGGCACCGCCCAATACGTATCGAGAATCCCGTGGAATCCGATGACGAACAGAAACTTCCCCGCCGCCATGGCGGCAAACGATGATTGCAGGAGAAAGCTGCCGGCGATCGTCTGCGCCGTGCGGGACAGTCGATTCAAGCCGATCGCGGCGGCGATGAATACCAGTCCCGTGGGGAGCATGCCGGGCGTGTCATTGAAGTCGATCAGGTCGATCTCGTGGAGGAACACGATAAAGCAGGCCGCAGCAATCGCGGCGCCGACGCCGATGAGGACCCGGAATTGGAGCGGCAACTCGGTTTCGCCCTGGCGCTCCAGTACGAACGCCTCGACAACCGGCCGATCCTCGATATGGCCATCCCGGTCCAGCGCGTCGAGCAACGCCGGTACGCGGTGCGTGCTCATGTGGTTAGCCATGCGCGACCTGCAACTTCTTCGTGACCGAGCGCAGGTAGACGATCGCGGCGGCAAAGATGAGCAGGGTCGCCAGACCACGGCTAAACCAGGCCGCGCCGCCGTAGTCGCCAAGCGCATCGCCCAGCACACGGTACGCCGCCCCGACCAGGATCAGGCAACCCGACAGAACCGTCGCCGCGAGCGCCCGCATGTCCGGCAACACGTGGCGGTAGACCGCGTAGAGGGCGACATGGCCGTGCAACCCGACGACGCCGGTCACGAGGATCGAGGTTCTCACGCCGCTACTCATGACCATCCAAAGCACCGGGATCAACAGAACGCCCAGCGTGACCAGCGCGAGCAGCACGCGGGTCCAGCGCGCGGCGACCCAATCGTAGCCGCGCAGTGTGCCCCATTCCCGCAATCCCAGCGCGGCGCCGTTGAGGAGCGCCAGGTAACCGAAGATCAGAAAACTCATCTCGTAGGTCGGCAGGGCCGCTTGCCGCCACCACATCACCAGCGCGACGTTGGTGACGGCCAGCCACAACGTCCATTGGGGCGCGAAGTTCGAGATGACGCTGAAGCCCAGGATAAGCACGGACCAGGTGAGGAAGAGTTGATAGGCGTCGGCGCCGGTCTGGTAGATCTGACCGAAGACCGCCAGGAACACGCCCACGAAGACGCTGGCGCCGATCAGCAGGACCTGCCCGCCCATCCGCGTCAAACCGGAGTGGCAGGCGGCGGCAACCGCCACGACGACCCCGGTCTGTATGGCGGCGAATTTCACCGTCGGCGGGATCAGGTTCCAGTTGTACGCAAAGAAATAGACCGCACCCGAGAGTACAAGGGCGCCGCCGAGCACCAGCAAGAGTCGGGATATCCAGAGCCCCCACTGGACGTGGGGGTTGAGAAACTCGAGCGCCGCCTGTCGGGCGGCCGCGCTCAGGTAACCATGGGCATGGAGTTCTTCCACCAGTCGTCGGTTCGCTGGAATCCGGTCGATTGACAAGGTATTACCCAAATACGACCAGGCGGCTTTGCCGGCGATGGCGTCGCCGAGTCCCACGGAATCCTACCATGCGGCCTTGCCGGTAATGGCGTCGCGGAGCCCTTCAAGGAGCCCCTCGAGCCGGGCGACGCGTTCACTGAGCGCCGCGATGCCGTGATTCACTTGCTCGCGAAGCGCGTTGAGTTCGGTGCGAAGGTCGCTCATTTCTGCGCGGAATACCCGGCGCAATTCCGTCACCGCTCGTTGGCCGTTCAGGATCAGTCCCGCCAGGGCGATGCCGGCGGCCTCGGGCAGGCCGGTCACCTCCATGGCCGCGCTCACGCCCGCGCCCGAGTCGCTCTCAGCGCCGCGGGTCTGAAGATCGGACGCCCCGTGGAGGCCATGAGGCGGTTTACTACTTGCGTTTGTTGGATCGAAAGTGGGTGGAGTAGGTCGTCACGATGGCGAGTAGAATCAACAGTGAGTACGCGATAATGGCTGAAATCGGTACGTCCATCGCTAGTCCCCCGTTGATTCCATCAAGCCGACAAGAGCAAAGTATACGCCGATCACTACTGGAAGAGCGCCGAAATAGAACCGGTCCGTCGGCATCAAGGCCATTCCGACGCCGCCGCCGGTGATGAGGCCGACAGCGAGCTGGCGTTGAAACTGGCTGACGATGGAATCGTCGCGAAATTTCCACCGTCTCAGTCGCATTTGAACCTCCGGGAGATCGCAAGCCCCATTCTGGAGTGCCAGCGTCCGAAGGGGTATGTCCAATAAGTGTTGGATCCGTATCGATTCGACGTGCGCGGCCGCGCCGAGATGCAACACATCGGCGAAATCCATGCCCTTCTCCGCGACCGGCGCCAGGACTGCTGTCAGCGTGAATCGCCACCGACAGTGTGCCCTGGAGTTCGCCACCAACCGCCCCTCCAGCAAGCAATGTGGCCCGAATCAACGTCCGCCGATCAGGTATGCCGTTACTCGAACGACGAACGGACATACATTTATCAAGGCGGCAAACCGTGAACGTCGCCCGGTGGGCCGGTTGGCGAGCAAGGACTAAACTGTACACTTCTACTGTACGTAACGAGGAGTACATCACGTGATTCACGAGACCAGCTACACGCGAGCCCGGCAACAGCTAGCCACACTCATGGATCAGGTTACCGATACCCGTGAACCGGTGCTCATCCGGCGTCGCGGCAAGGAAACCGTGGCGTTGATCGCCGCCGACGAACTGGCCGGCTGGATTGAGACGGCCTATCTCCTGCGCTCGCCGAAAAACGCGAAACGCTTGCTCAAGGCGAGCCAGCGGGCCGCCGCCGGCGATGGCGAGGCAATGGATATGACCGATCTTTTGGAGCGTTTCGGACTCGCAAGCGGGTGAGCGGCGACCCCCGTAAAGCGGTCATGGATCCACATTGACCAGGTCGCCCCGCGCCGTGGCCTTGGTCCCTCATGAACGGACGGGGCCGCTTTCCGGTCCGAGTGAACAGAAGTCCGGGTTCCGGGCACTTGTCAGTCAATCGGGCTTCTAAGGGTGCTCGCCGTAGTAGAACCGCAGCCGCCAGCCGGTCAGGCGGCCGGTGTCCTCCGCGGCGAGGTCCGCCACCTGCACGGTCCAGGCGCCGTTGGTCCGGCAGGTGCCGCCGATGACGTGCCGCCGAAGGCGCTGACGTAGTCGCCGTCCCGGTTCAGCGGATGGGCGCTTGTGAGGGGGTTCTCGGGGAACAGGTTGAATCCCGCAGAAACGCAAACGGGTCGCGTTCGGTGGCGGGGATCTTGATGGAGCCGAGCAAATGCACGTCAGCGGCGAAGCCGAAATCCGTGGACCACTCCGCAACCAGGGGCACCGGCATCCCGTCGGAGGAAGCATTCTGCGCCAGGACCACAATCGAAACGGCGTCCTCGGTGACGCCGAAGAAAAACGGCAACAGTAACAACTCCGATTCGCGGTCTTCTGCGCCACGACGATGGCATCGCTACTGACCGCGTAGTCGCGGCCCCGGGTGGCCGAGCCTGCGAAGTTCAGCCGTACGGTCCCCTGCCCGCCACGGCGCGACGGAAGGCACCGACACGCCGGATCGTGGTTTCCCGGCGTACTACTGGAAGTACTCCTCCAGCGCGATGTCCAGGCGATGGCCGCGCAGATCCTTCGCGATGATGTTGCCGCTGCTGGACTCGACCAGATAGTTCTTCGGCACGCCGGTCACGCCGTATGCAAGCGCCGCCTCGTGCTCCAGCCCCATCCCGGTATCGAGCCAGGGCAGATCCTCTTCCTCGGAGGCGATCTCCCAGTCGAGGCGGTCGTTGTCGACGGTGAACGAAAAGATTTCGAAGCCCTGGTCGCCAAACTTGGCGTAGGCCTCCTTCATGTGGGGAATCTCGGCCCGGCAGGGACCGCACCAGGAGGCCCAGAATTCCACCAGCACCAGCTCGCTCCCCGCCCGCACGTCGGCGAGCCGGACCGAATCGCCGTCAAGGGTGTCCGCGACGAAGTCCTGGATGTCCGCGCCGACCGCGAAACGCCGCCGCTCCTCGACCCGTTTCGCCTCGCCCACCTCGGCCCGGGCGAGCTGATCGATGACCCATGGGTCGTCCGGGGTCATTTCGGCGAGCCCCCGCCAGGCGTCGAGCATCCACGGACCGCCCAGCCAGGCGGTTTCAATGGTGAGAAGGCGCACCAGCGGATCGGGATGGGTGATCGTGACCCGGGCGCGGCCTTCGGTCTCGAGTTCCAGCATGCGCGAGAAGGCTGCCGAAGAGCCGTCGACACGCGCGCGGCGCTCGTCTTCGGTCTCGCCCTCTACCGAGGGAATCAGACGCAGGTATTCCGCTTCGGCCGCGAGGTACCCATCAGATCGCCGCCAGGAATTGTACACGGCGTCGTTGTACGGTCCTCCCTCGAAGTAGAAGCGTCCGGGCCGGGTCATGTGCAATCGCAGGTTGCCCGGTTCGAGGATGAACTCGTTGCCCTTCATCGGCGCATAACGCTGTCCTTCGTGCCCCATCGCGTCCAGAACGTAAAAGTACACATCGCGCGGCGTATCCACCGCCGCCTCCACACGAAACGTGCCGTCGGCTCCGAGGGGCGCCCTGGCGATCACGTTGAGCGACGATTCCCTCGAACTCGTCGAGCCTGCGCCCGAGGCGGAGGTTGCGGAGGTTGCGGCTGCTGTCGACGTGGAGGCGGACGTTGCGGTCGAAGCCGCCGCCATCGTCACGGCGGCGCCTCCGCTTTCCGGTTCGGGGCTCCAGACCACGAAGTTGCCGCTGGCGTAGAACGCCGACAGATCGCCTTCCAGGACGAACGTCGCCTCCTGGGCGGAGACAGTCGCCGTGAAAGCCGAAAGAACAACGATCAGCCAGTGTGTCAAGCAATGTTTCATATCAATCTTCCACGTCTTCGAGCCAGGCACTCATCAAGCGATCGGCCTGCGGCGCCAGAGTTCATTTCCCCAACGCAACTTATACGCCGAATTACAGTGACATGTAAACCGACAGGTTGAACACTTTTGAGTATAGTACCGACATACGTCCCTCGGCAGTACGTTTTGCTTCCGCCCCTGATCTTCAGGGTCGGCGATAGAAGGCGAGGCCGATCCCGAGGGGCCATTAAGAACTACTTTGCAACCTAACGCCTATCAGCGGGAAATTTACCGGGAACCGATGGCGTTGCTGACGACCACGCATGGGGACACCCGCCCGTCGTGGGCCGTGCGCGTGCCGGTGCCTGAACAACCGCCTGCGTTCCTGGCGATCCTCGATGCTCAGGGCACTGAACCGCCCCTCCAGCAAGCAATGTGGCCCGAATCAAAGTCCGCCGGTCATGTATGCCGTTACTCGAACGACGAAACGATATCGCGCAACTGCTGATATTGAGGTTCGGGACACTCCGGGTCCGCATCGCCATCCGGACCGGGATCGAGTCGGTTCAGTTCAATGAGGTACGACCGGGAGGGATCCGCGCTATCGCTGAGCGCGGAAATCTCCAACGTGTTAATACCGGCCGGCATGCCGCCAACTGAAAAATTTTCGCTCGTAATTTCACGCGCGATTGTCCAGACCCCGGGAATTTCAATCGTCATATCGTCTACGTCGACCGAAACCCCTTCAGCGGTCTGCATGGGCAGGCCGTCTCCCGAAGCAGACATCAGACTCATCTCGATCGAGGCACCGGGCCGACTCGGTGCCGCCAGGACATTGACGTCGACGTTGTATGGAACATCGAGGCGGTAACGGGCGACGTCCGTTTGGAAATCCGGTTGCAGCGGCAGTTCCTCGCAAAAGGAAGCCGCTCGCAGCAACACCATGAACATTGCGGCGAACGCATTTTCCGGAGCCGGGGTCGGACTGGACCAGAACGAAAGCTGTTTCAGACCCGATTCGGCATCGGAATCCGTGTCGCTTACTGTTTGCGCTTCGGCAGGAACCAGAAGCAGGGCGGTCATCAGAAGCGCTGACAGGTTGCCGAGCGCCTTCATGACGAACCCGTGTTCCCTTGTTGTACCCATGTTTGATTTCATCAATCCCTCGTGAATGGCGTAATGCCGTATCAATTCAATATTTGCCCCCCCAGACTGATGCCGACCGCATCGGTACTACCGTCCACGCCGGAACGGTGGCGGTAATTGATTTCCACCCGGCAATCCACCGAGGTTGCGTTCGTAATAATTACGGTACCGGAGATGGAGAAATCCTCCGATTCCCCTGCCGATATGCTGCCCACAAAATCACTGCCCACCCGCCTGTTGTTCGCGAACCCGGTGACGTCAACGCTCAACACCGACACGTTTGCAGTAAGGGTTCCTCCCATCGTGACATCAATAATCGGCGATCCGGCGAATACACGACGGCCGTTACACCGCGTATTGGTTATGGAGATGTCATCACCGGTTCTGCCGCCATCGCCACCGTCATCGGATGCCTCCACGGTGATCGTGAAGGTGAGTGAATCCGCATCGCCATCGTCATCCGTCACGGTGTAGGTCATGGCGTAGGTGCCCGCCGTGGACGGCGTGCCGGTGAGTTGGCGCGTGCTGGCGCTGAACGTCAACCCGGCCACGGAAGGCGCGAGGCTGTAACTCAGCGTACCGTCGCCGCCGCTCGCCGCCGGCAGCGTCAACGTGGCGATGGCGGTACCGGCCGTGTACGTCTGGTTACCCGGTCCGGCATTCGCGGCGAAGCTCGGTGAGGTGTCCTCCGGCTCCATCCCGCCGCCGCCCGTCGCGGGCGCTTCGGTGCTGCCGGCCACCCGATCGATCCGCCACACGCCGTCGCCCTGGTGAGAGGCGAGCAAGTCGTAGACACGCCCGTTGATCGTCTGGTTGTCGATCCGGATCCGGATACCGGCCAGGAAGCTCAGGAATTGCCCCCGGCCCTGTGCATTGACGCTGAACGCATCCATGGTGCCCGGGTACGTGCAACTCTCCCCGATCCGCACCAGCAGGCTCACGTAGCAATCGCCCCCCGTCGCCGTGCCGGATGAATCCGAATTCACCGTAATGGTGAAGCTGAGCGTCGCGGTGTCGCCGTCCTCATCCTCCGCGTTGTAGGTCATGATGTACGAGCCCGCCATCGACGGCGTACCGGTGAGCTGTCGCGTGGCGG
>JAKZVH010000192.1:0-2894 GCA_047516145.1 Gammaproteobacteria bacterium
CCGAACAGGCCGTGCGTGACGGCCGCATCGTCACGGTACAAACCTGGCAGTCGCATCCGGAATTCTATCGAGAGGTCTTCGCATGCCTGCGGGCGCCAGTCGTCGCCCAATCGTGAATCACTTAGCGTCCGGTCCGAACACGTGCCTCCACCACAGCGGAATGCAGGTGAACCCGACAACGAGGTTCAACGCCACCCACGGCCCGCGCCACGGGCACCACGTGGGCGGCGTGCCGCCGAACAGCCAGGTCCCCACGCCCGTCAACAGGCAGAAGATACTGAACGCGCACGCCGCGGTCTGACCGAGCCGGCCAACCCATGCACGCGTCACCGCCCGCGCATCGTCGCCATAGCGATCCGCGACCGGTCCCCAGAAACCCGGCGGCCTGGCGCGGCGATAGAATTCGTCCAGCCGATCGTCGGCCTCCGGTCCGATTGCCAGCGAGGTGACAACACCCGCGCCGGTCGCCAGCACGAACATCAGAAGCAATCGAACCGCCTCGCCTTCGACCAACCACAGCAGCAGGGGCGCGGCGGCACTGGACACGACGATGGCGGCCAGTTCGCCGCTCCCGTTCACGCGCCACCAGTGCCAGCGGAGAATCAGCATGCCCCCCATGCCCGCACCCAGGAGCAGACTGACCTCCCAGGCGGTCCGAATCGACTCGAGCTGGGTCATGATCGCGACCGCGAGCGCCAGAATGAAGAGATTGGCGCCCCGTGCGACCCAGACCAGCGACCGATCGCTCGGCACCCGTCGGCGCCACGCCACGCAGACGAACCGCTTGTAGATGTCGTTGGTCCAGTACGCCGCGCCCCAGTTCAGGTGGGTATCGATGGTCGACGCCAGCGCGGCGAGCAGACCGGTCAGCATCAGGCCGGTGACGCCGACAGGGAGCAACTTGGCGATGCCTCGCACGAAGCTCGATTCCCGGGACGCCTTGTAGACATCGCCGGCCAGGCCCGGCTCCGGTGGAAACAGGATCAGTAGGCCGAGTCCGATCGGTATCCAGAGCAGGCTCCGCAGAAAGACCTGCGCGATCGCGAAGATGACGCCGGCCTGGCGCGCGTCCCGATCGGATCGGCACGCCATCGATCGCTGCGCAAGATAGCCGGTGCCGTCGGCGTTCATCTGCGCCAGCCACTGGATGGCGTACACACCGAGAATCGCGATGCCGGCGTCACGGGCCTGCGACGGTGTGAACGCCAGCACCTGGTCGCCGGTGATGCCCCCAACCCTCCCATCGGCCGCCAACAGATCGTGGATCCGCGCCGTCATGGTCGACAGGCCACCCACTTCCCGCACGACCACCCACGCGTAGAGCAGCGTCGAGCCCATGGCAATGGCGAACTGCACGATGTCGGTTGCCACCACGCTGCGTAATCCACCGGTCGTGGAGTACAGGAGGGTCACCAAGACAATGGCGCCGATCGAGAGCGTGTTGTTCGCAGATCGGATCCACACATTGTCGCCGATCCCGTTCATCGTGACCGGCACGCCCACCCATTCGACAACCGCGCGAAGCGGATCGTAGACGGCTGACGGCAGCCAGGCGTGCCAGAGCAGGAACGGCTCGGCGATCGACGTTGCCGCCAGCAGCACCATGGCCAGCACGGTGCAGTTGAAGACGGTGCCGAAGTAAATGGCCTTGACGCCGCGCAGGATGGCGGCTGGCCAGCGGCCATAGCGGACCTCGGTCAATTCTGCATCGGTCAACACACGCACCCGCCGCCAGCTGCCCGCAAGCACGAACCCCATGAGCAGGAACGCCAGCGCGTAGATCCACAGTCGCCAGAGCGAAAAGATGCCCGACACGGCAATCAGTCCGGTCACGAGCAGCGGCGTGTCCGCAGCGAACTGCGTGGCCGCCATACTCAGCCCAGCCTGCCATCCGCGGAGGCTGCGTCCGGCCAGAAAGTATTCTTCGAGATTTCGAGACGCCTTCGCTTTCGCACGAAGGCCGGCGCTGGCGGCGTAGAGGATAAACGCCAGAATGATGAGCGCGTCGAGAATGCCGATGCCGATCATGACGTCGAAAACCCGGGGTTAGACCCGGTTTCCCAAGACCGCACAAAACCGGATCTGACCCCGGTTGCATTCTATATAATGCTGTGCCCCATCGGCTTTTCGTCTCCTGCATGGTAGGGATGACATGAATCAGACAGGCGGGTGCGCGGCGTCCCAGACGCGGGCGACGCGGTCGGCGCCGCTCCGCTTCGCTCCCGTTTGTCTGAGATCAGCCAGCGCGACCAGCACCTTCACGACCGAAGCGTTGTCGCCGAAGGTCTCGCTCAGATGGAAGAAAACGTCCAGATTGCCGGGGGCAAAGATGAAGCTGGCGCCCAGTTGAAAGGGATCCTTGCCCAGTTTGTGCTGACGGTGGCCGGCGGCCATAGCCTCCTTGCGGGCGGCGAAGTTGTGCCCCCGGAAGAGGTGGAGGAGGTTAGCCTTCCTCAGGTCCGCGACCTTGTAGGCGAGGCGTTCTTCGTCGATCAGCAGGGGGAAAGTGATCTCCGTCTCCTCGCGGAAGAGCCGGGCGTAGTTGGCGTCCCCAAGACCGATCGCGGCGAGGGTGGCGCCAGCTTCCTGGATCTCCAACTCATGATCGCGCAACTGCGCGATATGCTGGCGGCAGAAGATTCATCCATAGTGGCGCAGGAAGACGAGCACCGTGGGTCCTTCTTCCCACAGGGTCCCAAGGCGGACTGCCTGGCCGTCTGGATCCGGGAGTTCAATGGGGGCGAGGGCGGAGGCGAAGGTGGAATTCGTCATCGGCTAGTTCCGACCACGGCGCTGCGGGAGTAGACGCCGATCCTACCGCTAGCAAACGGAGGGTGCAATGCGGGAGTGGCTACCGACTGTTGTAACCCGCTACAAATGTAGCAGTTCAACGG
>JAKZVH010000193.1:0-3286 GCA_047516145.1 Gammaproteobacteria bacterium
GTGGCCGAGGGGACGAATCCCTGCAGGCACGTTGAACTTTACCGGCAGCGCAAGCGCGAGCGATTCCTCACGGAGGCGGAATTCAGGCGCCTCGGACGCGTGCTGGACGAGGCGTCGGAGAACGGTGGGGCAACGCCGGACGCCATTGCGGCGATTCGCCTGTTGATCCTGACCGGGTGCCGGCGCGGCGAAATCCTCAGCCTGCGCTGGGACGATGTCGATCTGCAAGCCCGCGAACTGCGCCTGCGCGACTCCAAGACGGGGCCGCGCGTGGTGCCCCTGTCGCCGTCGGCGGTGCAACTTCTGGCAGACTTGCCGCGCTCCGGGCAGAGCAAGTGGGTGATCCCGGGCCGCAAGCCCGGCACACACATGTGCAGAGTGGGAAACGCCTGGCGGCTCCTGCGCAAGCGGGCCGGGCTGCATGACGTGCGCCTGCACGACCTGCGCCACAGCTTCGCTTCCAGCGCCCTGGCCCTGGGCGAAAGCCTGCCGATGATCGCGAGGCTCCTGGGCCACAGGCAGATCGCCAGTACAGCCCGCTACGCCCACCTGGCGCGGGCTTCGGTGCACGAGGCCGCCAACCGGGTCGCCAACAGCCTGGCGGAGGATATTCTGTAGGCTATTGTGGCCGGCCCATGCGGTAGCCGACGCCGCGCTGGCTAAAGATGTAGGTCGGATCGCCCGCGTCATCGCCCAGTTTGCTCCGCAGGGTCTTGATGAAGGCGCGCACCAGGTTCGGACTTGCGTGGCCGCGCCCGCGCCAGACCTGGCGCAACAGCGAATCGAAGGTCATTACACGCCCGGCGCTCACAGAGAGCACGCGCAATAACTCGTATTCCGTCACGGTCAGTTCCACCGGTTGGCCGCCCACGCTCACGTGGCGCCGGTCGAAGTGGATGGCCAGGTCCCCCAGCGCGAACGGCTCGGGTTCGGCCCGCTTGCGCAGCGCCGCCCCGATCCGCGCCGTCAGTTCCGTCGCCGAAAAGGGTTTGGCGATATAGTCCGCGGCGCCGCTCTGCAGGGCCTTCGAAATGTTTTTTTCCCGTTCGTGGTCCGAAATGAAGATCACCGGTACATCGGACAACTCGGGCACGATCCTCATCAGTTCGATGCCACCCGCGGCCGGCCGCATCATGTCAAGCAGGACCAATCGGGGTGCCTCGGTCCTGATCAGGCGGCCCAGCTCCCGGTGGTCGCCCGTCACGATCGGGCGGTATCCTGCCTCCGTGAGCGCGTCGCGAACATAGCGCAGAGTCGGCGGGTCGTCGCCCGCCACGAGGATGGGTTCGTGCTTGCGTGTCTTGCCCGCCGAATCCACTGGGCTGGGGCTGCCGCTCGCTTCCTCGGCCACCGGCAGCGTGAAGGTATAGCGCACGCCCTGGCGAGGCCCGGCACTCTCGGCCCAGATGCGCCCGCCGTGCGCTTCCACCAGTCCCTTGCAGATGGCCAGCCCCAACCCTCCGCCACGTTCCCCGTCGCCGGCTCCGGTGTGCTTGTGGAACAGGCGCGGGAGTCTTTCGGGCGCCACGCCCCGGCCCTCGTCGGCCACCGAGATCGCCACGTGCGTGCCGTCGCGCATTGCCGAGACGCGGATGGGTGAGGACGCCACCGCATGCCTGGCGGCGTTGGAGAAGAGGTTGTTGAGCACCTGTACGATGCGCCGCCGCTCGGCCATTACCCGGGGCAGGTCCGGCGGCAGGTCGATGAGCACGGTGTGCGGGCTGCCGCCCCTCAGGAACGCGTATCTCGCCCGGTCCACCAACGCGGCTACCTCCCAGGACTCTGGCCGCACTGACAGCGTGCCCGTCTCGATCCGCCCGGCATCGAGCAATTCGCTGATCAGGCCGCGCATGCGATCGGCTTGCCCGTCGATGATGCGGGCGTACTCGCGCTGCTCGGCCGGGTCCAGCGCGGCGGTCGAGTCCAGCAACGCGGCGGCCGAACCCTTGATGGATGTCAGCGGAGCGCGCAGCTCCTGGCTCACCAGCCCCACGAACTGTGCCCGCAATCGCTCGATCTCCTTCAGTGGTGCGAGATCCTGCAAGGTAACGACCATCGACTCCAGGGTGCCGTCGGCGGAGTGAATGGGAGTGGCGTTAACCAGCGTGGTAACGCTGCGGCCATCGGGCACCGCGAGCAGGAACTCCTCGGCGCGCACCGTATCGGGCTGGAAGGGCTGCGTCGCAAAGGGTGACTCCCTGAGAGGGATCTCGCGTCCGCCGCCCCGCCGGTACGTCATCGCGCCGAGCAGCTGCTCGAACGTCTCGCCCGGCGTTTGCAGCTCCTGCACGAGGCGGTTGGCCTCACGGTTGAACGAAACCGGAGCCCCGGTATTGGCATCGAGGACCGCGACACCGACCGGGGAGGTGTCGATCAGGGCCTCAAGATCGGCCCGTGCACGCCGCTCCTTTCGGTACGTGCGCGCGTTGGAGATCGCGGTGGCCGCCTGGGAAGCGAACAGCACCAGGATCTCTTCATCCTCGTCCGTGAACGTCTGCCCCCCTTCCTTGTCGCAGAGGTAGAAGTTGCCGATGTGCTCGTCGCGATGGCGCATCGGTGTGCTCTGCATCGTCGTCCACGGTATCAGATGATCGGAAAAGCCCAATTTGCGGACGTAGGCGCGAGCGTCCGTCACCCGCAGCGGTGCGGGCAGGTCGCGAATGTGTTCGAACAGCCGCGCCCCCTCGGACCATCCCAGCAACTGACTGTGCTCCTCCGGCGTTATGCCCGTGGAGACAAAGTCCTCAACCAGCCCGGCCTTGTCAATGGTGGTGATACCGCCGAAGCGCGCGCCGGTCAGCGCACTGGCGGTTTCAACCACCTCGTGCAACACGGTGTTCAGATCGAGGCTGGAATTTATGCGCAGGCTGGCTGCGCTCATCCGGGAGACGCGCTCGCGCAGGGCATCGATCATGCACTGGAGTTCGGCGCGGCTCTTCACGACTTCTTTACGAAATGGCTTTGATCTTGACGAACATTTCACGTGTTTTTGTGTAGAGTTTCGAGGAATACACCATTCCATTTGAAGGGGTCTGTTGAGCAGGCCACCGTCCATGGAGCATTGAATTGCCCGACTTCATGAACGAATTGCACCACAAGGAATGCATTGTCAGCTATCTGGCCGTGCTTGACCCGGGCTTGGGGCGTCACATCAATGACTGCATTGCCGATGACGTCAGCGAAAAACTCGGCATCTTGCATAACTTCACGCGCCTCGATGACGATGAAACGGCGGGCGAGCCATGCGAACCAGGGCTGATCGTCGACCCGAGCCCTGGGAATGTCG
>JAKZVH010000194.1:0-6226 GCA_047516145.1 Gammaproteobacteria bacterium
GCTGAATCCCTCGGGCGGCCTCGGCATCGACGGGTACAGTGCCGCGGGGTTGCCGTCGGGGTTGAGCATCGACCCGCTCAGCGGCGCGATCGACGGCACGCCGGACACCGCCAACGCCAGCACCGCCAGCGTGACGGTGACCGCATCCGACACGGCGGGCAACGCTGACACGGTGACGATCGAGTTCCCGGCGGTGGCCGCGGGCGACCGGACGCTGACGGGGTTTCGCTACAGCGCTTCTTCGGTGACGTTCGGGTCCGCCGCGCCGACGGTGACGGCGCCGGGCGGGGCGCAGACGGCGGTGTCGTACACGGCCGCGCCGTCGACGGTGTGCACGGTCGACGCCTCCACCGGTGCGCTCACCCTGGTGGGGGTGGGCGAGTGCGTGATCACCGCCACGGCGGCGGGCACGGCCAACTACAACCAGGCCACGGCCATGTACACCGTGACGGTGCAGACGGCCGAGGATAACGCCCCGGTGACCGCCGATGACACCGCCACAGTGGCCGCGGGCGGTTCGGTGAGAATTGACGTGACCGGCAACGATACCGATGCGAACGACACGATCCCGGATGACGTGACGGTGAGCGTGGTCAGCGCGCCTTCCAACGGCAGCGCCACGGTCAACGCCGACAAGTCCATCACCTACGCCCACAACGGCGGCACGGCCACCGCCGATTCGTTCACCTACAAGCTCAACGACGGCGCCTCCGACAGTAACATCGCCACGGTGTCGATCAATGTGATCGCCGTGAACAATGCACCTATGGCAATGAACCACTCGGTAAACACGCTGATTGACACCCCGCTGACAGTCGATCTGTTGCCGCTTGCCTCGGATCCGGATGGCGATGAATTGTTCTACGAGGTGCAGTCGGCTGTGCACGGAACGGTGAGTCTGACTGAGGCGACGGTCACGTATACGCCGGCGGCCGACTTTGCCGGCGTGGATAGGTTTGACTACGTGGTGTCAGATGGTCGCGGCGGGGTTGCGGTGGGCACGGTGGAGGTTTCGGTGGCGGTGATCGAGATGGCGCGACAGCGCGTTGTGCCGGTCGCCATCCGGCAGGTGGCAGGGCCAATGGCGGGCGAGGTTTCGGCAGAGCGATTGATCGATAGGCGCGCTCTGTCGACGCCGCCAAAGTCGACGCTTGTTGACCGCGTCAAACTGGCAAGCAAACCCGCGGCGCCCACCGGTTGGGTAACCGGCGTGGCCGGTGGCGCGCCGTATTATTTTAGCGGCAGCCAGGAGATGCCGGTGTTTGAAATGGATCTGGGGGGGCTGTTCAATTTGAGGGCGCTGCAGGTTGGGGGTTCGGGCGAGGGCGTAGATCCCGGCAGCGAAGCGAGCTCGTTCCGGCTCGAGTTCTCCACCGATGGGGGCGTGACATTCGGTGAGCAGGTGGAGACGGTCGAGACCAGCGGCCTGCTGGGGTCGCGTCATGAGGAGCTACCCTTTACGGGTGCCGTGCAGGCGAATTGGGTGCGGATGACGATCGCGAGCAATGCCTATGGACGCGGTCTTGTGAGCGTCGGTGGAGGTGACCGGGTACACCTGGGCGAGGTGGCATTCTTTGGGGACCCCCCGTCGGTGCGGCTCACGCAGGTGGTGGTCCCGGCGCGAATCACGCAGAAGGCGGGAGAGGGCGAGGGCGAGGCAGTGGCGCGCCGGCTGATCGACGGTAGCGGGCTCTCGGCGCTACCGCTGCCGCATAGCATCTACGACGTGCGTCACACGGAGGATGCGTCCTCGGCCCGTTCCTGGCGCACGGCGGCGAGCAGCGAGACGGGCGCTTACTTCGATGGGGATCTCGAGGCGCCGCAGTTCGATCTGTTTTTGGGCCGCACACAGAGTTTGATGGCGTTGGCGGTCTGGGGCCTCGCGGGCAGTCTCGATGAGGCAACGGATTTCTCGGTGGCGTTCTCCACCGACGGGGGCGTGAACTTCGATTTGGCCACCGAGGCGGTACGCACTGGCGCATTGCTCGGCGAACAGTCAGAGGTGTTGTTGTTCGACCGCGTGCACGATGCCAATGCGGTGCGTTTGACTATCACGGAAAACGCCCATGGACGTGCTTTCCCCGGTTCCGAAGGCGGCGACCGTGTGGGTTTGGGGGAAGTGCGCTTTTTATCAGGTCCGCACCCGGTGGGCACGAGTCACGTATTGGCCCCGGCGGGGATCGCGCAGACCGCAGGCGATGCCGAAGGGGCGTCGGACGCCGGCCGGCTGATCGACGGCAGCGGACTCTCGGCCGTGCCCAGGGTGGACAACCTGATCGCCGTCGAGCATGGCGGCGAAAATACATTCTGGCGCTCCACCGCGGCGAGTGGGTCGGACGTTTATTTTGACGGTACTCGCCCCAGTCCGGTGTTTGAGGTCGAATTGGGGGAATCCCATTGCTTGAGGGGTCTGGTGGTATGGGGCACCGGGGTGGTAAGCGGGGACCAGGGGGCGGAGTTTGAGGTCGCGTTCTCCACCGACGGGGGGGCCACTTACGGGGCGGTGGAGCGGTTGCTGACGACCGCGGCGCTGGGCGCGGGGAATGAGCGGTTGCTGTTCAGCGAACCGCATGCCGCCAACGCGTTGCGCATCACCGTGATTAACAACGCTTACGGGCGAGGTTTGGAGACGCTCACCGGCGGTGAGCGGGTGGCGCTCGGGGAACTGCGCTGCGTGGCGGAATTGTGAGTGAGACACCGCACGGGAGCCGGTTCCTTTGCGGGTGTCCGAGGCGCGATCGATAGACGAATGGTGTGCAAGCGATGGCAAGGGAACTACCGATGACTAGATGTATCTTCTGCTTTGTATGGCTCAGTCTGCTCGCGGCGTGCGGCGGGGGTGGCGGCGGAAGCGGCACGGGAGGCGAGCGCACCCCGGGCCCGGCCCCGCCCCCGGCCACCAACGCGCCGCCCTCGGCCCGCTTTGATCTTTATCGAGACGGTGGCCACGGACCGCTGACCATGAGCGTCGACGGGGGTTCCTCCCAAGATCCCGCAAGCGGCGCCCTCGTTTACCAGTGGGACTTCGGCGACCGAACTCAAGCCAGCGGCGTGGCCGCTTCGCACACGTACACCGAGCCGGGGTCGTTCATGATAGCGCTCATGGTCACCGACTCCGGCGGCGCCTCCGGTCGAACGGCCCAGAGCGTCACCGTCGACGTTGAAGAGCTGGTGTGCGTTTCGCCTGGGTAGACTGCAGAGCCTGCTAACCATGCAACGTCCGCAAATGTACGATGAAGGAAAGCTCTACGGATCGAGCCTGTAAGGAATCTTACGGGATGGTCCGCCCCGACTTTTGCGCCCCTGAAAGCCGGGTAACTGGCAAGCAAGCGGTATTCGCACGTGCCCTCGCCCACGCGGTATCGAAGACTTGCCGGTACTATGCGAAAATCGGCGGGGACTACCCAAGGAGAACCCCGGGTGACAGAGTTTGCGGAACTTACCGGCAGCTTTCATATCGGCCAGATCGTGATGCACCGGCACTTCGGTTACCGGGGCGTCATCTACGACGTGGACCCCCGGTTCATGCTCAGCGAACTGTGGTACGAGCAGGTCGCGCGCAGCCGGCCGCCGAAGGATCGTCCCTGGTATCGTGTGCTGGTGGACAATGCCGATCAGACGACCTACGTTGCGGAACGCAACCTGCGCCCGACTTCCGACCGCAAGCCGATCGAGTCGCCCCTGCTCGACAACTACTTCAACGCGTTCAACGGCGAATTCTACGAACCCAGAATGCGCCACAATTGACGACCCAGTCCGCACCGGCCGCCGATGAAGCAATACATGTGTCTGATCTGCGGATTCATCTACGATGAAGCCGCCGGCCTGCCCGACGAAGGGATCGCGCCGGGTACCCGGTGGGACGACATCCCGTTGTCCTGGCGGTGTCCGGATTGCGGCGCCGGCAAGGAAGACTTCGACATGGTCGAAATCTGAACGACGAGGCTCGGTCGAGCGCGCTCCGTCGAGCGTTACTCCACGAGCGTTACTCCACGGGCGTTACGGTGAATCCCCGGTCGCCAAGTCGTTCGATCACGCTTCCTTCACCCACCAGGTGCAGCGCACCCACCACCACCAGGTAGCTTTCTTCGTCGCTCAGCAGGGTCTCAAGACGACCGAGCCAACGCTGGTTGCGCCGCGTGACCAGCGAGTCATACAGCTCGGGAAAGGACGCGAAGTCGGCGATGAGCTGGCTGGTCAGGGCGTCCAGGCGGCCGTCCCGCCAGGCGGTGACGAGTTCGTCGATCTCGTGCTCCAGCGCATCGAGTTCCGCCAGCGTTTGCGCCAACAGGTCCGCCTGTTCGTTGACGGGCAGCCCGTCGAAAATCCCGATCTGGTCATCGACGGTTTCCAGTCCGAGAATATTCTTGCCGTCGCTGACCGCAAGCCGTAGAAAATGTTCCTCCAACCCCAGATCGGCACGGAACCCGATCGCGTTCATGCCCAGATCCATCAGGGTGATGGCCAGCAGCCAGGGCTCAAAGCGGGTCGCGACGGTCCAGTCCAGCCCCAGTTCCGTCGCCAGCGCTTCCGCGCGCTCATGGAGCGGCGGCGCAAGTTCGTCCTGCAGCGTTCGATCGGGAGCCAGCATGCCGATCTGTGCGATCCAGGACTGAAAGGCGACGGCGTCGAGGTCGTCCAGGTCGATCTCCATGACCAGGGCGTCGCTTTGCCCATACAGTCGGTCAACGATCGGCGGCAGGGGATAGTCCGACTCCCGCAGGTAGTGTACCGAGCCGAGCAACCACATATCGCCGCCATCCTCGCCCGTGACGTGCCACGCCGCCGGATCGCCGTGGGCCAGGCCGGAGACGAGCGCGAGCGCGGCAACGGACCACCTCATGGCGACACCGCGCCGTCGACCCAGGCGACTTCGGTGGTGACGTTTCCATCGGAAGAGAGCGAAAGCCATCGCATCCCCGGCGGCCGTGTATCCACGGCGAATTCGTCGCTGGCGGGGAGAAACTGGGAACAGGTCGACGGGGAACTCAGGAACCGGACGCCATCGAGCTGCCGGTCCGAGGCCTGATGGACATGGCCCCAGAGCACGGCGCGCACCTGACTGTGCCGTTGCACGATCTGCAAGAACTGCTCGGCGTCGCGCAAGCCGACCGGGTCCATCCACGCGCTGCCCATGGGCACCGGATGATGATGCATGCAGATCAAAGTGTGCTCGCTCGAGAGTCTGGTCAGCGTTCCCTCCAGTCGGGCGAGTTCATTCGCCCCCAATTCGCCGCCGACTTCACCCGGAAGATGCGTATTGAGGAGGATCGCCCGCCAAGTGCCCAGGCGGACATCGCCGCAGACCTGGACCCGGGGCGATGCCAGGCACTCTGCCATAAGTTCCGGATCGTCGTGATTGCCCGGGATGCAGTACGCGGGCGGGCCAAGGGATTCCAGCATCTGCCGCAAGCGCCGGTACCCTGCCCGGCTCTCGTCGTGAACAATGTCTCCCGTCACCACGACGGCATCCGGCGGCCAGCGGGAATCGCTGCGGGCCTGTGCGAGCACGGCCTCAAGGGTCGCTTGGGTGCTGATGCCACGGTGGGCCCTGTCTGCGTCGGCAAAGAGGTGCGTGTCGGTGATCTGCAGCAGCACTCTACCCCGCATATTGAACTACTCGGCGTCCTACAGTCGGAAGTGAACTGTAACTTATTGTTTTTACATTATTTATCCGAATGCACTCAACTGATCGACTTGCCGCGTCGTTTTCCCAAGTAAGCAATCCGAAAGCGAATTGAATACAGCTCCAGCGTACTCACCCGCGGTATTATCCGTAGGCGTTCGCTTCTCAAGGGTTCGGTGCTCATCGTACCCCATTTTTTCTCATCGAGTGGGCAGTGGCCGATTCTACGAATCCGGTCCCACCGCAATCCATTGACTTGCACCCAAGGGATTGCGCGGCGCGTCCCGTTCGCCGGTCGCCCACCAAGGCGGTTTGCGGCGCTGCCATCGCAAACGGCGCCGCCTCCAACACGCTGCTCCCATCGCGCTCGCCATGCCGGCCCAGCACGCCAACGCGTGGCGCGACCGACACACCGGTCGCGCCACCCTCCAGGCAAGCGTTTCGCGACAGGTGAATCGACGGGCCCCATTCACACATGGACACCGCATTTCAAGTGGCCGTGCAGGGACGTGCATTGGATGCGCTTTCCCGCCGTTCCTTCCTGCCAGTTGGTACGGGCAATTTCCGCAGGCGTTCCAGCGTGCTCAACGGCCTGTCCCG
>JAKZVH010000195.1:0-2995 GCA_047516145.1 Gammaproteobacteria bacterium
TCCAAGCGCGGGCCGATTACCAAAATCATGCCATCGGATGGCTGCATAGGGGATACAGTTCCCTTGGCGGTGGGAAAGTGGTGCGATTTCCACGAATTTGGATGGTATATGGGGAATGTCGGTTAAGAATGCTCCTGGTCCCTGGGAGCTATTTGACCGAAGCCGTGTTTTTTCACAATGCGACACGGACCCTGGTGATGACCGACCTTATCCAAAACTACGAGCGCGAAATGATCGCCAATCCTTTTTTCAGGTTAATGTCCCGGCTGTCTGGTGCCGTCGATCCCGACGGCAAGATGCCCTGTGATCTGCGCTCCACCTTTTTCATGCACCGCAAGCAAATGGCCGAGGCGGTGTGCACGATGATTTCGTGGCAGCCGCAACGTATCATCATCGCCCATGGCCGCTGGTACGAGGAGAATGCGGTTGCCGAACTAAAGCGCGCGTTTCGCTGGCTTCCGGGAATATCTCGATGAGTTGCGGTTCATTCTCTCTTCCTCCTACTTGTGCCGGGATTTGAACCGTCGTCCGGTCAGTCGAAATGTCCCCTCATGGGATGGACCGGCCGGATCACGAACGGTCGTGGAGGAGCCGAGTTGCCTATGTCTGCGTGAGCCAATAGCGGACCCGCGGGCTCTTCGTCGAGAAGGCCTGATCCGGCCTCCGCTACAGGGGGCCACAGCCCAACCGGCCGTTCTCTCCAGCGGTGTCCGGTCCCACTCAAGGGGTGGTATCGTTCGTGGTGGCAGGTCGGTGGCGCCCTCGTAAATGACGCCGTAGAATCAGAGTTCTCGACAAGCTCCACTAATTATGGCGATAGGTTGATGGCGATAGGTTGATGGAGATAGGTTGAAAGTGAGTGCCAACGATGTTCCCGGGGACGATACCAAAGCGGCCGAACTGGCACCGACGAGTTCGGCTCCATGCGGGAGGGCATCGCCGGCCTGTCGCGTGAGGATCTATCGCCGGCCGCGCGGGATGAACGGGCTGACATGACCCGGTGGATACTATTGCAGCGGCTTCATACGCGGAACGAGCGGTTCAGTTTCCCGGTGACGGAGGACCGTTTCCGCGCCATCCATGCCGGCGACATCGAAGCCATGGAATTCGACCATGCCGGTTTGGAACAGCCAGATCGGACCAGGCCGCCGCGACCCCGCGCGAAATTTTCAGCTCACTCAAAAGGAGATCGGTGAATGCTCGGTATCACGCTCTATCCCGGCGGCGTCAGCTATGCCAACTTCGCGCAAATTGCGAAGCGCGCGGAAGAGACTGGCTTCGATGGCATCTACTTTGTCGAGTCGCGTGGTAACAACGATGCGCTCGCCGCAGCCCAGGTTGCCGCCGCGGCAACCAGCAGCATCACGGTCGGAACCAACATCGCAAACGCCTACATGCGTCACTCGAGCCATCTGGCGGCGCAGGCGATCGCTGTCGACGAAATCAGCAGCGGCCGTCTGGTCCTCGGTATTGGCGCCAGCCACCGACGACACGTCGAGGAGCTCGGCATGACTTGGCGACCGGCGGTGGCATTTCTATCCGAGACGACGCGGGTTCTCCGCGCCGCGTTCGCCGGCGCTACCGCCAACGGCTCGCCCCTCGGCCGGCGCGCCCAACATCCGATTCCGATCCACTGGGCGGGCGTGTCCACGTCCACGATAGCAGCGGCTGGCCGCGAGTCGGACGGCCTGATGATGTTTCTTGCCACCGTCAAGAGCGTCAGCGCGGCGCGCGAGCAGTTTCAGACGGGGAGCCGTGAAGCCGGACGGAGTTTGGAGCGCAGACCGTTTTCGTTGCTTACGCCGGTCTTCTTGTCGGAGGATTTGCAAGCGGCCTATGAGGCCGCGCGACGCTACTTGGCCTTCTACGCCACCATGCCCGTCTATCAGAAGATTTTCGCGGAAAGCGGCTTCGAGGCGGAGGTCGCGGCGATCCGCGTGGAGGAAATTTCGGACTCGGCAGCGGTCGCCCGGCACCTCAGCGAAGCGATGTTGGATTCGATCGTGCTGGTCGGGTCAGCAGCCCGCTGTCGCGATCATCTGGCTGCCTTCACCGACTCCGGTATCGACGATCCTTTGTTGACTCCGCTGGCGGTAGAAGGAACTGCGCAGGATGCGGCGGCGGCGCTGATAGCGGCATTTGCGCGGGCCTGACGGCTGCCCGGCGTGGCGATTGCAAGATTTCCGCAAGGCCGCAGATCGGCGAAATGCGTGCGCGCAGTTCAAACTCGATGTCTTGAACGACGAAGGCCGAGGCGTGCCGCAGGGCTACGTTCGAGTCATGACCGGTTCCCAGCGACGCCATTGCGCTGACCAATTGCGGCAGCTCTCGGAAGTGACGATCGCGCATTACGATCAGTGGGCCGAGGACTACCGGGACGGCACTCGCGACCACGACGTCAGTGAGAACCGTTCGGCGCTCCTCGAAGCCGTCGCGGGCGATCCCCCCTATTCCATTCTCGATCTGGGATGTGGGCCGGGCCGAGACCTCCGCGTTTTCCGCTCACTGGGCCACGACGCCGTCGGCCTGGACGGATCGAAGGAGTTCGTCGCCATGGCACGGTCCTATTCGGGGTGCGAGATTCTTCACCAGGATTTTCTCGCGATGGACCTACCGGCGAACCGCTTCGACGGCGTGTTCGCAAATGCGGCGCTGTTCCACGTGCCGAGCCAGGAGCTGCCCCGGATATTGGGTGAACTCTTCGGAACCTTGAAGCCCGGCGGCGTCCTGTTCTGCTCGAACCCGAGGGGAAACAACGAGGAGGGCCTGAGCGGTGACCGCTACAGTTGCTTCTTCGATCTCGACACGTGGCGCGATTTCGTCACCGCTGCCGGGTTTTCCGAGTTTAACGTTTCTACTGCGTCTTCATCCAGCTCCAGGACGCCGGCTGGAGTAACCATGTCTATGTAGTTTTCAGCATCGGTATGCTCATCATTGAACTTCGCCATCGTATTCTCGATGTTCGTATAGACGGTTGCGGTTTGGTCGCCATCTT
>JAKZVH010000196.1:0-13411 GCA_047516145.1 Gammaproteobacteria bacterium
ACCGATCTATTTGCATGGTTCATAGCCATGCAAATACGAGATAGTAAAAATAGATGAGGCAGAAATTCTAATGCCGAAACGCTGGGGGTATCAGTGGGGGTATTTCTTGGTCCATTAAACGCAACACATTGGCTTTTTGCACACGGGCGAGGCGCTCGGCATCATCGGCCAGACGATCGCAGGCCTCCTGTCCCTGACGAGCCTGATCATGGTCTGGACGGGCCTGACCCTGGCGTACCGGCGGCTCGCTGCGCCGCTGCTCAGGCGACGCCGGCCGCGGACGGCGTTCGGTGCCGGCATGGCCGACGGCGCCCGGCTGATCAGGGCCGCGTCGTAGACTCCAGGTAGCGGAAGAAATCGGACTCCGCCCTGATCATCAACGTCGTATTCTCGCCGAGCGCGCCGTAGCTCTCGAGCGTCCTTGAGAAGTTGTAGAACTCCGGATCCTCGCCGTAGGCCAGGCCGTAGATTCGCGTGGCCTCTGCATCGGCCTCGCCGATGATCTCCTGAGCCGTGCGCTCGGCCTCCGACGTGATACTGCGAAGCTGCCGCTCCATGTCGCCCAGAATTTCCTGACTCCTGCCCTGGCCCTCGGAACGGAATCGAGCCGCGATGCTCTGCCGCTCGGAGATCATCCGGCTCTCGACCTGCTCGCGGACGGAATCGATATAGTTGATCCGTTTGATCCTGACGTCGACGAGCTCGATGCCGAGTTCGGGCATGAGCCGCGACGACGACGCGAGCATCTCCTGTTCGAGTTGCTGGCGCCCTTTCGTCGGCCGCTCGAGATTCGCTGCGCCAAGCGCGCTGAGCTCCTCCTCGTCGAGCCCCTCGACATCGACCTGCCAGTCGGCCGAGCGGACGATCTCCTCGAGATCGGTGCCTGACACGATGTCTCTCGCGACCGAATCGAGGATGTCGTCGAGCCTTGTGCGGGCGCCGACCTCGTCGCGAACCGAGCGCAGGAATTGCAGCGGGTCGGCGATCCGCCAACGCGCCGTTGTATCGACGAAGATGAACTCGCGCCCGAGCGTCGGAATCTGGCTGACGGCGCCGTCCCAGTCGAGCAGCCGCCGGTCGAAGCGGCGGACCTCCTGAATGAACGGCACGCGCCAGTGCAGCCCGGGCTCCGTGATTACATCGCCGATCGGCTCACCGAACTGAACGAGAATGCCCTGTTCGGCCTGATCGATCACGAACGCGGCGTTGAGCGCGACGAATGTCGCGACGACGAGCGCAACTACGGGTACAGTCAGCTTGTTCATCGGCCTGCCTCCAGGTTCTGTGCTCGGGGCTGCGCGTCGGGCAGATTGAGCAACGGCAGCGGCGAAATCTGGTCATCCTGCACGACCAGCACGCGACCGATCCTCGGCAGCGCCTCGTTCAGCGTTTCCAGGTACAGGCGCGAGCGCGTGACTTCGGGCACGTTGCGATATTCGGACAACACGGCCGTGAAGCGCGCCGTTTCGCCCTCGGCGCGGTTGACGCGCTCGATCGCGTAACCCTCGGCCTCGGAGATGATCCGGTTGGCCGTGCCGCGTGCTCGCGGGATCGCCTGATTAGCCTGCATTGTTGCCTCGTTGATCATGCGCTCGAGCTCCTGGCGCGCTTCGTTAACCTCGTTGAAGGCCGGCTGAACGAGCGGCGGCGGCACGACGTCCTGAAGCTCCACGGTAATGATCCTGATCCCGTTGTCGTACTGGTCCATCGCGGCCTGAATCTCGTCGCGCGCCGTATTGGCGATATCGACGCGGCCGACGGTCAGGACGTCGCTGCCGATGCGATTGCCGACAGTGCGCCGCATCACCGACTCCGACAAATCGCGCAACGTGCCGGTTGGATCCCGCATTCCGTACAGGAAACGAATCGGGTCGCCGATCCGGTACTGCACGACCCATTCCACCTGGATGATGTTGAGATCGCCCGTCAGCATCATCGATTCGCCCGGAAAATCGTCGGCCTCGAAGCGCGTGCGCTGAAACTGCGTGGCATCCTCGGTGCGGAAACCGAATTCCTGCTTGAGTACGCGCTCGGTGGCCACAAGCTGCACCCGGTCGATGCCGAAGGGCAGCTTGAAGTGCAGTCCCGGATCGGTAATGCCGATCACGCTGCCGAAGCGCTTGACGACGGCCCGCTCCTCCGGCTGTACCGTATAAAACGAGCTGAATGCGGCCCAGGCCACAACCGTAATGCCAATGACGATCGCGACTGCGGTGCCTAGCGCACCGCTCGGGCGACGCACGCCGCCGCCGCGCCGGCCCGCACCGTTCCCGGCGCCCGCGGCGTTCATCAGCTGTTCGATAATATCTCTTGCTTGACTCATGATTTTTCCGTGGAATATTTTCACTGAAGATGCTGGACGTCCCAACAGTTGCCGCAGCGGCATGGTCCCGCTGGATTGCGGTTCTTGCTGCGAATATGTCGAATCGCTGGTGTGACCATTCTGCGCCCTTGGAACGGCGATGTGAAGCCCGAGCCTTGTCCAATGAGACATGAGCCTGAAAAGATGTCGTAAATCCAACGATGGCCTCTACCGAGTACCTCTTGCGTTTCATCCGGCATCCTCCTTCCTTGCTCAGAGTCGGAAATCACTTCCTCCGTGGACCGGTTCATGGGTAGACCCTCAAATACTGAAAGGCCGCTTGAAGGGTTATCATGCCGTTACCGTGTCAGCCAACTGGCGGGTGACGTTTCGGTTCCAAGACGGGCACGCAGTGGATGTCGACTATCTGGATTACCATTAGGAGGTTCTGACATGGCAATGAAAAACCCCGTGCATCCTGGCGCCATCGTGCGAGAAGACTGCTTGAAGCCATTGGCGTTGTCGGTTTCGGAAGGTGCGCGGCGGCTCGGTGTCGGACGTCAGACGCTTTCCCAATCTGGTCAATGAGAAGGCGTCCGTTTCCATCGAAATGGCTTACCGGCTGTCAAAGGCCTTCGGCTCTACACCCGAAACATGGCTTGGCATGCAGTTGGCCTTTGACCTTGCCCAGTCGCGCGACCTGGAACAAAAGATCAAGGTCGAGCGCATCGTCGCCGCATAAATTGCGATCGATAGGGGCAATGGATTTCGCCGACTCGGAGAAGTTAACTTGGCAAAGCCTATTTACTGACCCGACTCACCCATGTACTCGAAGATGAACAGCCCCGTTCCGACGCAGGATTCGCCCTGGCCCATACAGGACTCTCCGGACCGGTCGGAGGCGTACGCGAGACCTCTGTGGTCGATGTCCACATCCGTCAGCTGAATCACCGCCGGGCGCGCTTGTGACGGGCGCGGGCTCGCATTGGTCTTGGGAATGTAGTAACCGACTTCCCTCGGATTCTGGGGATCCGAGAGGTCGAGGACCCTGACACCCGCATTCAGGTAGGCGATCCAGGCGAGCTTGTCTTCGAAGCGGTTGAGGTACCCATTGACCGTTTCGGCATGCTGGTGTGGTCCGAAGTTGCCCCCGATATCGCAGAAATCACCGATGGGCACCTGCCAGGTGGACACCGGCATGGGGTGGCTTTCATGGGTGATGTCGAACATGTAAATCCGACTCTTGAGGCCGTGCGGGCACTCCAGCCCGTCATACTCGTCGCTCACCAACGCGTAGGTTCTCGGTAGCTCGCCGTCCGCCGCCGTGATGTTCGGTACTTCGTCGTAGCGGATCGGAGAGACCGTGTGGGGCCCGCGGCCCGGCGGCGAGGTGTCATAGGACCAGACCAGCGTGGGATTGGCCGGATCGGAGATATCCCACGACGCAACATGCCCGCTGCCGATCCGGAACCCGGCATAGACCCTGTCGTTGGCCTCGTCGACGATGGGATGATGAACGTACTGGCCCTCGAAACCCGCCTCGCCATCCTTCTGACCCGGCAACCACGCCCTGCCGACGAACTGCGGATTGACCGGATCCCGGAGGTCCCAGATATGAACGATCGTGGTGCGAAACCCCGGCTCCCCCGAGGCGCTGTAAAAGAGCCCGGTGTCGGGCGACCAATGACCCTTGTGCGCGCGATTGATCAGGGTCCCTCCGCAATCGGGGCCACACGAGTCGTTGGGCGTAGCGGTGATTTCCGATACCAGTGCGATCCGTGAGGGATCGGTGTCCCGCGCGGTGATGTCGAAGATCTGAAACTTGAGATCTTCACCCGCCTCGGAGTTGCGAATGAGGTAATCGCGCCCGGGCGGCTCCGAGTCGAACTCGTAATCATGGACAACGGAGACGGAGCGGGAGTTCGCGCGCACGTCGTTCGGTATGTGCCACACCAGCTCGGGATTCGCCGGGTCGGATATGTCGACGATGGAGGTGCCGTTCCACTCGTTACGGCCGGCGATAGGGTTCAGTGTGGCATCGCCTGTTCGTGTGTTCGGGACGTGGCCGATGTAGACCCAGTTGCCGTTGGCCGAGTCCGACTTCGTGGTCACCTGCAGCGCCTGCCGACCCTGCATGTGGTGGTAACCGACGAGCCGCACGTTGTGCGCTTCATCCGCGACGGCGCCCGGTGCAGCTCCGCTCGTCGACAGGAGCACGGCCGCAAGGAGAAGAAATCTTGATCTCGGCTCGGTCATCATGCTTACCCCCAAATTGTACCCTGCGCGGGCGGTTCGCCGCGGTTCACCTTTTGTGCCAGCAGGTCCGATCCGGTTCGTCTGACAATACCGTCCGGCCAATTCCCGTAACGAGGTTTGCGGGCCAGGGACGATCGGCTCCCACGGGATATGGGCCCGGTGTCCTTTCAGGAATTTCCCAGCAGAACGATGCCGGCTGCAACAAGCGCCCCGAACTTCAGGAATTCGAGCACCACATGGACGGTGTGAAGATGGCCTGTTGCCGACAGAACCAGTACACCAATCAGCGCAACGCGTTATTCAAACCCGCCCTGCTTCGACAGCACCGGATCGCAGTCGTAGCGATACAGCTGCAATTCAGGCGTGTACACCATCTCGGTGTGACCGTTGAACGGCTCGGCGAGGAACTCCGAATCCTCCAGGAAGACATCGATCAGGGCCCGTCGTCCATCCTCGCTCAACGAGTACCGCTCGATCAGGTGTTTCCGGGCGCCCGAGGGAACTCCCCTTCCATTGCCCTCGGGATGGTCCCTGAAGCGGGTTGTGTCCACCACGAGCACATCGCCCTCCCACCAGCCGATGGAATGCCCCTCGTAGGACGTGCGTTCATCGCCTTGCGGATGTTCGCGTCCATCCATGTAAACGATTCGTGTCTGGTCGAAGTATTCGTTCCGCAAGATTACGCGGTCCTCGAGAATCTCGATACCGTTGAGATACGTCGTCGACGCAAGCAGGTTCGGTGGGGGCGGTGCAAAGCAATCCCTGACCGGGCTCTGGGTGAAGTAGTCGAACTCCACCTGTGCGGCTGCCGCGGCAGGCGTCAACGGCACCTGGCCGAGGCCGCGGCGCAGGCTGAACGTGCTCAAGCCGCGCCACACGCCGTCCAGGCTGGAAGCCGCCTCGGTCTCCTCGGGGTCTTCCTCGACCTGGTACCACAGATTGCCGTCCGCAGTCTGAAGTGTGTTCAATATGGCTCGCAGCCGCCCGCTCCGTTCCGGATGAGCCCTGACCGTCACCGTGTCGCCGACGCTCAGGAGGTCGGGCGACCAGCCGCTGCGAATCATGATCGGTGTCGAGCCGGTTTCGATATCCCACTCGACCGTCGCGCCGTTCTCATCCTCGGTTTCAACCAGAATGGCGATGTGGGGGTTCCGGAACGAATAACTCGCGACAATGCCCTCGAATGCAACCACGGTATCCCGATCGTAACCGGCATCGCTGTGGTGCCCAAGTACGGCGGAACCCACGCTGCCGCCAATCAAGAACATGCAGAACCATCTCACGCCACTTCTCCCCGGACTTTCCCTCACCAAGAGATCTTCACTTCCATCGTTACCGACACGAATTCTCGTGCGACACATGCTCGAAAACACTCCGATCGAGCCGAAAGCCGAAGAATATCACGGTTGCGTCGCAACCCGCCCACTAGTGGGATACGCTATTTATAGTTCAATGCACATTCGGAAGTATCCCGGGTAAAACGTGTCGATATTTGATCCGTTTGGCCTGCAACACTGGCTTGCCACAAGCGTCACGGTGGGTTTGGGCGTGCTGTTGCCGGCTCTATTGCGCTGGGAAGCGAGCCCGCGGGTTCAGGAGCGGGCGCGAAAGATCATCGCCGTGTGCCTGTTCGCGTACATTGGCCTCGGCCCAGCCATCAGGGCCGGTGTATACGGCCTGCCGCTGCTGGAGCATCTGCCGCTGCATCTCTGCGGGATCTCGGTCGTATTGGGCGCATTCATGTTGTGGCTGCGCAGCTACCGTCTGTACGAGGTGGTGTACTTCTGGGGAATCGGCGGTGTGCTCGCCGCACTGCTCACACCCGATCTGCAGCAGGCGTTTCCGCACCCGCTGTTCCTGCTGTTTTTCTTCGGCCACGGTCTCGCGTTCACGGCAGTCATGTTCGCGACGCTGGTAATGGGCTTTCGCCCCAGAGCAATATCGCTTGCGATCGTCCTGGCGGCATCCACCGCGTACGCCCTGCTGATCTACCCCCTCAACGTCATCCTTGGTTCGAACTATCTCTACCTGATCCACAAGCCGGCGCAACCGTCACCGCTGGACTACTTCGGGCCGTGGCCGTGGTACCTCGCGGGGCTGGTGGCGTTGGCTGTCGGTGTCTGCGGCGTGCTATACCTGCCCTTTGCCATACGCGACTGCGTCGCGAATTTCGGTGATCCCCGGTTCCGGCTGCACACCGCTCGGCTGCGCCGACGCCGCGGTAGAGGCCAGAGCGAATCCGACCCGCACAATAGTCCTCGATAGATTCATCCGCATGTCCTCGTATCCGATTGCGGCGTGCGTCAGTGTATATTACGTGGGCTCCCGGATCGTCCCGGGAAAATGAACTGGCAGGAGTCTTCCATGCAGGGAATCAATAGTTATTTGCGACTGAGCATTTTGATCGCATCCATTGCCGTCGTCTCGGCGAGCATGGCCCAGGACGCACCGCGACGCAGCATCGCGGAAATCGCCGATGGCGTCTACCGCGCGACGAACAACAACCACGGTACCGTCTTCATGGTCACCGACGAGGGCATCGTGATGGGGGATCCCCTCAACACCGAGTTTTCCACCTGGCTCAAGGCTGAATTCGCCGCGCGATTCGGTGTGCCGGTCCGCTACGTGATTTACAGCCACCATCACTGGGATCACGCCACCGGGGGCGGCGTCTTCGCCGACACGGCCCAGTTCGTGGGGCACGCCAACATGCTCCATCACCTTGCGCTGCCGCCGGAATCGACGCAGTTGAGCGATGTTGAAGGGCAATACGC
Organism: Gammaproteobacteria bacterium; assembly: GCA_047516145.1. Classification (GTDB taxonomy): domain Bacteria; phylum Pseudomonadota; class Gammaproteobacteria; order Steroidobacterales; family Rariloculaceae; genus UBA6522. Next base: position 7,333 of record JAKZVH010000196.1, read on the forward strand.
GCCCCTTGCGGAGCTGGATACGGATGCCGACGGCGTCATTTCCAGAACGGAAGCAGGGAACATGGATGAGCCGCGGTTCGCCGGGATGGACGCCAACGCAGACGGTTCCATCAACGGAGCGGAACTCATGCGTGGCCCTGTGAGCCTCGTTCACCCGCCCAACATCACCTATACGGATCGGATCGAGATCAACCTCGGCGGCAAGCGCGTGCACATGAACTGGGTCGGCGAGATCAACCACTCGTTGGATGGAAGTCGAATCACGTTTCCCGATGCAAGCGTCATGTTCGTGGTCGACTACGTGACCTTCCAACGCCTGCCCTTCATGGAGATGGACTACGAATTGGGCCTGTTCGAGGAGTGGATGGCCGCCATTCGGGAAACGGAGGAACTCTCCAGGAGTTTCGAACATGTGGCGACGGGTCACGGGCCGTTGGGAACCTCGGCCGACGTGACGGCGTGGCGCCAGTACTTCGAGTTGCTGCGGGATGCGGTGGCCGCGGGTATCGCCGCGGGCCAATCGCTCGAAGAAATGCAGCAGACAGTCGAGATTCCCGAGTACAGCCATTGGAACGGTTACGACTGGCTCGACATGAACGTGCTCGGCATGTACCACTTCCTGACGGATTGAGTACGTGACCGATGCGGCCCGCGATACCGTCGTGGTGGGCCCGGAACCGCTGACCCTGTTTTGTACCGGCGTGTTCGAGCACGCCGGAATGGATTCCAGGGCCGCCCGAACTCAGGCCGACGTCTTGATCTGGGCCAATCTCCACGGCGTCGACTCGCACGGGGTATTGCGGATCCCGAAATACCGCCGCTGGCTGGCGTCGGGCGTCATGAATCCGCGACCGAATCTCCGGATCGACGACAAATCGGCGGTGACCTTCGTGCTGGAGGCGGACCGTGCGCCCGGCGGTGTGGCCATGCAGGCGGCAACGCAGCATGCCATCGGCCGGGCGCGTGAAAGCGGCTTGGCATGGGGGATCGTGAGAGAGACGACCCATACCGGGCCGATGGGCTACTACGCCTCGCAAATGGCACGCCGGGACCTGCTCGGGATTGCCTTCGCGTCCAGCCGCCCGAACATGGCCTATTTCGGCGCTCGCCAGGCAGGGGTCGCGACCAGCCCGATCGCGCTGGCTGCACCCGGCGAGCGGGTCGACCTGCTCATGCTGGACATGGCGACAGCCGAAATCGCCATCGGCAAGATTCTCAAGGCCCGGGCGACCGGCGATCCCCTGCCCGATGGCGCGGCGCTGAACGTGGACGGCGAACCGACGAACGATCCCCACGAGGCGGTATTGCCCATGCCATTGGCCGGACCGAAGGGATCGGGGTTGGCGTTGATGCTCGAGTGTTTCCAGGGCGTGTTGGTCGATCACCCCTTGCTGGCTCCGGCGATCCGTCGAGGAGCGGCGGGCCATAGCCAGAACGGCCTGGTTGCCGCCATCGATATCGGGCGTTTCGGCGACGCGGCGGGTTACAGGCGCCGCATCGACGACCTGGCGGCCGCGATCCGGAGCCTGCCCGCAGCGGATGGCGTCGAGCGCATTCTCCTGCCGGGAGAGCTCGAACTGCGTACCGCGGAGGATCGCCGCCGCACGGGAATCCCGCTACCGGCGAAAACCTGGAACGCCCTGCTCGACACCGCGATGGAAGTCGGAGTCGAGCCACCGCCCGTTCGCTACCAACGATAGAAGTTCGGCGCTAAGATGGCAGCGATGATCCAAGTGGCAGGAAACGCGTGATGAACCGGTCGCACGCAATATCCCTGGCCGCGGCTGCACTTGCCGTGGTTAGCGTACAAGGTCTCGCGCACCACGCGTTCGTGACCGAATTCCTTCCCGATCTCGAAGGCGAGGTCGAAGGCAGGGTCACGGAAGTCATCTGGGCCAACCCTCATATCCGCTACGGGATCGAGGTACGGTTGGAAGACGGGTCCATCGAGGAGTGGTTTCTCCAGCCTCCAGGGAATCTGCCGACCTATCGCCGCGAAAATTGGTTCGAGGACACCGTACAGGTCGGCGACCCTATCCGGGCAACGGGTAATCTCGGCCGCGACGGCGTCAAGCGTCTGTACGCGACGTGCATTTTTCTTGAAGGCGGGCGCCGGCTCGGGCGGTGCGTGAACGCGGGCTCCGTGGAAGCGATCGTTGCGGACCCCAACGTCGACTATACGGTGACGCCCAACGAATACGAGGTCGACATCAGCGGCTACTGGATCAACCGCTACAGATTCCGTCCCACGGTAGACGACCTCGAACCAAAACCCATGCCCTTCACGCCGGAGAGCGAGGCCATCTACGAATCCCGCCGCTTCGGCGACGACCACGTGCTGCGGTGCCTCGCGCCGGGCCTGCCGCGTATTTTCGGATCACCCTACTCCATGGAGGTTCTCGACGGCGGTACGCACTACTTCATGCTGTTTCTGCAGAACAACAGCCCTCGTTGGGTATGGATGGATGGACGCTCCGCGCCGGAGGATCAGCCGCTGACCTCGATGGGATTTTCAGTGGGCCGCTGGGAGGATCGCACCCTGGTTATCGAAACCACGCACCTGGAACCCGGCTGGCTTGACGGGTCCGGCTATCCCATGTCCGGCGGCACCGGGACGCGCATCGTGGAACACTGGAACGTCGCGGAAGACGGACTGACGATCGACCGGATCATGACCATATACGACGATCTCTACACGGAACCGCTGGTTCGCACCCGCGGCTCGCAGCGTGCCGACCCCGCAGACGGTCTGATGGAGAGTCCGGCCTGCGACCCCAACAGCCACTACAGGGATCTCTACGAACGAGGCCTCCTCGAGGAAACGATCTACAATCAATGAGCACGCTTGAGCATCGGGAGCGACGTCGCCAACGCGAGCGAGTCGGCAGCCGCGGAAGACTGGGATACATGCGGGTTAGTTGCGTCGCATTCGGATCCGCCGTCGCGGTGCTGCTGAGCGCCTGCGGTGACGGTCAGGGCAGCGACGGCAGCACCACCGAAAACCCACCGCCCAGCGCTGTGAACCTGACGGTGGCACCGGCTTCCGTAGACGAAGGCGCCGGGTCCGTCTCACTGACGGTGACCTCGACTCTTGTGGGCGGTACGTCTGGGACCGCAACCATGGTCACCGTGTCGGTGGCCGGCGACTCGGCGGGCAGCGACGACTTCGTTCCGGTGCCCTCGTTCACGGTATCCATTGCCGCGAATGCCCTTTCCGGCAGTGCGAGCGTCACCTTCAGTCCCATGGACGACCTCGAAGACGAGGCTGACGAAACAGTGACCCTGTCCGGCACGGCGTCGGGCCTGAGCGTGAACCCGGCAACCCTGACCATTGTCGACAACGACGAACCGCCCGGCGAATCGGGATGGGTCAGGGGGTTGTTCATGCCCGCCTCGACCTATAAGGATCAGTGTCTTTCACCCCGAACCGACACCGACATCGACCCGGACACGAACCGACCCTACCCCGACATTCAGGGCGCGACCCTGGACGAAAACAACTGGTTGCGCTCCTGGAGCAACAATACCTATCTGTGGTACGACGAGATTGTCGATCGGGACCCCGGACTCCATGACGACCCCCTGGAGTACTTCGATTTGCTCAAGACCGAAGCCACCACACCGTCGGGCGCGTCGAAAGATCGATTTCATTTTTGGTACGACACGGAGTTCTGGAACGCGCTGGTGCAGTCGGGGGCTTCCGCGGGATACGGCGCGGCCTGGGTCATTATCGCCCGCTCTCGGCCGCGAGAAGCGGCAATTGCCTATACCGACCCCAACACCCCGGCATCCCGCGCGATGCTGCGCCGCGGTGCGCGCATCGTGTCCATCGACGGCATCGATTTCGTCAACGCAGACTCCGCAGCGAGTGTCGATAGCATCAACGCCGCGCTGTATCCGGACACGGCAGGCGAAACCCACACGTTCGAATTCCGGGACGCCGGTTCCATGGAGACCCATACCATTGAACTGACGTCCGAGATCACCATTTCAACGCCCGTGCAACAGGTACGCAAGGTGACATCGCCCAGCGGCGCCACGGTCGGATACATGCAGTTCAACGATCACATCCTGACGGCAGAGGGCGGCCTCATCGAGGCGATCGAATACATGCAGTCGGAAGAGGACGGAACCGTCGAGGATCTCGTCATCGACATGCGCTATAACGGCGGCGGGTACCTGTTCATCGCCAGCCAGCTTGCCTACATGATCGCCGGTCCGGCACGGACCTCGGGACAGACATTCGAAGATCTACGGTTCAACGACAAGCACCCGGAGACGAATCCCGTCACGGGCAGACCGCTACGGCCGATCCCTTTCTACAACGTGACCGTCGACCTCCGACCGCAAGGGCAGCCGCTGCCGACATTGAATCTTTCGCGCGTGTTCGTGCTCAGCGGCTCCAATACGTGCTCCGCCAGCGAGGCAGTGATCAACGCCCTGCGCGGCGTCGATGTCGAGGTGATCCAGATCGGCGAGCGGACCTGCGGCAAACCCTACGGGTTCTACGCCGCCGACAACTGCGGTACGTCGTACTTCACGGTTCAGTTCCAGGGCGTCAACGCCAAGGGTTTCGGTGACTACGGCGACGGCTTTGTGCCGAGCCAGGGAACCACCGGATCCGGGGCGCAGGTTCCGGGATGCCGCGTCGCCGACGACTTTGGCCACGAACTCGGTGATCCTGACGAAGCACGGCTGGCCGCGGCACTGAGGTTCCGCGACTCGTCGACCTGCGCCGAAACCGGCGCCGGAGCCACCGCCTCCGGTGCCCTGTCGTTCGGGGCCCATGGGGACCGGATTCCCCATCTCGAACCACGGGACGGCACCGTCCACAAGCCGGAATGGCTGACCAATCGTATCCTCCGGAATTGAAATGAGACATTGCCTGCTCGCATCAACCGTGCTCACCGCTGGACTGCTTGCGGCCTGCCAGAATCTTTCCGCGCAAGCCGAGCAGGCGGCGGTCATCGCCAGCCCCACGGCGGAAAGCAGGGCCGAGTTACATGAAGTGCTTGTCGACGCGCTTGGCGGCAGGTCCATCACGCTTTCACCGGACGCTCTGACCCAGGACAGCACGTTGACTCTTGAAGGCGCCGTCCGCGGCGACCTTCAACGTCCCGACCCCAGGGGGCGGGACCTCGGCCTACCGGTAAGCTTTGACCTGATGGTGGACGGTGAGGCGTGTTTCCTGGTGCGCCGCAGTACACAGGAGCGTTGGCAATTGATGAACACCGACTGCACCCCGATCGAACCGCGAACGACCCCGACCGACTGACTCGCGGGTCTCCGCGATGTTCGGGTCAAGCGGCGAACCTCCGTCCCCGTGGCGAAAATCGCTCTCCGCGCAACGATCTTCCGTGCATCGACATAGCGGTGGGCTGGTATACTCCGCACCGGCCAGCCGGGGTATATCGCATGGTTTTTTCGCGCGGGCGCTGCGACGTTCGCGGCGCAGGCCCGGTGGAAAATTCAGGCACGATCCACGCACATACGGAGCAATCGAATTCTCATGTCTATCGCGGAAGCTCAACTCGACAAGGTACGCACGCAAGCCGGCTTTATCGCCGCACTGGATCAAAGTGGTGGCAGCACACCCAAGGCGCTCAGGCTCTATGGGGTATCGGAAGATGCCTACGACAACGACGAGGAAATGTTCTCCCTGGTGCATGCGATGCGCTCCCGTATCGTGACCAGCCCCGCGTTCAACGGCAACCGAATCCTCGGCGCCATACTTTTTGAGAATACGCTCGACCGGGACATCGGCGGCGTCAACTCGGCCCGCTATCTTTGGGAGGCGAAGAACGTCGTCCCCATTCTCAAGGTCGACAAGGGACTGGCGCCCGAAGAGGATGGGGTGCAGGTGATGAATCCCATGCCCGGCCTTGCCGAGCTATTGGAGAAAGCCAGCGCGCGCAACGTATTCGGCACCAAGATGCGCTCGGCGATCAAGTCGGCGCACGGCGCCGGCATCGAGCGAGTTGTGAGCCAGCAGTTCGAGGTGGGGCGGCAGATCGTGGCCGCCGGCCTGACGCCGATCATCGAACCCGAGGTGGATATCCACGCGCCCGACAAGCGCGAA
>JAKZVH010000197.1:0-6965 GCA_047516145.1 Gammaproteobacteria bacterium
CTTTAACACCATGCCACCTTTCCGGATCGGATCATTCTCGTCACCATGGGAGTATCAGAAGGGTAATCGCCCTTTTTCAGACGATCGAGGGTCGCTGGTCTTGGTTCGGACGACGTCAGCGGGAATGGCCAGCGTGCGCAGCTACCGCGCAGGCCCGAATTCCGCTGTCATTTAGTCGGCCAGCACTGCGCCCAGCCTGGTGCTGAAGGTTTTGTTGGGTAAAAATTTGACCTGCTGGTGCATGGGCGTGAGTGATGCCGAGCCGCCCCCTCGGGTGGTGTCGTGCAGCACGTTGCGCCGCGGCGCGGAGCCCCGCTACCTCAGGCGTTAGTCTCACCCCTCCCCGAATTCCGCCAGTAGGTCGTCCAGGCCCTCCTGGCTGAGTCTCGCGTCGGGGAAGTCCGCAGGGGTCACACCCCCGGCGCCGGGGGAGAGGCAGTGGTCAATCAGTGCTTCCAGGGCCCCGAGGCACTCGTTCGCCAGCGCCGCAATTTCTGCTTCTCCATGCATCGACTCGCTGTAGCGCCAGTGCATGTGCAGGGTGCCGCCCAGCACGAAGGCATCGATGATGAGGGGATAGGGGCGCCGGCAACTCGGATCCTGGGACAGCACCAACTCGCGGCACAGGCGGAAGCTGGAGCCCTCGTCCAAGAGGCCGTCCAGGCGGCCGAGATAGTTGAACAGGATCCGTGACCGGGGCCGAGTCTCGAGATGTGCCGAGAGATCCGGGTCGCCGCCCAGATAGCGGAGCAGGCCGTAGCCGATGCCGTTGCCCGGAACCGCCCGCAACTGCTCCTTGACGGACTTGAGCGCCTCGGGCGCGGAGGTGCCCCGGGGAAGGGTCAGGCGGACCGGGAAGATACTCGTGAACCAGCCCACCGTCCTCGAGAGATCTAGGCCTTCCACCACGTCTTCGCGACCGTGCCCCTCCAGGTCTAGCACCAGGGCGTCTTCCCCAGTCCAGGCCGGTATCGCGTGCATCAGCGCGGTGAGCAGGACCTCGTCGGTGCGTGTGTTGTAGGCCGCGGGGACTTCCCTGACGAGGGCGCGAGTGCGCTCGGGCGCGAGCGCTACACGGAGTTGGCGTTCGGAGTCCTGGTTTCCGAAGTCCTCCGCCGCCAGGCCGGGGCGGGGCGGGGAGACATTCCGCCACCAGGCGACATCTCGGTGGCCGGTCGGGGTGCGCGCGAAGCGGGAAATGCTCTCGGCCCAGGTCTTGAACGACGTGGTCTTGGAGGGCAACGCGGGTCCATCCCCCCGGGCCAGTTGCCCGTAGGCCAGTTCGAGATCCTGCAAGACGATGTACCAGGACACCGCGTCCATGGCCAGATGATGGACGATCAGCAGGAGGCGCGCGGGCCCGGCGGTGCCGAGGTGAAAAAGAACGGCGCGTACCAAGTCGCCTTGCTCCAGATCCAGGTCACGCTGCTGTGCCGCCTCTATCGCAGCCATCTCCGCGCGTTGCCCGTCCGCGTCCAGACCCGCGAGATCCACCACCTGCAACGAGGTGGCAATTTCGCCGGGCGCCGCCATGGCCTGCCGCCAAACGCCGTCATGACGCTCGTAGCGCAGTCGCAAGGCGTCGTGGTGGATCAGGAGATGGCGTAACGCGCCCTGGAGATGTTGGCGATCCGGAGCCGGGTCGATCTCCAGCAGCAGGGCTTGGTTCCAGTGCGCCGGCCGCGGATGCTCTTCCTGGAGAAAGCGCTGCTGGATGGGCGTCAGGGGCACGGGGCCGGTGACCGGCCCCTGCTCCGCGCGGACGTATTCCTCGGCGACGGCCACCCGGGCGAGGTTCGCCACCGTCGGATGCCGAAAGACCTGGGCGGGCTCGACCCTCAGGCTGCGCTGACGGGCGCGGGAGCAGATCTGGATGTTGCCGATGGAGTCCCCTCCTAGCGCGAAGAAGTTGGCATGAACTCCGACCCGCTCCAGGCCGAGGACCGAGGCCCAGATCTCGGCCAGGAGGGCTTCCCTCGGGTTGCGGGGCGCCTGATAGCGGTCCCCTGGGCCGCCGTCGCGGGTTTCGGGCGGCGGCAGAGCCTTGCGGTCGGCCTTGCCGTTGGGCGTCAGGGGGATCGCGTCGATCCGGGTGAACCATGTTGGCACCATGTACTCGGGTAGCCGCTCACCCAGAAACTCCCGCAGGGCCGTGCTCGAAATTTCCACCCGGGACACGTAGTAGGCCGCGAGACCGAGGCCGCGCTCAACGCCCGAGTTCATGCCGTCGCCGTCGTGGCCGGACCCGGGATGGTGCAATGCGGCGACCGCATCGTGGACCTCGCCGTGGGCCAGCAGCGCGGCTTCCACTTCACCGAGCTCGATGCGCGCGCCGAGCAGCTTGATCTGTTCGTCACGCCGCCCCAGGTATTCGAGGACGCCATCCTCGCGCCAGCGGGCCAGATCACCGGTTGCGTACATGGTTGCGCCGGTAGCGAAAGGCTCGGTAACGAACTGGCGCGCGGTGACCTCAGGCTGATTCAGGTAGCCGCGGGCCAGCGCGGGGCCTGCGATATGCAGCTCGCCCACCGCGCCGACCGGCATAGGCTGCCGGTAGCGATCGAGCACGTGAATGCGGGTGCCGTCGATCGGCCGGCCGATGGGCACCGAGGTGGCGGTGTCGGAGTCCGGATCGAATCGATGGACCATGCAGCCAACCGTTGCCTCGGTAGGGCCGTATTCGTTGTAGATGGCGACATCTTCGCCGAACGTATCGAGCGCCGCCATCGCTTGGGCCGTCTTCAGATCTTCGCCGCCGACGATGAGCGTCTTGATGCGCGAAGCGCGCAGATCCCGCCCCGCCAGTAGCGCCAGGTGGGACGGAGTGAGCTTGACCAGGTCCACCTGGTCGTCGCGCACGACCTGGAGGATCGCCAGCGCGTCGCGGGCGTCTTCGGCCGGGTAGACCATGATCCGCCCGCCGGTGACCAGAGGCAGAAACAGCGAGGTCACGGTGAGGTCGAATGACGGCGACGAGTAGAGCGGTAAGCTCCAGCCTTTCTCTTCCAGGTAGAAGCGGCTCGCCCAGTTCACGTAGTGGGCGAGCCCACCGTGGCGCACCATCACGCCCTTGGGCCTGCCGGTGGAGCCCGAGGTGAAGATGACATAGGCCAGCTGTTCGGGTCCCGCGTCCACGCGGGGTGTCGTGTTCGAATATGCGGCGATGCGTGCCCAATCTTCGTCCAGGCGTACGATCGGCCCACCGCGGCTAGCAAAGCGATGGGCGAGCGCGCCCTGGGTCAGCAGCACCGTGGAGGAGCCAGCCCGGTCCATGTCCTCCAGCATGTGCCCGAGCCGGTCTTCAGGATAGGCGGGATCGAGGGGGACATAGGCCCCGCCCGCCTTCATGACACCGAGGATCCCGACGACCGTTTCCACGGAGCGATGCATGCACAGTCCGACCAAGCTGTCCGGTCCGACGCCGGCGCCGCGCAGGAAGTGCGCGAGCTGGTTCGAGCGCGATTGCAGCTCGCCGTAGCTGATGTCACCGCCCCGAAAGCTGACCGCAATCGCATCCGGGGCGCGCGCGCTCTGCAGCGCGATACGTTCCAACACTCCGGTGAGATCCGGTGCTTCGCCCCCACCTCGGGAGAACGCTGCGATGCGTTCCCTCTCCGCGGCCGTGGTCAGGTCGATACGGCCGATGACTTGCTCGCGGTCATCGAGGAACGCGTCCACGATGCGTAGAAAATGGCCGCAGATGGGAGACTTCTCGGGACGTGGGAAGGCGCTGTGATTCAGGTCGAAGTGCAGCAAGTATTCGCCACTTCCGCCGAAGTCGTGCACCTGCAAGCGCAGACCGTGGTTGCTGTCGGCGTATCCGCTGTGGGGCCAGTCCACGATGACCGGCATGCCATCGAAGTCTGGAAAGCTCACGTTGACGAAGTTCAGGAAGACGTCGTAAGCCTTGTTCGACGCGGTGCTGCTGAGCCCGGGCTGGGCATTGACCAGGACCTTCTGGATCTCCCGGATCAGCTTCCCCACCAGGGTGGAGAAGGTCTCGTCCTCTTCCACGTCCACTTGTAGCGGATAGACCTCCATGAACAGGCCTAGAGTTTCCTTGAAGGTATTGTTCGAGCGATTGTGAAAGGGCGCACCGATCCGAAGGCGTGGTCCATTGCCGATACGGTGCAGGTAGCCGAACAGGAGCGTGGCAAATACGATGAATACGGTGAGTTCGCTATTGAGAAAGAAGACGCCCTTGTCGCCGCACGCGGCCTGCATGGCCGCGCTGCGTTCGGCTCCGAGCACACAGGCGATGCGCGAGGTGCGCGCGTCGGGGCGCGGCGGCGAGGCGGTGTAGAATTCCGTGCGCGCCACGGGCGTCTTCAGCTTCTCTTGCCAATAGTCCTTGGCGGCCCCGTAGTGGCGCGAATCGCGGCTGTTTCGCTCGAACTCCGCGTACACTTCATAGGATGGCAGCGCCGGCGGTTCCCCTCGGGCGCCGGATTTGGCGTGCAAGTAGAAGGCCGCGAGGTTTTCGTAAATCACCAGCGCCGACCATCCGTCCGTGATTAGATGGTGTTGATTGATATACCAGACGAAGCGTTCGTCAGCGAGGCGGAGCAGGGCAGTGTCGAAGAGACAGTGGGTGAGATCGAATGCCCGAACGGATCGCTCATCGAGCCAGCGTTGCAGGGTCTCTTCGGGGTCGGGCCGGCTCGACAGATCTACATTAACCAGCGGCGAGTCGAAAGGCTCCCGGGCGCGTCGTCGAGGCACGCCGTTCGTTTCCTCGAAGACAGTGCGAAGCGTTTCGCTGGCATTGAGCAGTGCCTGAAAGGCCTGGGCGAATTTCTCGGTGTCTAGGGCGCCGTCGAAAGTGTACGTCAACACCATGTTGTACAGCGGCAAGTCCGGGTCGAGCTGCTGGCCAGCCCAGATCGACCACTGCCCTCGGGTCAGGTTGGACGTCGCGCGCGAGAGGTCGTGTGGCATACCGGGCCAGCCCGCTCAGTTACGATCGAGTGACACATACGCCGAGATCCTGGCGATGGTGCCGAAGTTCTCCAGCGTCACGTCCTCGGGCGGCACCGTGATCCCGAACTGTTCCTCGAGGAATACCACGAGGCGTATGGCGGCGATGGAACTCACCAACCCGTCCATGAGCAGAGACGTATCCGGCGCCAGTTCCAGCCCCTTTGGGCTGTTCAGCAGCTCTTCGTAGATGAAATCCGTCACCCGTTGTGTTGTACTCACGTGGCCTTCTTTTGCTGTCGAGGACGCACCTCTTGCACGTCGTTGGCGGTTGCGGTTGCGTCCAGTATAGCGGCCAAAATCGACCATGGGGTCACATTCGAGGATTGGGCCGGGTAATTCGTAACCATCTAATTTTCTTAGCGATTCGTTCTGGGGATCGCGGTCTTGAGGGCCTTGTCCAAAATCTTGACGAACGGGACTTGTTTGAGGCGCGCGCGTTGCCCGTCGCGCGCCTTGCCACTACCCACATCTTCACGCCCTCGCGTTGCGCGTTTTTATGAATAACCCAGGCTGGCCGCTACAATCAATGGCGCCGAACGGCGGGCACGCCGCGACACCTTCGCGCGCGCCTGCATCACTGAACCGATAGGCTAATGGACTTCTCCTGGAGCAAAGAGCAGCTAGCGATAAAGCGCGCCGCGACGGAGTTCGCGCTGCACACCCTCAACGACGGCGCCGCGGAGCGCGACGCCGACGGATCGTTCTCCCGCGAGCTTTGGCGCAAGTGCGCGGACTACGGTATCCAGGGGTATGCACTGCCGGGCGAGTACGGCGGTGGTGGGCACGATATCCTCGATACTGTGTTGCTGATGGAAGGGCTGGGGGCGGGTTGCCGTGACAACGGGCTCTTGATGGCGCTGAACACCCAGATGTGGACAGTCCAACTGAGCGTGCAACAGTTCGGCGACGATGCCCAGAAACGGTGCTTCCTCCCGGCCCTTGCCCGGGGCGAGATGATCGGCGCCCAGACCATCAGCGAGCCCGAGTCCGGTTCCGATGCTTTCACCCTCGCCACGACGGCCGAGAGGACCGACGGTGGCTACCTCCTGAATGGCGTCAAGTCCTGGATCACCTTGGGGCCCGTGGCGGATCTGTTCGTCCTGTATGCGTGCCTGGATCGCGAACGAGGCAAATGGGGCACGACCGCTTTTCTTGTGGAAAACGGTACGCCGGGACTCAGCAGTCGAGCGGCCCGGCAGAAAATGGGGCTGCGGGGCGTCCCGTGGGGTGATCTGACCCTAAATAACTGCGAGATCCCGCGGGAGAACAGACTCGGGCCGGAAGGGGCCGGAATGAGCTTGTTCAATGCGTCCCTGGAATGGGAGCGCAGTTGCATGCTGGCCAGCCACGTGGGTGTGATGGAGCGCCAGTTGAAAGACTGTGTCGACTACGCCCGCAAGCGGGAACAATTCGGCAAGGCCATCGGCAAGTTTCAATCGGTCTCCAACCGGATGGCGGAGATGAAGGTGCGCCTGGAGACCGCGCGGCTGCTACTCTACCGGGTGGCGTGGCTCAAGAGTCAGGGCAGGCAGGCCGCCATGGAGGCGGCCATGGCGAAGCTCTATCTCACCGAGTCCCTGGTGCAGTCGAGCATGGATGCCATCGCGATCCACGGCGCCAAGGGCTATAGCAGTGAATTCGGCGTCGAGCGGGATCTGCGCGATGCCATCGGTAGCACCATCTACGGCGGCACGGCCGACATCCAGCGTCAAATCATCGCAAGCTTCCTCGGTCTGTAGCGTGCCATCCCTCATCCCCCAGTATCTGGACGAGCATGCGGAGCACACGCCGGATTCGGTGGCCTTGCGCTACGAGGGGGAGCTTCTCCGCTATTCAGAGCTGGCCCGGCGCGCGAACCGGCTGGCCCATGCACTGCGCGCGAACGGAGTGAAGCGTGGCGACCGGGTCGGCATCTATCTCCCGCGGAGTCTCGAGCTCGGGGTATCCGTATACGGCATCATGAAGGCCGGCGCCGCCTACGTGCC
>JAKZVH010000198.1:0-6751 GCA_047516145.1 Gammaproteobacteria bacterium
CGCAGCGCTTTCTCCCCGAAATCGAGGCCGGCGACAAGCGGGTTCTGCTGATCGACGGCGAGCCGGTCCCCTACGCCCTCGCGCGGATCCCGGGCCCCGGCGAGAGCCGGGGCAACCTGGTGGCGGGCGCGCAAGGCGTGGGCCGGGAACTGACCGCGCGGGACCAATGGCTGTGTGGCGAGGTCGGACCCGTGCTGAAGGACAAGGGAGTCCTTTTTGCGGGCCTCGACATCATTGGCGACTACCTGACGGAGATCAATATCACCAGCCCGACCGGCATACGCGAACTGGATCGCGAGTTTGACATCGACATTGCCGATCGGTTACTGGCAGCCATCGAGGCGAAACTCGCGGAATGACTCCAGGGCTTCCTTGTCAAGCCTTGTCGGTCCCGGGGAGGACAGCAAGTTTCGAGTCGCAGCGGTGGCCACTCGGGGCGCCCGAATGCGATAATCAACGATGTCCTCATCGGGCGGGGTTGCCATGCGCACGCTGCAAGATCATTTCCTGATTGCCATGCCCAGCATGACCGATCCCAATTTCAGCGGGACGGTGACGTATCTCTGCAAGCACGACGAACAAGGCGCGCTCGGCATCATCATCAACCGCCCCTTGAAAATGCGCGTCGCGGAAATCTTTCGTCAACTTTCCCTCGACATCGTCGACGAACACCAGGGCGAGCGGCGCGTGATGGGCGGCGGCCCGGTACAGGCAGACCGGGGATTCGTGCTCCATCAATCGATCGAGGCGTACGACAATACGCTCAACACCGAGAACACCGCGATCAAGGTCACCGTTTCCCAGGACATACTTGACTCCATGGCGCGCGGGACGGGCCCCAGGGCAGCGTTGGTGGCCCTGGGTTACGCGGGCTGGAATCCCGGGCAACTGGAATCGGAACTCTCGGCCAATGCCTGGTTGAGCGTGCCTGCCGACCCGGCGATTATCTTCGAGACCCCTTTCGATCAGCGTTGCGCCGCGGCAACGGCGCTGCTCGGCATCGACATCAGCCAGCTTTCGAGCTATGCGGGCCATGCCTGACTACACCGCCGGCGGTCGGACTTGACTGGCTCGCCGAACCGCAACGTCGTGCTTGCGTTCGACTTTGGTCTGCGGCGTGTCGGGTTGGCGACGGGTAATCTTCTCACCGGTACGGCCACACCGCTCGGGGTCCTGCATGCGGCGCGGGCACTACCGTGGGACGATGTCGATGCCGCCGTCGACGACTGGCGCCCGGGCCGCCTGGTGGTCGGATTGCCGAGCGGTCCACATGCAAGCGAAATTGCCGCCGAAGCGCGGGCATTCGCTACCGCACTGGAGCGCCGCTACGGGCTTCCGGTTGCGACAACCGACGAGCAACTGACCTCCATGGCGGCTGAATCCCGGCTGCGCGCGGCGCGGGCGTCCGGCCGGATGAAGCGAAGAGTGAGAAAGGGCGACGTGGACAGCGGTGCCGCCTGCATCATCGCGGAGCAATGGATGAGCAATCCGTCATGAGCCACACGGCAACACGCGCCACGATCCACCTGGAGGATGCCGCGATCGTCTTCCAGCAGCAGTTCCCGGCGGACCAGTTCGTGCTGCGCGTAACCGCCCCGGCCTGCGCCGCGGACGCCGTGCCCGGCAGCTTCGCCCATTTGACCTGCGATCCGGCGATACCCATGCGGCGACCCCTGTCGATCATGCGGGCGAACCCCTCCGGGGGCTGGCTTGAGTTCCTCTACAAGCCAGTGGGGCGCGGCCTGGAACTACTGGGGAAGAGAACCACCGGTGAGACCATCAGCGTGCTTGGGCCAATCGGTAACGGCTTCAAGCCGGATCCCGCCAAGCCCATCGTAATCGCGATCGGCGGGGGCGTGGGGATACCGCCGATGGTCTTTCTTGCCGAACGCCTGAAGCGGGACCGGCAGTTCCGAATCCTTGTGTTGATGGGATCGGAAGTGCCCTTTCCCTTCCTCGTGAAGGAGTCTCGAATCCCGGTTCCGGGCTTGCCGCCGTCGGCTTCCAGAAGCGTTGAACTGCTGGAGTCATGGAGCGTGCCGTCGCGGCTGGCCAGCAACGCCGGCTACGATGGATGTTTCCCCGGATTTGTCACCGAGCTGGCGCGTGTCCGGCTGGAAGCGCTTGGCGCCGCGGAGCTTGGCCGCGTACAGCTCCTGGGATGCGGCCCGGAGGGCATGCTGGCGGCCACCGCCGATCTCGCCCGTCAATTCAACGTGCCGTGTCAACTGGCGCTCGAGGAATTCATGGCTTGCGGCGTGGGGGGATGCGCCGGCTGTACCGTTGAACTGAGTACACCGGAGGGAACCGCCATGAAGCGGGTTTGCGTGGACGGGCCGGTATTCGACGCGCGCCAAGTGTACCCCGGTTAACCCGCCTATCTCACCGATCGCCTGCTGCGGCCGCCGATGCCCTCGCGACGAAGATCGGTGAGACAGGCGGTCTAACCCTCACGGGATACCAAACCCTTTGCCTGCAGCTCCCGAAGATCCTGCTCCAGGGTCCACATCCCGTCAGCTCTCCCCGTCTGTATCGCCGAATACATTTGCGCAATCTTGCCCTCGCGAATGAGATTGCGGATGGCGGGCGTCGCGATCATGACTTCGTGGGCGGCAATGCGTCCGCCGCCACATCGGCGGAGCAACTTCTGCGCGATCACCGCGCGCAACGACTCGGCGAGCATGCCGCGTACCAGGGCTTTTTCCGCCCCTGGGAAGACATCGACCATGCGATCCACGGTCTTGGCCGCCGAGCTGGTATGCAAGGTAGCCAACACCAGATGTCCTGTTTCCGCGGCGGTCAGCGCCAACCGGATCGTCTCAAGGTCGCGTAGCTCGCCGATGAGAATGACATCCGGATCCTCGCGCAGCGCCGATCTCAGTGCCGAAGCGAAATCCAGCGTATCCTGGTGGACCTCTCGCTGGCTGATCAGCGACTGCTTGCTCTCGTGAACGAACTCGATGGGGTCCTCGACGGTGATGATGTGGCTCGGCGAGTGGGTGTTGACGTGGTCCACCATGGCAGCGAGGGTGGTTGACTTCCCGGAACCGGTGGGACCCGTGACCAATACCAGCCCGCGGGGCTGCGTCGCGATCGTTTTGAAGACGAGGGGTGCGGCCAACTCGTCCAACGTCGGGATCGCCTCGGGAATCGCGCGAAATACGGCTGAACAACCGCGTCTCTGAGTGAACGCATTGACTCGAAAACGTGCCAGGCCGGGTACTTCGATCGCGAAGTCGGTTTCCAGAAACCGTGCGAAATGCTGCCTCTGTTTGTCGTTCATGATGGCATGGACCATACTTTGCACCCGCGTATGCGGCAGCGGCGGGATATCCGTATCCCTGACGTCGCCGTGGACTCGAATCCGCGGTGCCAGCCCCGCCGAAAGGTGCAAGTCGGAAGCGCCATGCTCAACCGCGTAGGCGAGTAGCCGCGTGACTCCCTCGGCGGCTGATTGATGAGCGTGCCGTGGCGGGCCGTCAGTGGCAGACTCGACATGGTGCGATGAGCGGCGAATCGAAAAATCTCCCGGGCAGTGCGGTCAATATCGCGGATCGCTTGTACGCGGTCCGCGACCGGATCAAGGTGGCCCGCTACGACGCCGGTGAAGTCGCGGAGGACACGCTGATTCTGGCAGTCAGTAAACGACAACCCACGAGTGCGGTTGAAGCCGCATTTCAGGCCGGTCAGGTGCATTTTGGCGAAAATTTCGCCCAGGAAGCCCGCATCAAGATCATGGCGCTGGATGCGTTACCCATCGTCTGGCACTTCATTGGACAGTTGCAGGCCAACAAGACCCGCGAGGTGGCGGAGCGCTTTCAATGGGTCCATACGCTGGACCGCATGAAGATTGCCAGGCGACTCGACGATCAGCGGCCCCGCGGGGCTGCGCCGTTGCAAGTGTGCATACAGGTCAATCAGGCGGGAGAGCGCGGCAAGGGTGGTGTCGACCCCGGCGCGGTGGAAGCGCTCGCCCGCGGTATCGCCCGCTTTCAACACCTGAAATTGCGGGGCCTGATGACCATTCCACCCGCTCCGGAGCATCCCGGCCAATCGGCGCAATTCTTCGCCGAACTACGCCGGTTACGGGACCGCATCAGCTCCCGGGGCGTTCCAATGGACACGCTCTCCATGGGTATGTCCGCGGACCTTGAGCCCGCGGTGCGCGAAGGCAGCACTATCGTACGTATCGGTACGGCCATATTCGGCCCGCGCCCGGCCCCGCAACCCAACGCGTAAGGAAATCTCACCTGGCCCCGTGATATCTTTGGCCCCGACTCATGTACCCTGCCCACAAAACCCGCTCAGCCGAATCAGCACCGTAGGCACGAGAAATGCTCAACTCACTTTTCTACCTGGTCAAGGCATTGGGCGACCTGTATCTGCTGACATTTCTGCTGCGATTTCTCCTGCAGTGGGTAAAGGCCGAGTACCACAATCCGTTCACACAAGCCATCGTGCAGATCACCAACCCCCTGGTAATACCGGCGGGGCGATTAATCCCCACATCCCGGAGCGCCGATGTTCCCACGCTGGTGATCCTGGTGCTGCTTGAAGCCATTCTCACCTTCACTCTCATGGCCATCGGCAACCTGTCGTCCATGTCCCTGGCGCCGTTTCCGGCATTGGTCCTCTTCCGTCTCATCAGCCTGACGCTGTGGTTCTATTCGGTGAGCATCCTTATCTACGTCATCATGAGTTGGATCGGACCGAGGGGACAGCACCCCATTGCGGTGGTTCTGGCGGACCTGAACGAACCCCTGCTCCGGCCCGTCCGTCGGATTCTGCCACCCATCGCGGGACTCGACCTCTCCCCTCTGCTGGTATTGATCCTCGTGCAGGCGGGATTCAGGGCCGTTCCGCTGCCCGGCTACCTGAGCTAGCGATTAACGCCGCGTGTTCGTTCTTGACCTGATTGCGGATGCGGATCAGATCGCCATGGGGCACGTATAGAAGCCCGGCCACCTTTCTCACCAGATGATCCTCGTACTTGTCCAGGCGGCTGTCAGCCAGTGCAACGCGCCACAGCATTTCGACGACCGTAAATTTCTCGGCGAGGCTCAACCGTTCGTGCAGAATCCGCGTGAACGACTGCAAGGAGACAGAATGGTCTGCCTCCTGCTCGGCCTTCTCGATCAGCAGCCGGGTTTCGCCATCCGATAAATCGAAAAACCGTTGCAGTTGGTCGAAGACCGCTTCGCCCTCGGCGAGATGTTCGTCGTAGTCGGCGCGCACGACTTCCACCAGCAGGGTGGCCGTCGCCAGGCGGATGGCATGATCGCGGCCGCCGGCGTCCTCTTCGGCCCCGGCCAACGTCCTGTTAAGAATGTCGCGAAGTTCTCTGAGCATTTTTCGGCGTCCGACTCGCCAGGAACGACGGTGTCACGGACGTGAGATCCCCCTTAATCCTCGTCGGTGAAATCGAAGTCCAGGGACGCGGAGTTGATGCAGTATCTAAGCCCGGTAGGCTCCGGCCCATCGCCGAAAACGTGCCCGAGATGAGCACCGCACCGGGCGCAGACGACTTCGTCCCTGACCATGCCGTAGCTCGTGTCCCGCTCGGTGGCCACGGCGGCGGGACAGGACGGTGACCGGAAGCTTGGCCAACCGGTTCCCGAATCGAATTTCTCGGTGGACGCGAACACGTCGCTCCCGCAACAGACGCACCGGTACATCCCGTCAGCCTTGTGCGCGTAGTATTTTCCGGTGAAGGCCGGTTCCGTACCCGCCTCCTGGGTTATTTGAAACTGCTCGCTGCTCAACCTGGCTCGCAGTTCATCTTGCGTGGGCTTGGTCTTCTCGCTCATTGGTCCTCCCGGTAACCCCGACAATCCCCGCGACGCGTCGCGGCATTCCATAACGGCGCGCGTCCGCGACGCACCGCCGGGCGGGGGCTAATGTTATCTTAACTGCGCGATGAGCGGGATCATCGAATTCAGGGGCCTGGGCAAGCGCTATGGGCAGACCGAGGTCTTCCGGGATCTCGATCTCGATATCCCTCCGGGGATCGCCACGGCGCTGGTTGGCGAGAGCGGCAGCGGCAAGTCGACGCTGCTGCAACTCGTCAACGGGCTTGAGCGGCCGGACCGGGGAACGGTCACCACGTTTGGCCTGCCCGTCCCGACGGCCGGCCTGGCTCCCTTCCGCCGGCGTATCGGCTACGCGGTGCAGGGGACGGGGCTGTTCCCGCACATGCGAGTGGGGCGCAATATCGCCCTGCTGGGCGAGTTGGAGGGCTGGTCCGATCCGGCGCTGCGGACCCGCACCGACCAACTCATGAACCTGATGGCCCTGGAGCACGGGCTCAAGCACCGCTATCCCCACGAATTGTCCGGCGGCCAACAGCAGCGTGTCGGGATCTGCCGGGCCATGTTCCTGCAACCGGAGTTGCTGCTGCTCGACGAACCCTTTTCCGGCGTGGATCCCCTGACACGCGGCGATATCCACGATCGTTTCCTCAAACTGATGGAGTCCGAATTGACAACGGTGGTCCTGGTCACCCACAACATGGGCGAGGCGGCGCGTCTGGCCGACGAATTGATCGTCATTCACGCCGGTACGGTCGTCGAGCAGGGGTCGGTGGACCGAATCATGCGATCGGGCGACGCCTACGTGGCACGTCTTTTCGCACGGCGGCGCGCGTTTTGAGCCTCGCGCGCCGATTGCGCTGGCCGGTGGACGCCGGAGCCCTGGCGTTTCAGGGCACCGGTATCGGCATGTGGCCGGTCGTTCTGGCGGTCATGGCGCTGGG
>JAKZVH010000199.1:0-19088 GCA_047516145.1 Gammaproteobacteria bacterium
GAGGGAGAGTATCGGGAATATTCGACCGACGAGCAACGCAGTCAGCCGGGATGACACGCCGGTCGAATGCAGTGGGACTTTGGCCACGGGCTGCTCGACCGTGGCGAAAGTCCGGCATCGCCCGGAGGGTGTCTGCGGACAGACTTGCAGGCGACATGGGCTGAATGCAAATGACGGGCGGCGCCACCGGCGGATGGCAGATCTGGGTCGACCGTGGCGGTACGTTTACCGATGTGGTCGCCCGGGACCCCGAGGGTGAAATCTCCACGGTCAAGCTGCTGTCCGAGAACCCGGGGCACTACGCGGACGCCGCGGTGCACGGGATCGGGCTCGTCACGGGCGGGGATGCCGCCGCGCCCATCGACGCGGTTCGCATGGGAACCACGGTCGCCACCAATGCCCTGCTCCAGCGCCGCGGGGCGTCCACGGCGCTGGTAATCACCAGGGGATTCGGCGACGCGCTGCGTATCGGGTACCAGAACCGCCCGGACATCTTTGCACTCAGAATAGAGCTGCCGGAGATGCTTTACAGCCGGGTGATCGAGGCCGATGAACGCGTCTCCGCCCAAGGCGAGGTGATCGCGCCGCTGGACGGCGAAACCCTTCGCACCGAACTGGAGGCGGCACGGAACCAGGGTGTGAGCAGCGTTGCCATCGTGTTCCTCCATGGCTATCGGTTCCCCGCCCACGAGCGGGCCGCGGCACGGCTCGCCGCGGATGTCGGATTCGCGCAGATCTCCGTTTCCCATACCACAAGCGCGCTGATGAAGCTGGTCTCCCGTGGCGACACCACATTGGCCGACGCGTACCTGTCCCCGGTGCTGAACCGCTACGTCAGCCGGGTACGGGACGGGCTCGCCGGGCGGATGGGCAATGCGCCGCTGCTGTTCATGCAGAGCCATGGCGGGCTGGTCAGCGCGGACGCCTTCCGCGGCAAGGACAGTATCCTGTCCGGGCCGGCCGGCGGGGTTGTCGGCATGGCGGGAGCCGCGGCGGCAGCGGGACTCGATCGCCTGATCGGTTTCGACATGGGGGGAACTTCAACCGACGTGTCGCTCTATAACGGCGAGTTCGAGCGCTCCGCCGGCACGACCATTGCCGGGGTGCGATTCACCGCGCCGATGATGCGCGTTGAAACGGTGGCCGCCGGCGGCGGTTCTATCCTCAGGTTCGCCTCGTCCCGGCTCCAGGTTGGACCGGAATCCGCCGGCGCCTATCCCGGGCCGGCCTGCTACCGAAACGGCGGCCCGCTGACCGTCACCGATGCCAACGTGTGGCTTGGGCGGATCCAGGCGGACCACTTCCCCCGGGTTTTCGGTCCCGACGGGAATGAACCGATCGATGTCGGGGTAGTGGAGCGGCGCTTTGGCGACCTCGCCCGGAAAGTCAACGAGGAGACCGGCAAAGCGGTTAGCGGCGAGCAACTGGCCGCAGGCTTCCTGAGAATAGCTGTGGAACGCATGGCCAACGCCATCAAGCGGATCTCCACTCAGCGCGGGCACGATGTCAGCCGGTTCACCCTGTGCTGCTTCGGCGGAGCCGCCGGTCAGCATGCCTGCGAAGTGGCCGACGCGCTGGGAGTCGAGCAGGTCTTTCTGCACCCCCTGGGCGGCGTACTGTCGGCCTACGGCATGGGATTGGCGGAGATGCGTTCGCTCCAGCAGCGTAGCGTGGAGCAGCCCTTGACCGAGGATCTGTTGTCCGGACTCGAGGCGCTGTTTGCCGACCTTGAATCCGCCAACGCGGCCGTGCTCACGGGCCAGGGCGTCTCGCGAAAGCGCATTCGATTCGCCCGCCGGCTGATGCTCAAGGTCGCGGGCGCGGATACCTCCGTGGCCGTACCGTGGACGAACGGCGTGGCTCCCATGGTTGACGAATTTCATCGACTTCACCGCGGCCGGTTCGGGTTCGAGCCCACCGGAACCGCGCTGATCGTCGAGTCCGTGGAGTCCGAAGGCACCGTCCCCGGCGCGAAAGTCGACGAGCCGCGGTGGATCGGCGGCCGAACCGACGCTGCGCCTGAAACCGTTCGCGACGTTTGGTTCGGCGGCCGCGGCGTAGCCACGCGGGTGTTCCGGCGCGACCGGCTCGCATCCGGTTGCAAGGTGGCGGGGCCCGCGATCATCGTCGAGTCCGGTTCCACGCTGGTGATCGAGCCCGACTGGCAAGCCCGCGTGAACGACTACGGCCACATCCTGCTCACGCGGGCCACGCCGCGCCCCGCGTCCGAGCGCATCGGAAAGAATGCCGATCCCGTCATGCTGGAGGTCTTCAACAACCTGTTCATGCACGTCGCCGAGCAGATGGGTGTCGTGCTGGAAAATACGGCGCACTCGGTGAACATCAAGGAGCGGCTGGACTTCTCCTGCGGCGTATTCGACCCCCAGGGCGATCTCATCGCCAACGCGCCGCATATGCCGGTTCACCTGGGCTCCATGGGCGACAGCGTAAAGACGATTCTCGCGCAGCGCCGCGGCACCATGAAACGGGGCGACTCCTTCATGCTCAACGCCCCCTACAATGGCGGAACCCACTTGCCGGACGTCACCGTGGTGACCCCGGTTTTCGACGCCGACGGCAAGGAGTCGATCTTCTCCGTGGCATGCAGGGCTCACCACGCCGATATCGGCGGCAAGACCCCGGGATCCATGCCGGCGACCAGCGAGACCATCCACGAAGAGGGCGTGCTCATCGACAACGTCATGCTTGTGGATGCCGGGATCCTGCAGGAGAACGCCGTGCGTGAGCTACTGAAATCCGGTGGCTATCCCGCCCGAAACCCGGATCGGAACATCGCCGACTTCAAGGCACAGATCGCCGCCAATACCCGCGGCGTCTCCGAACTTGGCACGATCGTGGAGCACTACGGCCTGGACATCGTGCACGCTTACATGAACCACATAAAGCGCAACGCCGAGGAGTGCGTCCGCCGCGCCATCGCGACACTACGCAATGGGGCCTGGTCCCTGGAGCTCGATGGCGGCGAGACACTGAGCGTGCGCATTTCCATCGACCCGCAAATCCGCTCCGCCAGTATCGATTTCGGCGGCACCTCGGCCGAAAGCAACAGCAATTTCAACGCTCCCGCCTCCGTCGCGCGCGCCGCGGTGCTGTACGTGTTTCGGACATTGGTCGAGGAAGCCATTCCGCTGAACCAGGGCTGCATGAAGCCCCTGACAATTCGCCTGCCCGATGCGTCCCTGGTCAATCCCCGCTATCCGGCCGCCGTGGCGGCGGGCAACGTGGAAACATCCCAGTGCATCACCGACGCGCTGCTGGCGGCGCTCGGCGTCTGCGCCGCGTCCCAGGGCACAATGAACAACCTGACCTTCGGCAACGAACACCATCAATACTACGAGACGATTTGCGGTGGGTCCGGCGCCGGACCGGGCTTCGACGGTGCCAGCGCCGTCCAGACGCACATGACGAACTCGCGCCTCACCGATCCCGAAGTCCTGGAATGGCGATATCCGGTGCGCGTCGAGCGGTTCTGCATCCGCCGGGACAGCGGTGGCCTCGGCCGTCACCGCGGAGGCGATGGTGTCGTCAGGGAACTGCGCTTCCTGGAGCCCATGCGAGTCGCCATGCTGTCCAACCGACGGCGCCTGGCCCCGTTCGGCCTCAAGGGCGGCGGCGACGCCCAGCCGG
Source organism: Gammaproteobacteria bacterium (assembly GCA_047516145.1). Classification (GTDB taxonomy): domain Bacteria; phylum Pseudomonadota; class Gammaproteobacteria; order Steroidobacterales; family Rariloculaceae; genus UBA6522. The sequence continues at coordinate 3,649 of JAKZVH010000199.1, forward strand.
GACGAAACTACGTGATTCGTTCAACGGGAGAGGTGGAAAATCTCTCGGCAACCGCTGATGTGCAGTTGCAGTCGAATGACCGCTTCGTGGTCGAGACACCGGGCGGAGGCGGTTACGGCTCGCCGGAATCGGATCTTCCCGATAGTGGAGAAACTTCGGCAGCCGTGCCTCAAAAAACTGTAAAATAGCGGCCCGACGGACTTACCCCAATCGTCCGAAATTCTCGAGGAACGCATATGCAGGGCGACACAAGGATCATCGCGATATTGAACCGGGCTCTGCGCAACGAGCTAACCGCGATCAACCAGTACTTTCTCCATTCGCGCATGTACAGGAACTGGGGAATCGCGGAGCTTGCGGAGCACGAGCACAAGGAGTCGATCGAAGAGATGCAGCACGCTGACAGCCTCATCGACCGCATCCTCTTTCTGGAGGGACTACCCAATCTGCAGGACATCGGCAAGTTGCTCATAGGTGAAGATGTCCGAGAAATGCTCGAATGCGATCTGGCACTGGAAAACGCGGCGATCCCCGTATTGCGGGAAGGCATCACGCTCTGCGAGAACGAGAATGACTACGTCAGTCGCCAGCTGTTGGACAGTATCCTCAAGAACGAAGAAGAACATGTGGACTGGCTCGAGGCCCAGTTCGATCTAATCCAACGGATGGGGATCGAGAACTACGTACAGCTGCGAAGCGGGGCGGCGGGCTGAGTCAAGCGGATCCGGCCACCGGTGCCGGGTTCCCGGCGGACGAGCCCATGTGGACATCCCGGATCACCTGTTCCGCCACCTTGAGGCAGCGGCCGCAACTGGGCCCGGCGCCGAGTCGTTCGTAAATGACCTCGACCGAACGCAGCCCTGAATGAGCGGCGCTGCGGATATCCTGTTCCCTGTAACGGTTGCAGATACAGACGACCATGGCGGAAACTTATGACAATCAAGAATGATTGTCAATAACATTTGAGACAAGAGTTGATTCAGCGTCTGAACAGCGTCTCGGCGCCGGCGAGAAGCCGCTCCGGAAGGGGCAGACGACGCTTGAAGCTGAGCCGGTAGAGATCGCACTCGGACGCCGCCTCGGCAAGGAAATCGTCGCTGGTCCGAACTTCGTCGATCAGGCCCAGTTCCAACGCCCGGGTTCCATGCCAATACTCGCCGGTGGCGACGGTCTCGATGTCGAGCTGCGGCCGGTGCGCGGCGATTTGCGCCTTGAAGAGCGCGTGAACGTCTTCAATCTCCTCCTTGAGCTTTTCCCGGCCTTCATCCGTATTCTTGCCGAATATCGTGAGCGTGCGCTTGTGCCGACCGGCGGTGATCTGCTCGAAATCCACGCCCCGGTCCTCCAGAAAGCGATGGAAATTGGGCAATTGCGCGACCACCCCGATGGAGCCGACGATGGCAAACGGGGCGGCGATGAGTTGGCTGGCGACGCAGGCCATCAGGTAACCCCCGCTCGCCGCTATCTTGTCTACGGAGACGATCAGCCGCAGCCCGTTCTGCCTGATGCGCAGCAGTTGCGACGCCGCGAGGCCGTGTTCGTGCACCGTGCCCCCGGAATTCTCGAGCCGCACCAGGACACGATCGTCTTCCGAGGCTACGGCGAGCACTGCTGACACTTCCTCGCGAAGCGACGCGGTCGCCGTGGCACGTATATCGCCCTTGAAATCGATGACGTAGATGCGCTGCCGCTGGGACCCCTTCTTCGCGAGTTCCTTGCTCTCGGTCTTGCGCTGCCTGGCTGTCAGCTTGAATTGCTCCTTGCCGTGGACGGCGCGGCGCACCGTGTCGCCCAGGTCCTCGAACCGCCTGTTCAGGTTCTGCACGGTGAGCCCGGCCGGGTCCGCGCCACGCCTGAGCTCTGCGATGATGAAGCCACCCACGACCACGATCGCGAGCGCCAGCGTGCCCAGCTTGGCAACGAACAGGCCATAGTCGAAAAAATACTCAAGCATTGACACTACAACCCGACGTTGTTCATCTCGAATACCCGCTCCGCCCGATAGCTCGAACGCACCAACGGGCCGGCCACCACTTCCAGGAAACCCCTGTCGAGTCCCCACCGGCGATACCGCGCGAACTCCTCCGGTGTGACGTAGCGCCGAACCGGCAGATGATTCACGGTGGGGCGGAGGTACTGGCCGAAAGTCACGATATCGACTTCGTTGCAGCTCAGGTCGTCCAGGGTTTCAACAATCTCGTCATCGGTCTCACCCAGTCCCAACATGACGCTGGTCTTCGTCAATATGCGCGGACGAACTTGTTTGGCGTGGGCGAGCAAGCCCAGCGTTTGCCCGTATCCGGCCCTTGCGTCGCGCACCGGATGGGTGAGTCGGCGCACCGTTTCGAGATTCTGCGCGAACACGTCCACGCCGGAATCCAGCACCGTTCGCACGCTGGACTGTCGACCGGCAAAGTCCGGGGTCAGCGCCTCCACCGTGGTTTGCGGACAGCGCTGCTTGATCGCCCTGACGCACGCTGCATAATGCCCGGCGCCGCCGTCCGCCAGGTCGTCGCGGTCCACCGAGGTGATGACGACGTAGTTCAAGCCCATGCGTTCGACGGAAGCCGCCGCGTGCAACGGTTCCTCCGGATCCAGCCAACCCCCTGGATTGCCGGTGTCGACTGCGCAGAACCGGCAAGCCCGGGTGCAAACCGAGCCCATCAGCATCAGCGTGGCGGTGCCGGCGGACCAGCACTCTCCGATGTTCGGACACATCGACTCCTCGCAGACAGTCGCCAGCTTGTGCTCGCGGACCGTACGCTTGACCCTGGCATATGCCCCGCCCGAGGGAATTCTGGCCTTGAGCCACGGCGGCTTGGGAAGTATCGCGGCTTCGTCGTCACGCGCGTTCCGCTTGACACCGTTCCTGACCGCCATGAAGCCGGCGGCGGTCCGGTACTTCCGGCCGCTGTGGACCACGGGTATGCCGCAAAACTCGCTCATTTGGATTTCCGATTGCCCGCCTGCAGGCTAACGTTGCGTTGGCGTATCATTATCTCATGGAATCCAGGAGGCTCGTCCAGTGAAATCCCTGCGTTCGGCGTGGCAGTTATCCCTTGCGGCGCCGGTGCTCGCCCTGATCCTGATGCAGTCGACTGCGGCGCAGGATTTGCGCAGCCCGCTGTTTCAGTCCGCCGACGCGGCTCTGGCGGCCGCCGAAACGGCCAACGCCGCGGTTCTGGCGCCGGCGGCCTTCGAGCAGGGTATGGACAACTATTCCGCGGCCGAGAACGACCTGGCCCGCGGGCGCAGCATCAGCCGAATCCAGAATCGTCTCGCTGCCGCCGAAGCCGCGTTCAGGGAGGCCGCGATCGCAGCCACTGGCGCCGCCGGCACGTTCGCATCCCTCATCGAGACCCGGGAGGATGCGTTGAATGCGCGCGCGGAAGTCTTCGCGGTTCAGCTATGGAACGACGCCGAAACGGCCTTCAAGGCCGCCAGCCGACGCCTGGAATCATCCCAATCCGCGGCGATCGGCACTCGGGCCACGGCGGCGGAGACGTTATACCGCGATGCGGAACTCGCCGCCATCGAGGCCCAGAACCTCAGCCAGGCGCGAGCGCTCGTGGCCCAGGCGTCGCTTGAGCGCGTCCCTCAGTACGCACCGCGGACCCACGCGCGGGCCGAGGCACTGCTCGCGCAGGCCGAGGCGCTGCTCGAAGAGAACCGCTACGACATCGAACCGGCCCGGGAACTCGCCGAACAGGCCGCCTACGCGTCGCGGCATGCGGCATCCCTGGCTGCGCGGGTTCGCCGGCTCGTGGAGCAGGACGGGACCGTCGAGGACCTCATGCTCGAATACGAACGACAGATTGAGGGCATTGCCGCGGCGGCGGGCCGCGAACCGCGTCTGGATGCCGGCGTCGAGCCTCTCGCCTCTGGATTGGTGGCCGATATCGAGGGCCTTCGCCAGCGCGGGCGGCAACTGGAAATCGATATCGAGGAAAGCCGGATACGCATTCTCGGGCTCGAAGAGGAAATCCGCGAACTGGACGAACAACTTGGCGGTGCCTTTCAGGAGCGAGTCGCGTTGGTCCAGCGGCTGGAAGCCGAGGAGCGCAGCCGCGACCAGTTTCTCAGGATCGAGAACATGTTTTCCAGCGACCAGGCCCAGGTTTCCCGGGAGGGCGACAGTGTCATCGTCACGCTGACTGGATTGACCTTCGCGAGCGGTTCCTCGCAGATCGACACTGCGCACGCGCCACTGTTGGAAAGCGTCGGCGATGCAGTCAATGTATTCCCGCAATCCCGCCTCGTCGTTGAAGGCCATACGGATGCCTACGGCGGAGCCCAATCCAACATGGCGCTGTCTCGGTCGCGGGCCCAGGCGGTGGGCGCCTATTTGAGCCAGCGGTTGGGCATTTCCGGCGCTCGGATCAGCGCGCTGGGCTATGGCGAAACCCGCCCCGTCGCCAACAACGAAACCGCCCAGGGCCGCGCCCGAAACCGCCGGATCGAAGTCCGCATTACACCCCAGCCGTGAGGCTGGTCCGCACCTGGCCCGTGCGATCGGCTGGATCCACGCGCAGCCACGCCGCAATCGATTCGGATACCGGGCGGGTGAGCAGGTACCCGTAGCTCGTATGCACATCCAGGCCCTCGGGGCCTCGATAGTGGTTGTAGAAGCCGTTGAAGTCCTGGAGCGACGCCAGCAAACCCAACTTCACCATCTCGCCGAAGAACGGCTCAAGCCGCGGGTGCAAGGCCGTGAGTTCGCCCCGGGCGGAGAAGTTCTGCCAGCGGATGATGTTATGCGGATAGCGTTCCCTGCCCTTTCGCCGCCGACCTTGAAGTCCCTTGAGGATCAGTCGGCTGGCCAGCGGACTGCCCAGACTCATGAACAGGTCGACGCGACCGGGCTCACGGCGCGCGCCGTGGGACAGTTCCCACAGCGTGTCGTAGGCAATGACGGAACCGAGACTGTGGCCGATCAGGAGCACGCGCTCTCCGGCCGACCAGGCGTCCACCAGCGCCTTGCGCAGCAGGTTGCGAATCGCGGTGGCTACCCCGCGGCGATCGCGAAGGTAGCGAAGGGCTTCGGCAATGGTCAGGCGCATCGACGGCTTGGCGAACAGCCGGTAGAACAGTGGCGCGGCTTCGCCCACGGCAAGGAACACCCGCGATTTCCGTCTGGCAAGGGATTCGATTTCCGCGATATCCCGCGCCGCGGGTTCGGGTTGCTCGATAACGCGTTCGATCCCCGCTCGATCCAGGTTGATTTCGCGGTGCTCGCCGTAGAAGAGGTACGTCCATGCAATCAGTGCGAGGCACGACGGGTCGTCGCGAAACACACGCGCGGCGTCTGGGCCGACACGCTCGAGACCCACCTGAAGGCAACGGCGGATGACTTGCCGATAGAGCTCTTCCGGCGGCTTGGGTTTCATTCCGGGGACAAAGATGATTCGCGCGGGCCTGGTCATGAAAGCTTGGTATAGTCTGCTGCGCCGGCGGCGGCGCAATATTTGTCAAGTGGGCTGGAGGATAACCGGTGCGGTACCTGCATACGATGGTGAGAGTGAGCAATCTGGAGGAGTCGCTGGACTTCTATTGCAACAAGTTGGGGCTGAAGGAGGTCCACCGCAAGGATAACGCGGCGGGGCGGTACACCCTGGTCTTCGTGGCGCCGGAGGGCCAGGAAGAATGCCCGCTGGAGCTGACCTACAACTGGGATCCGGAGCCTTACGGCGAAGGCCGCAATTTCGGCCATGTCGCTTACGGGGTGGAGGATATCTATGCCACCTGCCAGCGGCTGATGCAGGCGGGCGTCACCATCAACCGGCCGCCGCGAGACGGGTGCATGGCGTTCATCCGCTCGCCGGACAACGTTTCCGTGGAGTTGCTGCAAAAGGGCGGCGCGCTGGCGCCGGCCGAACCCTGGGCATCCATGGGCAATACGGGTCATTGGTAGCACGGCGAGGCGATATTCAGCTTGCAAGTGCTGTCCGCATGCGCCCATCGGTGAGTTTTTCGGCTGCGTCAACGATACAGGGGCAGCAAGTCGCGATCGCGGCCGTCGGCCGACCGGGTACGGGTCACGGCGTCGGCCTGGGCCAGGGCGTCCCGTAGCGCGCTGCCCTCCCAAGCGGGCGAATCCGGCCCGTAAAGGCTGCGTTGCAGCTCAAGAATCGCCGCCGCCAGATCCCCCGGTACCGCCGCGGCCAGGTTGCCCAGGGTGTGCGGGTCCCGTTCGAACCGCACACTCCCCCAACGCAATAGCAGGTCCCGTGCCCGGCGGGCATCGTTGACCGCGCAAGCGGCGCGCAATTCCCGCAGCATGCGCCGGTCGGACACTTTGCGCGGCCGCTCCGCCTCGGAAGGCCGGGCCGCCACCCGCCGTGTCCGTCCGAATTGCCACCAGAGCAGCAGCGTCGCAACCCACGCCGCAGCGAGTGCCGCGCTGACCCCCTGCCAGAGCCGCAGATCCCCGCCGGCTACCGTTTCGGCGGCTGGCGGCACGGTTTCCGGTGGCGTGAGCGCCGCTTCGGCGCCGATCTCGCGACTCGGCAACACCGTCACCTCGCGAGGCGGGATTCGCGTCACCTCCCACTCCCGGGTACCGACGTTGAACCACGGCATCTCCACCGCCGGAATCGTCAGCGGTCCGGCGGATTGAGCGATCACCGCGAAGCGCTCCGTGCGCACTGCGCGCGTGCTGTCGGCACCGCCTTCCCGAACGAGTTCGGGCTGGTCCGCGTACTGTTGCAGGGCATCGGTCTCGAAGACGTTCAGATCCGGTAGCTGCGTCTCCAACACGCCGTCGGCCTCCACCCTCAGAGTGCGTGTCTGCGGAATGCCGGCCGTGAACTCCTCCGGATCGCCGCTCCAGCGCTGTTCGATTGCCAACTGCCGGACCGGTAACCAGGCCGCACCCGCCTGCTCCGATGGCGGCGCCACCGCCGGCAATACGGTCAGGCTCACCGGATCGGAGCGGAATCGCTGCAGACTGGAGAAGCCGGACGCGGCGATCACGACCGCTTCGAACACCATGGGCTGGATCGTGAATTCGCCGGCCACCTGGGGAAAGACCGCGTAGCGGCGTTCCAGCACGATGAACGTGCGGTCATCGAGAACAGTCTGGAATTCCCGATCCTCTCCCAGGGGGACGATGATGGTTTCGCCGCCTGTGACATCGGGGGGTGTCAAGCTCGAACGTCCCGTGCTGACGGAACGGTACAGCCGCTGCGTGTAAATCGCCTGGGACTGGACATAGGCCGTCTCGGGGGAGATTTCCACCTCCAGGAAAATGTCCCCGGGGGCGTCGCCGGCGAGCGCCGGCAGAATCTCCACGTCCACGGGATTGGCGAGCGAGCCGGCCAGTTCCACCGGTGGCAGGGTGAACGAACCCGCGCCTCGCGGCATCAACTGAAAGCGCCATTCAGTAACCTGCATCGTACGCCCGCCGGTGATCTGGATACTGGTGTTGCGGCTGCGCTGCAGAACTTCGAAATCCGAGGTCAGCAATGCAAGATCGGGTTCGGCGCGGACCTGCCCCGCAACGGCCAGGACATAGGTAAACGACTCATTCTCCCGGATCGTTGCCCTGTCCACGCTGGCGCGAAGCATCACGTCCTGCGCGTACATCGGCGCGGCGCCCGACAGGACCCAGAGTCCGACGAGAAACCGAACCATGGTTGGCGCCCTTACCACGGCTGCTCCTCGTCGCCCGGCCACACGTAGTTGCCCTCCTGATCGATGCCAAGGCGCTGGTATTGGTAGAGAAACTTGCGCCGCAACAGTCCGCCGGGGTCCTCCGGAATCCGCCGCAGCCACTGCTCAGCCGCCTGCTCGGACGCCCACTCTTCCAGGTCCCCGGGTGTGGGCATGGGCTCGCCTTCAGGGGGCGTGTCCTCGGGCTCCGCCGAAACGGGCTGATTCTGCGCTTGCTCCTCGTCGGCATCCGCCTGCTGTCCCGACTGCGACTCCGAGTCCTCGCCCGGAGTGGCATCGGATTGATCCGCACCCGCGCTCCGGTCGGACGGCTGCGCCTCATTGCCCTCCTGGGACTCGCCCTCCTCGCCACTGTCGCCCTGGGATTGCTCCGGCGGATTCTGCAACAGCAGGTCGCGGTTGAAACGCGCGTCTTCGTGTTCCGGGTCAAGTTCGAGAGCTTGTTCGTAGGCCTGTATCGCCTCGCCGATCGAACCGGCCCGCGCCAGGGCATTGCCGCGGTTGTAGTGGCCATCCACGGTTTCGGTCGTTGCCAGCGTCTCGGCGCTGGCCTCGAATCGACCCGCCCGGTATTGCGCCGCGGCGCGCCAATCCGGGTTCTTGAAAAGTTCACTGGCGCGTTCGTGGTCCTCGGCCCGAAAGGCCGCTTCAGCCTGCCGGTCCGGCCGCTGCCACAGATCGGCCCAAGTCAATGCCTCGGCCCGGTGCCCGGGCAGGGCGAGCCCGAAGACCCACACGACCACCCACCCGCGCCTGAAGGAGAACGCCAGCAGGGGCAACAGCAGCAGCACCAGCCATACGCCCTGGTCCCGCCAAATCTCCGTGCGCAGTTCCTCGCCATCGCCGGCAAACGCACCCGCGGCCATCGGCGCCCCGGAGAACAGCCGGTCCAGGTCCCTGTCATCCGGGGTCAGTCCGGCAAACCGCCCGCCGCCCGCCTCGGCCAGGCGTTGCAACGTCGCCAGGTCCACGCGGTTGACCACGACCTCGCCACGGGCATCGGTAAGGAAGCCTCCGCCCGCCTGGAGTATGGGGCCGCCGGTCGCCGTTCCCACGGCGAGCACATGCAGGCTCATACCTTCTCCGCGCAGTTCCCGGGCCAGCTCCAGCGCAGCAGGAGAAACGCCGGAGTCGCTGACCAACAGGATTTCCCCGCGGCTGGCCGAGGCCTGTTGCAGGAGCTGCGCGGCGCGGCGGATGCCCGCCTCGGGATAGCTGCCGCGGCTGGGCATGATGTCGCTGGACAGGCTCGACACGAGTGCGGCGATGGTCCGCGTATCGTTGGTCAGGGGTGTGACCGTAAAAGCATGAGCGGAGAATACGACCAGGCCCGTCTGACCGCTCTCACGCCGATCCAGTAGAGACAACAGTTTCAACTTGGCTCGCTCGAGCCGGCTTGGTTCCACGTCGCCGGCGTCCATGGAGCGAGACAGGTCCAGCACCACCACAAGCGCTTCGGATGAACGCACTGCCGGCACCGGCAAGCGCTCCCAGGCGGGCCCGGCCAGGGCGAGAATTGCCAGCGTCCAGGCCGCCAATGCGCCGGTCAACAGCCAGCGGTTGCCGCGCAACGCGCCATCGGCAGCCGTCAGAACGAGTGGTTGCAGCGCCTCGTCCACCCATGCCTGCCAGCGGCCCGCCGTTGAGTTGCCGCGCGTGAACCGCCAGATGAGCCAGATGCCGAGCGGCAACAGTGGCAGCCACAGCGGCCGGAGGAAGTGAAACTCAGCCATTCGCCGCCTCCGTGGTTGTCTTGCGGCTTCGCGGCGGCAGGAGCGCCGTTGCGGCCCAGAGCAGGCTCAGGCCCAGCGCCACTCCCAACGGCCAGAAGAAAAACTCCTCGACCGGCCGGAAGCCCGTCTCGTCGGTTGCCGCGGGTTCAAGCTCGTCGAGGATGCCGTAGATCTGCTCGAATTCCTCGGTATTGCGGGCCCGAAAATACCGCCCTCCGGTACCCGCGGCGATCGTGGTGAGCGTCTCTTCGTCCAGGTCCGCGGACGGGTTGATCTGCCGGACTCCGAAGAGCGACCGGACCATGAGCGCATCCGCGCCGATGCCGATCGTATAGATCACCATGCCCCGATCCCGCGCCAGATCCGCCGCCTTGAGCGGCTCCACGGCCCCGGCCGTGTTGGCCCCATCCGTCAAGACGATGAAGACGCGGCGATTTTCCTCGATTCCCGCGTCGGTGAGTGTCTTGATGCCGAGCCCGATCGCATCGCCGATGGCCGTCTCCTTCCCGGCGAGCCCGATGACGGCTTCGTCCAGAAGCGTCTGCACGGTCTTGCGGTCAAACGTGAGTGGCGCCTGCAGATAGGTTTCTCGCCCGAACAGAATCAGGCCGATCCGGTCCCCCACTCGCCGCTCGATGAAATCCCGCGCCACCGCCTTGGTGGCGGTCAGCCTGTCCACCCATTCGCCGTTCAACTGGAAGTCCTGTTCCTCCATGCTGCCGGAGAGGTCCACGGCAAGGAGCAGATCCCGCCCCGTCGCGGGGAGCGCCGTCGCTTCGCCCATGTATTGGGGCCGAGCCGCGGCCACCAATACCAGCACCCAGATGCTCCACAGCACGATCAATCGGCCAGTCGCCAGGCTGTCGGCGGCACCCGAACCCGCGAGCCCGACGAATTCGCCCAGATCCGGTACCTTGAGCGCTGCGTCCCGATCGATGGGGTCAGGCGCCGACCAGCGGCGCACGAGCCACGGCAAGGGCAGCGCGAATAACATCCACCACCAGGCCAGTTGCCACATGCGTCAAGTCCTCACCGGTTGAGACTTGACCCAGGCCTGGCACAGTTGCCCAAGTTCCAGGCAGTGCTCCCGGTCGACGCGTCCAGAGCCGACGAAGGGAGCGGTCAACAACCCTCGTCCCGCACCCTGTGTAAACGCGGTGCGTTCCCAACGGCTGTCCAGGTAGCCGATCCAGGATTCGCCCGCCAGACCGGCCACACGTTCGGGCCGATCGCTCAGCGTCATCGCAAATCGTCGCAGCGTCGTGGAAAAGCGTTGTGCGCAGACCACAGGATCGCCGCCGGACCGCAATGTCGCAAGTGCCGCACCCAGATCCGCGGCGGCGGCCCTGTGACGCCAGGCGGCACGGTAGCGCAGCACCGATACGACTGCAGCCACGAGCACGACCCCGGCGAGAATCCACCACCCGAAAGCGGGCGGCCACCAGCCGATTGCGGCGGGCAGGTGGATGTCCCGCAACGGTAGCTGGCTCGGATCGAAAGAAGGATTCATCGTCCTGCAAAATGTGCGCTCAGCACCTTCTTGGGGTCCGTGGTCGTATCGCACTCCAGCAATTGGACACCGGGCAACCGTGAAAGGTTCTTTACCACGGCACGCCTGGCGCGAAACCGCTCGCGATACGCATCCCGAGCCGCCGAACCGCCGGTATCGATGGCCACGGAACGGCTACCCGAATGGACCCGATACCGGCCCGCCGGCGGCAGGTCCCGCTCCACCGGATCGAAGAAATGTACCAGGGATACGTTGCTGTGGCGCGCCAACTGGTGAAGGTGGCGTTCGAACATGTCATCCAGGGAACGGAAATCGCTGAGCAGGAATATCTGGCTTCCGGGGCGAGCCACCCGCGTGAGACGCTCCAGGGAGTGCGGCTGCTCAGCGGCTGACGCGGCGACTGGCCGATCCCAGAAAGCGGCGTCGCTGATTACGCGAAGCATGCGCAACGCGGCTGGGCGGCCGAGCCGGGGCCGGAGTTCGACGTGCTCGCGGTCGGAGAAAATCAGCCCACCCAGGCGGTCGCCGTTGGCCACCGCGCTCCACGCCACCAGTGCGGTAGTCTGCGCGGCGCGCACCGCCTTGAACACCCCCTTGGTGGCGAACAGCATGGGTCTGCGGAGATCCAGCCAGACGATGACCGGGCGGTCCCGCTCCTCGCGGAACACCTTCGTATGCGGTTTCCCCGTGCGGGCCGTGACCCGCCAATCCATGGTCCGCAGGTCATCGCCAGGCTGGTAGGGCCGCGACTCGTCGAACTCGACACCGCGACCCTTGAGGCGGGACACGTGGCCGCCCGCGTCGACCGCGCGCACCCGCAGCGCCCCGATCTTCAGGGATTCGCCTGCCGGCTTCAGTCCGATGAGTTCGGCCAGCTCGATGCGGGCGGGAGAGGACGTTGAACGTACCGCACTGCCCGCGTCCATCAGGGCACTCCGATGCGCGCCAGCAGTTTGTTCACGACCTCGTCGGCCGTGCGTCCGGCCGCCTCGGCCTCGAAGCTCAACAGGATCCGGTGCCTCAGCACGTCGTGAGCCACCGATTGAACGTCCTCCGGGGTGACGTAATCGCGCCCGGCGAGCCAGGCGCGGGCTTTGGAGCAACGGTCGAGCGCGATGGTCGCCCTCGGGCTCGCCCCGTACTGCAACAGGCCGCGCAGATCCTCTCCGTAGCGCTCCGACCTTCTCGTTCCCAGGACGACCTGAACGATATACTCCTCCAGCGATTCCGCCAGATGCAGCTGCAGGACTTCCTGCCGAGCCGCCATGACTTCAAGCTGGGTCAACACCGTGGACGGCGTGAACAACTCGGCATCCTCGGCCGCCCGGCTCGCCTCCCGGCGATTGATCTTCAGGATCGCCCGCTCACCCGCGGCGTTTGGATAGTCCACCAATACGTGCATCATGAACCTGTCCAACTGCGCCCCGGGCAGCGGATAGGTGCCTTCCTGCTCGATGGGATTCTGGGTCGCCATGACCATGTACAGCTCCGGAAGACGGTAGGTCACGGAACCCACCGTGATCTGCCGCTCGCCCATCGCCTCGAGCAGCGCGGCCTGGACCTTGGCCGGCGCACGGTTGACTTCGTCCGCGAGGATCAGGTTGTGGAACAGCGGGCCTTCGCGAAACACGAACGAGCCGTCCTGGGGGCGGTATATCTCGGTGCCGGTGAGATCGGCCGGGAGCAGGTCCGGGGTGAACTGCAGGCGTTGAAAATCGCCCTCGACACTGTGGCTCAGCACCTTGATGGCGCGAGTCTTCGCCAATCCCGGCGCGCCCTCCACCAACAGGTGCCCGTCGCATAGCAGCGCGACGAGCATGCGGTTGAGGAGCGCCTTCTGACCGACCACAAGGGCGTCCAGGTGCGCTTCCAGGCTGGTGAATTTTTCCTGCAGTGACATTGGCTTGACGGCTGCCCAAGGCGGGGAATCTTAACGCCGAGAGACTCACAGTCCAAATCCGCACACAGGAATTCCCTCTTCCCCGGAGAAGAACCGGATAAAAGCTTTGGCATGCCTATGGACTGACGTAGGCCGTCTTTACGGTTGTGTAGAACTCCGCAGCATAGCTCCCCTGTTCGCGAGATCCGTAGCTGGATGCCTTGATCCCGCCAAAGGGAACATGATAGTCCACACCCGCCGTCGGCAAATTGACCATGACCATACCGGCCCGGCTGGCCTGTTTGAAGCGATTGGCTGCAGCCATGGAGCGGGTACAGATGCCCGAGGAGAGGCCAAAGTCCGTGTCGTTTGCAACGGCAATGGCTTCATCCTCGCCAGCCACCTTGATGACCGTTGCAACCGGACCGAAGATTTCCTCTCTATTGATCCGCATGTCATTGCGGGTGTCGATAAATAGCGCCGGCGACAAGTAGTAGCCGGGAGTCTTCCCCTCGATCGGCTCCCCACCGATTACCAACGTGGCGCCCTCCGACGCGCCGATACGGATATAGTCGACATCCTGCTCGAATTGGGACTGATCCACGACCGGACCGATTTGCGTCGATTCCTCGATGGCGTTGCCGACCCTGAGCGACCGCGCGGCGTTGGTCATCGCAGCCACGAACCGGTCGTGAATGCCGGCCTCGACCACGAGGCGCGAGGACGCCGTACAGCGCTGCCCGGTCGAATAGAAAGCCCCGTTCACGGCGCAGTCCACCGCGATATCGATGTCGGCATCGTTCAATACCACCAGTGGATTCTTCCCGCCCATTTCCAATTGAAATTTTGCGCCCCTTGCAGCGCAAGCGGTGGCAACACGCTGCCCGGTTTGCACGGATCCGGTAAAGCTGACCGCACCGATCCGTGGGTCTTCCAGCAAGGCGTTACCGACGATGGAGCCGGGACCCATGGCCAGATTGAATACGCCCTTCGGCAAGCCGGAGCGGCTGATGATGTCGGTGAGCGCCCATGCGCTCCCCGGTACCAGGCTGGCGGGTTTGAAGACCACACAGTTTCCGAACGCCAGTGCCGGCGCAATCTTCCAGGCCGGTATGGCGATTGGGAAGTTCCAGGGGGTGACGATGCCGACCACCCCTACCGGTTCCCTGGTGATCTCGACGCTGATGCCCGGCCGAACCGACGGCACCACATCGCCGGTGAGGCGCAAGGCTTCGCCGGCGAAAAACTTGAAAATCTGTCCGGCGCGCCCAGCTTCACCGATCGCTTCGGGCAGGGTTTTGCCTTCTTCGCGAGCCAGCAGGCGGCCGAGTTCGACCTTTCGGGCGAGAATTTCGGTGCCGATCGTGTCCAGAACATCGAATCTTTGTTGGATACCGCTCATGGACCACTGCGGGAAAGCCTCGGCTGCCGCGCTGATGGCGCGCTCGGTATCCGAAGTATCCGCCAGGGAATATTCCCCGACCGCTTCGTCGGTATCCGAGGGGTTGATGTTCCGACAAGACTCGGAGGACGCTCGCCACTCCCCCCCGATAAAGTTCTGATGTACGGACATGTGCTCTCCGGTTTCTCGCCAATGAATACAGGGCCGGGTCATCATGCAGGATGTGCCCGGACAGGGTCATGGAGGTAGTGGAACACAGTTTGCACTACGTAACGGACATTGGCCCGCACTACGCGTACCCGGACCAGTGGGGGGTCGCTCCAGACTCCGTGCTCGTTCAGGGAATGCGGGATGCAGTGGAAAGGGGCAATTATGACATTTCGCAATACCCGGATATTGACGATCTGGAAGTAAGGAACCGCGTGCTGGTACAGGAATTCGCCTATTGGGTCATATCCACGGCCTGGCAGACGAACTGAACGTCAGCCGCAATCCGGTCCGAGAGGCCCTGCTGCGACTGGAGGCCGAAGGGCTGGCCGAGTCTCCTCCCGGCCGCGCCGACGCGCGGCACCGTCCAATTCACCCGTAACGGCGCCTCATTTCGGCGACGGACGCGCGCACGAGCTCCTCGAGCAACCCCAGGTCGATATCGTCGAGCTTGTTGACATACAGACAGGACTTGCCGGTCCGGAACTTGCCGAGCTTGTCTAAGGAGCGCACCGTAGTCCGAAAACCCCGGCATTATGTAGATGACCAGATTTTGCTTGCGGGGAGAAAAGCCGACCACAAGCGAGTCGCCTTCCCGGCCGCTGGCGTATCGATAGTGGTAACTGCCAAACCCGACGATGCTGGAGCCCCACATCTTCGGCGATTCCCCGGTCGCCGCCTGCATGAGAGCGAGAAGCTGCCTGGCATCAGCCCTGCACCGCGGATTTTCAACCGCATCGAGAAACCCATTCACGTCCCCCTCGTGTTGCGTTGTGACATCGGCTCGATCAATCCCGCTTGCGGGGCTCAAAGCCGTCTTCCAGGCTCATGTCGGTATTGTATAAGAATGAAAACCAGTATCCGAACGCCATTTGGCCTCATCGCCGCTCGCCCCGGCACACGGCCGATTGCGGCATGTCGGCGGCCACGGAATAGGCTACGATTCGGGACCTGATTGATTGCGCCTTGTCGGCCGAGCCGTGGAGGACCCACGCCATGACAATCGATGTCCGGCGCCTGTTGCCGATCCTATGCATG
>JAKZVH010000200.1:0-4709 GCA_047516145.1 Gammaproteobacteria bacterium
CTGCCCCAGTCCTTCTCGATGGTGTGAATGCGCGCCCGGCTTCCGCCACTATACAGAGAGTCGCCCACAATTGAATGCCCAATATGCGAGAGATGAACGCGGATCTGATGGGTTCGACCGGTACCGAGGCGGCACTCGACGAGGCTGGCGCGGCCACCCAGGGCTTCGACCCGGCGGAACCGTGTTCGCGCCGACTTGCCGCCCCGGCTCACCACGGCGAGGCGCTTGCGGTTGCGCGGATCGCGGCCGATCGGGCCCGACACTTCCCCCGCCGACGCCGCCGCGCCCCACACCATCGCGAGGTAGACGCGTTCGATCGCGCGGGCCGCGAAGTCGCGTGCCAGCGCGACGTGGGCCCGGTCGTTCTTCGCCGCCACCATCACCCCGCTCGTGCCCTTGTCGAGGCGGTGAACGATGCCCGGCCGGCGCTCGCCGCCAATGCCCGACAAGCTGTTGCCGCAATGGGCGATCAACGCGTTGACCAGGGTGCGGTCGGGATTGCCGGGCGCCGGATGGACGACGAGCCCGGCCGGCTTGTCGATGATGATGATTTGATCGTCCTCGTACAAGACGCGGAGCGGGATGGCTTGGCCGCGGGGGATCGCGTCGACGGTTGGCGGCACGACCAGATCGACTGTCTGCCCCGGTTTGACGCGATATGAGGGGTCCATTATCGTCCGCCCGCCGGCCCTGACGTGGCCCGTCAGGATGAGCGCCTTGAGGCGCTGGCGCGAAAGCGCGGCGTGGCGGTCGGCGAGGAAGCGATCGAGACGCCCGCCAGCGTCCGCCGCCGCGACCACGTACGCTTGGCGGCTGACGTCGCTCTGGCGGGTGCGGGGCGGGCTCTCGACCATGGGCGGCTGAAGCGGTTGCGGCGGGATGACCGAGACGAGAGTGAACCCAAGCTTCAGCGGGCTCAAGGCGCTCGTGATCGGCATGGGCGTGCTCATTGTTGTCGGGGTCATTGGCCTCGCCGTCGCCATCTTCCAGCGTGCGCAAGTCCTGAACGAGGCCGGCGTCGAACCGGCGTCCGAATTTCTCGAAGATCTGTGGGGCTAATTCTGCGGTCTTATTTTTTTGCGCACTGGGCGACCGCTACTGGCGCGGCAGGCGCACGTTCCGCAGCGGTGCCTCGAAATTGCTGCGGAACGGGTTGATGTCCAGTCCGCCCCGCCGCAGGTAGCGGGCGTAGACGGTCAATGATCGTGGCCGGCAATAGTGTTGCAGATCCAGGAACATGCGTTCCACACACTGCTCGTGAAACTCGGCATGATTTCGGTAGGAGATCAGGTAGGCGAGCAGGGGCCGGCGGCGGATCTTCGGGCCGCGATATCGAATCAGCACGGTCGCCCAGTCGGGTTGGCCGGTGACCGGGCAATTGGTCTTCAACAGGTTGGAGTACAGCGTTTCCGTCACCTCGGTGCGCGGGTCGGAGCCATTGAGCAGGAGCTGCGGGTCGAGCTCGTATTCCGAGATCTCCATGTCCGTGGAGTCGATGCAACGCCCTGACGGCTTACCCTGCTCGCAGGGTTCGGCGGCATCCGCCGGGCGAATCCGTACGCCAACGTCTGCGCCGCAGAGGCGGGTGAGATCGCGTGCGATCGTTTCGCGAGCCGTCGTAATCGACTCGTAGCCGGTGCCATTGAGCGAATTGAGGTAGAGCTTGAGGGACTTGGACTCGACCATGTTGGGTGAGCTTGCCGGGATGCGGAATTCCCCGATGGCCGCCACGGGTTTGCCCTTCCGGTTCAGCCAGTTCAGTTCATAGGCATTCCAGATATCCTCGCCGGAAAATGGCAACGCATCCGCGATGCCCAACCGATAACGGCCGTCGGCTCGCGGTATCGGCTGCAGGAGGTGTGGTGAATACTCGCTCGGGGATCCCGATCCGAGCGTGTCGGAGATTGCGTTCACCTACGGATCGACTCCCGCATTCAACTCCTCGATCAGTGCCCGAGCGACGGTATCCGCCGGCGAGAGTTCAAGCAAGCGCTCGGCGTACCTGCGCGTCTCTTCGAACTCACCTCCGTCGCGATGGATTGTCGCCAGCGCTACCAGCACGTCCCGGTACCCGGGGAAACGTGCGTGGGCCTCGCGCAGTTGTTCCAGCGCGCTCTCCCGCTCGCCGGTGGAATTGAGCGCGATTCCGATCACGTACTGGTAGTAGGGTTCGTCGGGGGCAAGGCCGGCGGCCTCTTGCAGGGCCGCCATGGCTTCGGTCAGTTGCCCCGAACGCACCAGCGACAATCCCAGGGCGTAGTGTCCAGCGGGATCCTCGCTGTTGTTCGCAATGGCCCGATGGAGGAGCGCCTCCGCCCGGTCTTCCTGTCCCGAACGGCGCAGCAGGTCTGCCAGGTTGATATAGGCCGCGGTGAAGTAGGGTTCCCGTTCGATCACCGTTTCCAGGGTCGTCGTCGCCTCGTCCAGCCGCCCCAGTCGAGCCAGCGTACTGCCCGAGTTGAACAGGCCCTCGGCCCGGTCGGCGTTGAAGCGCTGCGCCGCCCAGTACTCCTCCATCGCCGCGTCGAGATCGCTTTGCCGCCGTTCGCTGAGTTGCCCTCGTGAATCGACCAGGGCCTGCGCCGCCGCCAGCCGCAGCGCCCGCAGCGGGTGGGTGAGGAAACGTTGGGTCAGAGCGGCGCGTTCCTCCGGTTGAATGCTCCCCGCGAGATCGAGGGCGGCGAGCTGCACCAGCGGGTCGTCCTCCCGGAGGATCGCCTCGAGCGCCTGGAATCCGCGATCGTCGAGCTGGGCGGACAGGAGGCTCAGCGCCGTGGCGCGAACGATGGCCGGCGCCGCCGGGTCATCGACCAGTTCGGCCAACCGCGATGCGCGGTCGGCGTTCCATTGGCGAGCGGAATGAATGGCTTCGGCGTAGTGGGGCGTGCCGGAGCGGCCTTCCGGAAACCAGGCGGCGACGGCCTGCGCGGCCCACTCGGCATCCTGATCCTGGTGGCAACCGGCACACGCGTTCGGCGTGCCGAGCGCAACGGAGAGATCCGGCCTCGGCACACGAAAGCTGTGATCCCGCCGCGGGTCGACCACCATGTAGGTCTCGGCGGGCATGTGACAGTCCACGCAGGCGGTACCCGGCCCGTCGCCCGGGTGATGGTGGTGTTCCGGACCGAAATAGGCGCTCGCCTGGTGGCACTGGCCGCAAAGGGCGTTGCCCTCGACGCGCAGCTCGGCGCTGTGGGGGTTGTGGCAATCGCTGCAGGTCACGCCGGCCGCGTGCATCGGGCTCTGCAGGAACGATCCGTAGACGTAGACCTCATCCTGGATCTGGCCATCGGCATGGTACAGGCCGGCATCCAGCAACGCGGGCCGGAACCCGTCCAGGAATGGGTCGCCAGGCTCGAAATCATCGGTGAACTGGCTGCGGCGAGCGTGGCATTGTGCGCATGTTGCAAGTTCCGTGCGATCCGCGAGCGGCGGGACCCGCTGGGCGATCGTGGCGCCCCCGACGAATTGCCATTGCCCGGTATCGGCCGCCAAGCCCGGTGACACATCCTCCGGAGACTGAACGTGGAGCGAGCCCGGGCCGTGGCAGGCCTCGCAATCCACGTCGATGCTTGAGTAGCTGGTTTCGTACCGGTCTTGCTCCGGGGAATAGTTCTTGCGCAGGTTGGTGGAGTGGCATTCCGCGCAGGTGGTGTTCCAGTTGTAGAAGGTGCCTGTCCAGTGCAGCGGATCGTTGTGGTCCACCGCCTCTTCGGGGTAGAGGTGGAACCAGCGTTGTCCGCCGTCGTCCTGTGGTCGCGAGTCCCAGGCGATGCTGAGGACCTGGTAGCGGCCGTCGGGAAACCGGGTCAGGTATTGCTGGAGCGGCTCGGTACCGAATGCGTGGGTGACCTCATATTCGGTCAGAGCTCCGTCCGGTCCATCCGTGCGTACCCGGTAGGCGCCGTCCCGGACGAAGAATTCGCTGGTGACGCCGTTGTAAGTGAGTTGCGCGCCGTCGAAGTCGCCGCTTACCGTGTCCGCGCTCGCGGCGGCCATGGCCAGGTCATGGTGCGAGCCTCGCCAGAGTTCGGTCTCAGCCATGTGGCAGGCGGCGCACTGTTGGCCGCCGACGTATTCCGCCTGGGCCATCGCCGCGGGGTCATCCGCCGCCGGAGGCGGTAAGTCGGCTCCGCAGCCCGGCAACAAGACGGCGACAATCAAGCTCCGCCAACGCGACTTGTTGATCCGGACTTTCAAGGACATCACGACCGGATTGGATTGGTCAAAGCCGCGGGCCCTGACGGCGTCTGAAAAAGTCGTAGACGAAGGCGAAGATCCCGACGGCGGCGATCCCGTTCCCGATCTGTGGGCCCGCCGTCACGAGCTCGACGAGCAATCCGACGACGATGAGGGCAATACTGATATTTCTTGTGTTCAAAACAGGGCTCCCGTACCGTGCGCCTGGCGTGACTCTGCTACCTCTTCGCGTGCCAATAACGTCTTGACGCCCGGGCGCGTCAGTCTGTCGAGGAAGACTGACCTGGCAGCCCGTGGCAAAAGTCCCGCTGCATTCGACCGGCGTGTCATCCCGGCTGACTGCGTTGCTCGTCGGTCGAATATACCCAATATTCTCCCTCCTCGCGCCTTGTCAGCCGGGCGCCTCGCCGGTCTCGGTGCGACGCGGGACTTTCGCCACGGGCTGCTGGGTTTCTAACAGAGCGCCACCGCAAGAGCAACGGCAGCCCGGGGCGGCATCGGCCTTCGGC
>JAKZVH010000201.1:0-3226 GCA_047516145.1 Gammaproteobacteria bacterium
GGTCGGATCGAAACCTCGAGCCTGGTGACGTCTGAGCTGAACCCGCAGATCACCGAGTCCATTAAGGCGGGCACGACGCTCGCGGCGATCGATCAGCAGCCCTACCTGCAGGGCTATTTGGCCGCGATTCTGGCGCGTGCCTACGTCGATTGGGGATTGATGCCCGGCGCCGATATTGTGACCGGTCCGGGCATCGTCAGCATAGAAAACGTCGATGTGGTGATCGCCGGCGCGGCTGCCGGTAGGCGCTAGAACGTAGTTTGGCGGAGTGAGTAAGCTTTGTGGCGCGATCGCATTTCCGGCGGTCGCGCCACACATCCGTTGCGTGTGACCGCGGGCCCGTAGCGCCGCAACCAATCCCTCAGTTTCGAGCCTGCTGGCCGGGGGCTGGATGGGCGCGGCTCGTTTAGCGGTCATCGGCGCCGGGGTGATTGGCGCGCGACACGCTCGCCTGGTGGCGGCAGAGCCAGCCTGCGAGCTCGTCGCTATCGCCGATCCCGATCCCGCCGTGGCCGACCTCGCCACCGAAATCGGCGTCGCCTACTACGGAGATTACGCCTGCATGCTGGATGCCGTGCGCCCCGAGGGGGCCGTTGTTGCGGTGCCCACCGGCCTCCATGCCCCGATCGGCATCGCCTGCGCGGCCAAAGGCGTTCACCTGCTCATGGAGAAACCAATCGCCGAGACGCTCGCCTCCGGCGGCCGGCTCTGCAAAGCGGTGGAACACGCCGGCGTGCGGATGGCGGTCGGACATCACCGGCGGTTCGATCCGGCCGTGGAAGCCGCCCGAAACATCGTTCGTTCGGGCGAGATCGGCCGTCTGATTGCCGTCTCCGTGACGTGGGCGGTGCGCAAGCCCGATGACTACTTCGAGCCCGAGTGGAGGCGAAAGCCTGGAGGCGGACCCGTGCTCATCAACCTGATCCACGACATCGACAGCCTGCGCTACATCTGCGGAGACATCGAGAGCGTCTATGCCGAAATCGGCCGCACTGCCCGCGGTTTCGAGGTAGAGGACGCGGCGGCCATCCTCATCCGCTTCGCATGCGGTGCCCTTGGCACGGTAACGGCCTCCGATGCCGCACCTTCACCGTGGGGTTGGGAGGCGGCGACGGGCGAGAACCCCGATGTCGCCACAAGCGGGGAAAACTGCTACCGCTTCCTTGGCACGGATGGATCGCTCGACTTTCCCCACCTTGAGCTTTGGCGGCACGACGGAACCGGACCGGGCAGTTGGGAGCACCCGTTGAGACGCGATTCACGGCCGTTAGCGGAGCGCGCCGCGCTCGCGGCCCAGCTCAGGCACTTCTGCCGCGTCGTGGCTCAAGGCGAGGCCCCCAGGGTAGACGGCGCCGATGGGCTGGCGACGCTGGCGGCCGCGGTCGCCGTGCTGGAATCAGGGCGTCGCGGTATCCCCGTTGTGCCACCGGCGGCGCGGTGATGCCGGGGGGGGGGGGGGGCTGGCCACTGATCCAGGGAATGCTTGCGCTGCCTTCAACAGACTAAGCCGGGATTTCGGTATCGCAGCTTCTCGAGGATTCTTGACATCAAAGACCGGCAGTTGCGTCCGCTTACGGCTATTAGCGGACATCTGGACGCGATTGCCGGAGAGTCCGCTAACGGAGCCCAAGCGGACATCCGGTCAGCCTCCCACCGCTTTCGCAAAAATTATCACGGGCCAGGTAGTGGTGCTGGCCGCAACGGGATCAACGGGCAACGGATGTGAAACTCCCGTTGCCATCGCGAGCTGGGCAGGAGCTTCGTATCGGTGGTCATCAGATCCTTCCTTGGAGCGCGATGCCTTCATAGGTTGGGACGCGCACGTCGCCTTCGCGTGGCTGTGTCCTATCGAGGCCCGGCGCCGCGGCGCGCAGGTCGCGGCCTTTCCGTTCGCTCGGTTACGCATCGGCTCGCTCCTCGCCGCCGAAGGGCATCGGCCTTGGCTTCAGACCGAAGAAGCGCGGCCCGGACCACCGCGCTCCCGTGATCTCCCGCGCGATCGCCGAAAGCGAGCTACGGCGTTCGCCATTCCATTCGAACCCGTCCTCGATCACCAGAACCGTGTGCGTCTCGCCACGCCATTCACGGACCAGCCTCAAACCCGGCTTCAGGCGGATTGCAGGGCCTGCGGACAAGTCCCCGTTCTTCCGGAGTTCCTCGGCTATGCCCGCCAGCCTGCGCTTCTGGGCCGCCGTCAAGCCGCCATAGACCTTCTCCTGGAGCTTCCAGGCGATCGCCAGGACCAGCAGATCCCGCCGGATATGCGGTGGTGGGCGCGAGCGGTAGAGCCGTCGCCATTCCGCCCTCAGGCCGACCGCGTCGAGATCGGCAAGCGCGGCGAGCTTCTCGGTCAGGCCCCCGGAGGCCGGGTGAACCCGGCCTCCGCCGTTCAGAGCGTCCCTTGGCATGGCGCCTAGCCCTCGGCCCGTACGACGCGGTACCGCCGTGGCCCGTCGTCGGGCTTCTCCGAAATCAGGGTCACGCCTTTCATCTTCTTGACCGTGGCGGCGAGAAACCCTCGAACGCTGTGCTCCTGCCAGCCCATGGCGCGCTGCTTCTCCGCGATGCTGGCGCCCTTGGAACGCTGCAGCAGTGAGACGGCGATCTGCTTCTTCGTCTGCGGACGTTGACGCCCTCGATGCGCGGCAGTCTTCGCCTTCGCGGCACGGGCATTTTGAGATTGCTTGGGTTGACGGATCTTCTTAGTCATCATGGTCTCCATGGTTCCAACACCGCGCCCGTTGCGCGGCGTTCCCACTGCCCCAACCGCCGGATGTCGCTCCTCCGGGGCGGGACGGGCCATGGAGGCAACCCGTCCTTTCGACTGCAGACAGTACCGCTCTGTTGGCTATGGAAGGCCAGTCAAAAATCCGCGCCGGCCAAAGTTTTTCTCAGTCTCTAAGATATTGAAAAAACTTAATAAAAAACTGGCGGCATGCAACGATGTATTGAGTTTCGATTCCCCTCAGCTCCACCACCCAGTCTGCTACTTTCCACCTCTCGGGTGGATATCGAGAGGGGCTGCCCGTTTTCAGCGGGTTTGACCCGCGACCCACTGTGAGACGGCAGCGATCAGTTTTGGGTCAGGGTCGGGCCGCACGCGCGCCGCCTATCCAAAACGTGCCGATGGCAAGACCCTCTTCCGTTTTCAGCGCATCTTCCTCGTCGCCGAAATCGCGTGACAGCGTGTTAACCTTGGAAACACCCCCACATTATCCCGATCGCG
>JAKZVH010000202.1:0-2905 GCA_047516145.1 Gammaproteobacteria bacterium
TGCGGCTGGCGTGCGCACGCCTGTCATCATGCTCACCGCCCGTGGCCAGGAGGTCGATAAAGTACTGGGCCTCGAGCTGGGAGCTGACGATTACGTCACCAAGCCGTTCAGCCGGCGCGAACTCCAGGCCCGTGTCAAGGCGGCCCTGCGCTGCGGCGCGGCAAGCGCCGATCAGCCGGCCCAGATCTACGAGTTCGATGACATCAAGATCGACTTGGAGCGTTTCGAGGCGTGGCGCGCCGGCCGGCGCATTGACCTCACCGCAATCGAGTTCAAGCTCCTCCGCGCTTTTCTCGCCCACCGCGGCAAGGTGCTCACGATCGACGACTTGAGCCGGCAGGCCTGGGGAGAAGACGTCTTCCTGTCATACCGCGTCATTTACACGCACATGAACAACCTGCGGAAGAAAATCGAGGTTGATCCGCAAAACCCGTGCCATTTGATCACCGTGCGCGGCGTCGGCTACCGATTCGATTCTTGACCCAAACTTTACCGCTGCTTGACTCACCGCGAGGCCCGAATCCGTAGGCTTGGAATCAGGAGGCAGAATCCAATGAAACGACGAGCGATTGCAAGTCTGGTATTCGGCGCGTTCCTGGTAGTGGGCGCCGCTCAACAGAGAAACAGCACGCCGGAGGCTCTGCTCGGGCGCGCCATTCATCAGGAGGACGCGGAGGGCGACCTGGAAGCCGCCATCGCAACCTATAAGGAATTCCTCGCCCAGGACAGTGACAACCGCCCGCTGGCAGCGAAGGCGCAGTTCCGGCTCGGCACTTCCTACGAAAGGCTCGGCAGGGTCGAAGCCCGCAAAGCTTATGAGCGCGTTCTCGCCGACTACGCCGATCAAACCGGGCTCGTAACACAAGCCCGCGCACGGCTGGCGGCGCTTGACGCCGCTGCTGCCAACCAAGGGTCGGATGTGACGATTCGTAAGTTGGACCTAGCGGATGGTCCATTTCCTTCGAATGTAAGTGCGGACGGAAGGTATCTCGGAGCCGTTGACTACGACACCGGTAACAGTGCGGTCATCGACCTAGTCAGCGGCGGAAGCCGCAACGTCACGAAGTACGGGAACTGGAACAACGACAACGGATATGTCGATCGGGGCGCGATCTCGCGCGACGGAAAGCAGATCGCCTTTTGGCACTATAAATACGGCTCCACGGAAGGGAATTTGCGGGTCATCGGAACGGATGGCACAGGCGAGCGTACCCTGTACCGGGCCAAAGAAACCGTCTCGTGGGGAATCCCGACAGATTGGTCGCCGGACGGAAAGCATGTTGTGATGCAACTCAATGGAACCGATCTTGTGTTGGTCTCCGTGGCCGACGGTTCGGTGCGCCTGATAAAGACTTACGAACCTGTCCGGCGCTACCGGCCCAAGATCACGTTCTCGCCGGACGGGCAATACCTCGCCTATGACTTTCCTCCACGAAAGGAAGTTGTCCACGGCGACATATTCGTCCTGCCATTAAACGGAGGCCCTGAAGTTGCGCTGGCTGCCCATCCTGCTCAAGATACCTTCCTCGGCTGGACGCCGGACGGTAATATCCTCTTCACCAGTGACCGGACTGGCAGCATGGGCTTGCATCGAGTCAAGGTGACAAACGGCAGGCAGGCAGGCGAGCCCGAGTTGTTGAGGCCGAACATCGGATCGATCGTGCCGCTTGGAATTACCCGAAGCGGCGGACTCTACTACGGCCAAAGGTCTGACCTCCGGAAAGCGCACGTAGCCTCTCTTGATTTCAAGACCGGCAAACTCAACACTCCTCCGCGACGTTTGACCGAGCGCTTCAGTAATTCCACCGCAAATCCTGCTTGGTCGGCGGACGGCCGGCAGTTGACCTACATTCACCCGCGGGACGATGGAGCCCCCAGCACTCTCATCATTCGGCCGGACGGCGGCGGTGAGGAGCGCGAGATCCTGCCGGCCATCCGGATCAGCGATGGATCTCGGATGCGCTGGCACGCGGACGGGGACTCCCTGCTCGCCTTGGGCGCCAGCGAAACCGAGAGCGGTCTTTACCGCATCGACGAAAAGACCGGGGAGGCTGCTCTGCTCATGGAGATGTCGCATGTCGCCTTTTGGGCGACGGCCGATTGGACGCCCGACGGAAAGTCGGTGTTTCTGGTGAATAACGGTGCGATCATTCGGCGGGATCTGGTTTCCGGCGAAGAAAAAATCCTCTACGGACCTGCACCTGAAATGAAGGCCCTTCCCTCCACGGTCCGCCGAACGCGGAATCTGCGAGTTTCCTCGGACGGGCAGCAACTGGTCTTCATGGAACGTCGTTCCGCGGAAGACGGGCAGCACGTCCTGCGCTTGCTTTCCATCAAGGGAGGCGAAATCCGTGACCTTTTCGCGCCCAGCGACGACGCCGGACGGCTCCTCACCATAGAGCAGCGATTGGCTTGGGCGCCGGACGGGCGCCACATACTCTTCTTTACGCGAATGCCGGCAAACGAGCCCCGTGCCTCCCAACTGTGGATTGTCCCCACAAATGGGGGTAAGGCACGCAAGGCGGAGTTGACGATCCAAGGCGGACCGCGCGAATTGAACATCCACCCGGACGGTAAGCGCATCGTATTCTCCACTGTTGAACGGAAGACCGATTACTGGGTGATGGAAAACTTCCTGCCGCGCGATTGAGCAGGGGGAATTCATGCGGCGAGTGGCAGCCTGGGTAGTGGGGTCACGCTATGACCCCACTACCCAGCCTGGCATTCCGGAAACTTAGCGACCTAGTATTGGGGGAGGACAACTGACCCATGGAGCTCCACATCTTCAAAACAGCACCAGCCGCTTTAATATTCACCTGCGGCCTCGCTTGGCTGGCGCAGCCGTGCGCCGCGCAACAGGGAAGCACACCCGTCCAGGTCCAGCAGACAGCCGCCAGAATCGCAA
>JAKZVH010000203.1:0-5119 GCA_047516145.1 Gammaproteobacteria bacterium
CCTCTGGCCAGGACTACACCTTAGCTACCTGTCCAGTTTTTCGGGACCACCTCACATGCCCGTTCCTAACGCGAGTATGGATCGGCCGCATCGCGCAAGCCGTCACCCATGAAATTGTAGGCCAGCACGGCAACAATCACGAAGATGCAGGGGGTCAGGTGCCAGGTATAGTTGAAGATCAGCGTGAGGTTTTTGGCATCCCTCAGCATCGCGTCCCAGCTCACCTCGGGCGGGAGGATCCCTACGCCCAGGAAGCTCAGCGTGGTCTCCCCGAGGATCATGGCAGGAATGGCCAGTGTGATGCTCACCACTAGGTAGCTCATAAAGCCCGGCAGCAGGTGACGACGGATAATGGCCCCGTCCCGGCGCCCGGCAACCCGCGCCGCCATGACGTAGTCTTCCTCCCGCATCGAGATCAGCCGGCCGCGCACCACGCGCGCAAGGTTCGTCCAGCCGACCAACGAGAGGATGACCGTGATGGCGAAGAAGGTCTGGATGCCCGTCCATCGGTTCGGGACGGCCGCCGAGAGCGCGATCCACAGCGGCAGCTGCGGCAGGGTCATGATGAACTCGATGATGCGCTGGATGAGTAGGTCTACGGTGCCGCCGAAGTAGCCGGAGATCCCGCCCAGGATCACTCCGAGGACGAAGCTGATCGCCACACCGACAAGCCCTACCGAGAGGGAAATGCGGCTGGCGTATAGCGTCTGGGAGAGGATGTCTATGCCCAGATTGTCGGTACCGAACAGCGAGATGTAGCCGGTATCCACGCCAAAGAGGCGGTGGGAAACCGGGATGAAGCCCAGGAGCTTGTAGGGATCGGTCTTCACGAAGAAGCGCAGGTACCACTTCTGGCTGCGGTCGATAACTGTCTCGTAGGTGAAGGTCTTGATATCCAACTGCTGCGTCACCGCGAAGACGAACGGCCGGGAGAAACCCTTGCCCGGCTCGTATACACGCACCCTCGTAGGAGCGCTGAACTGCACATCGGGAATGCGGTAGTTCTTCTCGTATGGTGCGATGAAGTCGGCAAAGATGGCCCCGATGTACAGCAGGGTGAGCACCACCAGGCTCCCCATGGCGACCTTGTGCTTTCGAAAATTGTGCCAGACAAGCTGTCCCTGCGAAGCAAAGGCGAGGTCCTTTTTCGGCTCTTTGACCGTCGCGCGGGGATGCGATGAGAGGCCTATTAGTGAGAGTACTTTGCTAATGGCCTTACCCAAACCTGATTCTCGGATCCACCGCCACCAGCAGGATGTCGGAGATGAGCGTTCCCACGAGGGTTAGGGAGCTTAGGATGAACAGGATACCGCCTGCCAGGTACATGTCCTGGTCCAGGACCGAGGTTAGAAGGATGGGGCCGGTCGTGGGCAGGTTCAGCACCTGGGACACCACGATCTCGCCGCCGACCGCCGCAGGCAGGAGCCACCCGATGGTGCTGATGAGGGGGTTGATCGCCACGCGAACGGGGTACTTGAACAGGAGCCGCATCTCCCGCAGTCCCTTCGACCGCGCGGTGATGACGTACTGCTTCTTCAACTCATCCAGCAGGGTGGCGCGCAGGATGCGGATGAGCGCCGCGGCCCCTGACGTGGACAGCACGATCATGGGAATAGTCATGTTCTTCAGCATGTCCCAGAACTTGGCGAGCGACCAAGGTGCATTCTCAAACGCGGAAGAGAAGATGCCCGTAATGGCCCATCCCGTGTATTGGAAGACGATGAACACCAGCACGATGGCGAAGAGGAACGCGGGAAACGATAGCCCCACAAAGCCGAGGAACGTGAAAACGTAGTCGGAGAAGGAGTATTGGTGAACGGCGGAGTAAATGCCGATTGGCACCGCGATGAGCCAGGAAAGTAGGACACCCGCAAGGGTAATGGCCATGGTCCGCGGCACCCGTTCCCAGAGCATGTCGGTAACCGGACGGTCGTAGGTGAAGGAATTGCCGAAATCCCCCTTGGTCACGATGTGTCTCATCCAAATGTAGTACTGCACCAAAAGGGGCTTATCCAACGCGTAGCGCTCCCTCAGCTGGCCTGCAAGGTGGTATGCGTCTTCGAAGGGGATGCCGCCCATTTGCCTGAGGTTCATGATGTAGGTTTCCACATAGTCGCCCGGCGGGAGTTGGATGATGACAAACGACAGCATGGAGATAATGAACAGCAGGGGAATAATGAGCAGGAGGCGCTTGCTTATTATTCTCAGCATCAAGGGTGGCTCTTGTCTCTAATGATTCCAGGCCCGCCCTGTGGAGGGCGGGCCTGGAAAAAGGAGTTCCGCGGAAAAGAGGTTTGCCGACGCACTAAAATGGCGCGTCTGAAGGAGCAAGCCATCAGACGCGCGCAATACCTAAGAGACTACTCTGCGAAATACCATTGCGGGATTGCATGGATCCAACCGAAGAGAATCCCATAGTCGTCCTTCACGACGTTGCGAAGGTCGTTCGAGGCGATGATGGGCTGCACGATATCGCCAGTGGGCCAGATCATGACATTGTTGTCGGCGAACCAGTCTCGAAGCCTCGCATACTGCGCCGCGCCCTCAGGCGTCCCGGGATCAACCGCCTTGCGATCCACGACAATATCGAAGAATTCCTGGATGTACGCGGGGGGCTCTCGTCCCTCCGCGCCATTGGAATCGATATATTTCGCGCTCTCGGGCGCCCACGCGCCCTTAAAACTCGGCCAGAAGTCCACGGAGATCCCGGAAGGCCACGCCGGGACGTCATTCCAAAAGACCGTCATCTGGTACTCGTTGTTAGCCGCTTTCTGATTGAAGATTCCGCCCTCGACCCCCTGCGCGTCGATGTTGAGTCCTACGGCCTGCAGGTACTGGGAGAACAGCTGGGCCACGTCGATGTTGGCCGGGTCGATCGCGATGGCATTGATCGTGATTTCAAGGGGCGAGCCGTCGGGGTACGTGCGGAATCCGCTGGCGTCTTTGTTGCCCAGCCCGATCTCATCCAGGAGTCGGTTTGCCTGGGCCGGGTCGAAGTCGGACCCCGTGATAATGTCGTCCATCTTGTACTGGCCGAAGAACACCGTGTCATTGACGTCGTGGTTGTCGATGGCGAGTGCCACCGCCCTGCCGAAGCGACCCCGGGGGTCCTGCATCAGCTTCTGCCACTGGCTGTTTGGATTCTCGTAATCGTAGTCGTGGTTTATGAACAGCGTGGGAGGGCCGACGAACCCGGCGGCGAGCTGCACACGGTAGTCGCCCCGCTCGGCACCACTGACGTAGGTCGGCATCCCGGGCAGCTTGGCCCAGTCACTGGTAATAAAGTCCACGTCGCCTGCAAGGATCTTCAGTGTTCTCGCGCCTTCGTCCTCGACCATGGTGGTTTCAACGAAGTCTATGTACGGGAGCTGCTGCCCCTCCGTGTCAACCATGTAAGAGTAGGGATTTCTCTCGAGCAACAACGTCGTATCGGTTGCCTCAGTAAATATGTAAGGCTGGATAGAGGGTACCCCGATCATGTGCGGGCTGCCGAGAAGGATCTGCCAGTGGTTACCGGTCTTCGCTTGTAGCAGCTGTTTCCAGTCGGCCAGGCCGGCATCCTGCGCCAAGTCGTTCAGCGTAGCGACGGCCGTGTACCTCGGATGGTACTGCTTCAGGAACTCCGAGGGCTGAAAGATCCCTTCCCCTACAGTGCTGATCCAGGATATCAGTTCCGTGACGAAAAAACCGTATGGCCTGTCAAAGGTAAGCGTGAATGAGTGCCGATCTTGGACCGTCAACTCGGCCACTGGGAACCGTGGGTTGCCCAGGGAGTACAATTGCACCGGGTATCGAATCTCGGCGTCTGGATACTCGTAAAGGTCCTCGAAGGCGAATCTCACATCGTCAGTGGTGACCAGATCGCCGTTGGACCACTTCAACCCCCTGCGGATGGTGAAATCGAACACTGTGTAATCATCGGAAAAATTGAAGCTTTCAACTATGGTCCCGACCGGGTCCGCCGTTGTGTTGTCAGGGGACCACAGGATGTTGATGTGTCCGGCACCCGGAATCTTCTGGTGAAGCGAATCTTCGACACTCCTGACTTTCCTCCCATCGGAGTAGTTGCCTGGAGTCCAATCCACCCACTGCGTTCCATTCAACACGCCGGGACCAACAACGAAGGGACTGTCCGGAAGCCGCTCGGCAACCGGTGGAAGCTCACCCGCCGCGACCAGGCGCGCGAGCATCGGCGCCTCCTTAAATTCCCCAAAACCGAGGGGCGCCGCTAGAAGCAAAACGAGCAGCGTAACGACTATTTTTCCTGGAAAAGCTTTCATCTTCCATCTCCTTTAGTGAGCGTATCGGGCTCCCTGCCGTATGTGATAACTCAACGATTCCCGTCAAGCCCCCGCCGCGACCGGCAGGTGCGGCCATATAGCCACGGGAAAGCATTATGTGATAACTCAACGATTCCCGTCAAGCCCCCGCCGCGACCGGCAGGTGCGGCCATAGCTTGCGCATCGGCGGGTGGCGCTCAAGCCGCATGGTCGCCCACCACGCCGTCGGCGTAGCCGCCGAACAAGGCGCCGTCGCCAAGTACCTGTGACCGCCGAGGGCGTAGTCGGTTCGGCGCTCGCGGGGATTGATCAGGGCGGCGTCCCGCGCGCCCGTGAAGGACCCCTGTACAAACTGCCTGTACGGCTCCTTACTGTCGGCGTCCCGCGCGCGTGAAGGACCTCTATAATTCTTGAAATGCGCGCCAGGCGGCGCCGGTCGGCAGTCTCCCACCATGCCCGCCCACTACGCACGGCACCAGTTGGCAGCACGCGGCGCCGTCGCCAAGCTCCGCTACGGCGTCACCACCGGCGGGTAGGCTGGGGTCGCGCTCGCGGCCAGCACCTCACGGGCCGCGTCGACGAGCCGCATCATCGTGGGCGGCAGGCGGGTCACCGCTCCAGGCGCTCCAGGAGCGCTAGGGTTGCTTACCTATCGCCGGAAGCGGAGAAGTCGGCGAGGCGCTCGGTTGCAGCCAGCACACCCTCGGCGCGCCCGTCCTCGATGGCCTCGATCACCGCCTGCACGTCGGCAGATGGCGGATCGGCCAGGTAAGCAGCTGAT
The DNA here is from genome assembly GCA_047516145.1 of Gammaproteobacteria bacterium. Classification (GTDB taxonomy): domain Bacteria; phylum Pseudomonadota; class Gammaproteobacteria; order Steroidobacterales; family Rariloculaceae; genus UBA6522. The sequence continues at coordinate 5,062 of JAKZVH010000203.1, forward strand.
TTCCTCGTCGGCGCCCTCTTCGTCCCCCTCCTCGGCGCAGAAAATCGTGGGCTGCTGG
>JAKZVH010000204.1:0-3028 GCA_047516145.1 Gammaproteobacteria bacterium
CCGCCAGGGCGATATGAATATCGTCATCGCATTGGCGGTTGGCTTCGGCGCCATTGCCGTGATCTCCGCGCTGACAGAATACTTTCGTTCGCTGCTCGTGCTCTACGTCGGAAACACGGCGGCGTTCCGCATGGTGGGAGGTCTGGCGCACCATCTGCTGCGCCTGCCGGATGCCTGGTTCACCGCCCGCCATCCGGGGGATATCCTGTCGCGCTTCAATTCCATCGCTCCTGTTCGCGTCTTTCTCATGAGTGGCGCGTTCGCGATGCTGGTGGACACGATTATGGCCGCCGGTGCGTTCGCGGTCCTGCTGCTGTACTCGTGGCAAATGACCTTGGCGCTGTGCGCGTTCCTTGCATTTTTTTCCGGGCTCAATCTGGCCACTTACGCTCCGCTCAAGCACCTGACCCACGCATCCATCGCCGCCGGCGCACTGGAAGAATCGAGTTTCATCGAGAACGTTCAGCGACATCGATCGATCAAGCTACTGGGGGCCGAAGCGGACCGGGAAGACGCCTGGGGCCAACGCTACGTCACTTCGATCAACGCCGAAGCGCGGCTCCGCCGGTTCGGCATCCACGTGGACCTGGCCGGAACGACGATCCGTGGAGTCGGGGGCGTGGTCATGCTTCTATTGGGTGCTTCCCAGGTGATCGTCGGCGAATTCACGCTGGGGATGCTGTTCGCTTTCAATTCGTACGGCGGCATGTTTTCCGGACGCGTGCATACGCTCATTCGTGCGCTCGTCGACATGCGCATGCTCAAGCTGCACCAGGAGCGCATCGCGGACATCGGCCTGGAGCAGCGCGAAGTACCCGTGGACCGGCAGGGCATCCGCACCGACCTGCAAGGTGCCATCTCCGTGCAGTCGTTGAGCTACGCGTACAACGATGAGGAAGGTGCCGTGCTTCGGGGCCTGGAGTTGGACGTGGCGCCCGGAGAGTTTCTGGCCGTGGCCGGCGAGTCCGGCGCCGGCAAATCGACCCTGATCAAGCTGCTTGCCAAGCTTTTGACGCCGGATGCCGGGGAAATACGGGTAGACGGCCACGACCTCCGGCTGCTGGATACCGCGCACTACCGTCGTCAGTTGGGAGTGGTGATGCAGGACGACGACCTGTTCTCCGGATCGCTGTTGGAGAATATCGCCGCGGGTGAGGCGCGGCCGGATCCGCAACGGGCTGAGCGTGCGGCGCAACTGGCCTGTATCGACGACGATATCCGGCACATGCCCATGCAGTACCTGACCCTGGTAGGCCACATGGGATCGACCTTGTCCGGGGGGCAGCGCCAACGGGTGATGATCGCCCGCGCGATCTATCGCCGCCCCCGAATCCTGTTGCTCGACGAAGGCACCGCGCACCTCAACGATGCCCTGCAACGGCAGGTGCTCACCAATCTCGCCGGCCTCGGTATCACCGTGATCGCAGTGACTCATGACCCGCGGGTGCTGGAATGCGCCGACCGATGCGTGCGCATTTGAACGCCACAGGTCTCAGAACATCAACCCGGGCAACCAGGTCGCCAACAATGGATTCAACAGTATCAACGCCGCCACCGCCAACATCAGGATCCAGAACGGCACCGCGCCGCGGAAAATATCGCCAAGCGTCACCGACGGGTCGGCGACCGAGGACTTGACCGTAAATATCAGGAGCCCCATGGGCGGTGTCAGCAGGCCGGCCTCAATGACGATGATGCCGTAGATGGCAAACGCGATGGGATCGAAGCCGGCGGCCAGGGCGATCGGGACGAACACGGGAACGGTCAACAAGATGTCCGAGATGGAGTCGATCAGCGCCCCGAGCAGCAGCCAGATGACTGTCATGAGGACGATCAGCCCGAGCGGCGACAGCCCGGCGCCCGACACCAGATCCTGGACGAGATCGATGCCCCCGCTCACCGCCAGCAGCTTGGCGTACATGGAGCCGGCGATGAGCAGAAACATGATTGGAGCCGTGAAGCGCCCTGCGTTGTAGATCGCTTCCATAAAGGCCTTGCGCCGCATGCCGCGCGCGTACCCGAGTACGATGCTGCCCAGCGCACCGAATCCCGCCGCCTCCGTGGGCGTGAACACGCCCGACCAGATGCCACCCAGGACCAGGACGACCAACCCGAGGATGCCGCCCGCGCTGATGAGTTGATGTTTCAGCCCAGCCGAAGGGCGCTCGGCGGGTCGTCTGCTTGCGGCACGGTCGTCATCGGGAGCCACCTCGGAGGCCACGGCCGGAGCCATGGCCGGAGCCATGTCGGAAGCCACGTCGGAGGCCACGTCGGAGGCCACGTCCGGAGCCACACGTGGGGCCACCGAGGGACTGGCGACCGCCTTCAGAGTGCAGTAGATCACGAACGCGAGACCCAGCAACAGACCGGGAATGACGCCGGCGACAAACAGCGCGCCCACCGATCCCTCCGTGAGAATGGCCCAGACGATAAGGAGCACGCTCGGGGGAATCAGCATGCCCAGCGAGCCGCTGCCGGCGATGACCCCCAGGGCATAGGACTTGCCGTAACCGCTGCGGCGCATTTCGGGATAGGCGATGCGGCTGAACGTGGCCGCCGAGGCGATGGCCACGCCCGAGACCGCGGCGAAGGCGGCATTGCCGACCACGGTGGCCGCGGCCAGGCGACCGGGCAATCGCCCCATCGCCCGGTCGCACAGCCGGTAGAGATCGGCCGCCGCACCGGAGCGGCTGATGATCTCGCCCATGAGCATGAAGAGCGGAATCACCGCCAGTGCGTGGCTGCGGATGGCGTCGTAGGCCGTGGAACCGAGTATGGAGAGCGCAATCTGCACGTCGCCGTAGGCCAGGTAGACGCCGATGACGCTGGCCACGCCGAGCGCGATGCCGATCTGCACGCTCGCCAGGATCAGGACCAGCAGTAGGGCCAGGGAGTAGAAGATGACTTCGGGCCCCATCAGCGCACCGACCCTTCCGCTTCGATGCCTTCCCCGGAGTCCGCCCCGCCGGCCCAATCCAGGTACAGGAGGTGCACATAGACCCAGGCGGCGAACACCGATGTCGCGACC
>JAKZVH010000205.1:0-3066 GCA_047516145.1 Gammaproteobacteria bacterium
GACCAACTATGAGGTCGGATTCAAGGGAACGCTGTTCGACAGCCGGCTGCAGTTGGCTGCCGCCGTCTTTACCATGGACTACACGGACAAGCAGGAGGCCATTAGCGTTGACAACACCGACGGTCGTTTCGGCGACGTCGAGGGACTCGAGTTCACGCAGAACGCCGCGGATGTTGCCATTAGCGGCATCGAGTTCGAGATGCGGGCGAGCCCGTGGGACGGTGGCTTCGTCTCCCTGGACATGGGCCTGCTGAACTCCGAGTACAGCGATTTCAAGGTTACGGACCTGGACAATCCCACCGGCCCCCTGGTGGACGTGTCGGACTCCTCCATCGCCAATCGGACGCCCGACTGGACCGTCACGGCCACCGTCGAGCATGCCTTCCGGCTGGGTAACGGCGCGAACTTGACGCCGCAGCTCGGTATGTACATGCAGGAAGGGTTCGAGTGGCGCAGTGGTCTGGACGTCGGCCAGCGATCAACCAATTGCCACCAGGAGAGCTATGCCAAGTGGCGGTTGCGCGCCACGTATGAGCCCGAGATCGCCAATTGGCAGGCTTCGCTCTACGGCTACAACATCACGGACGAGCGAATCCTCTACCGCTGCGGCGGCGGTCGCTCGGGTTCGTACAAGACCTTGTACCAGGCGCCGGCCCAGTGGGGCGCCGAGTTCACCATGCGTTTCGGGGGGTGAGCGCGACGCCGGATACGCCATAACGCCCTGGGTTACAGCGGTTACGGGGAATAGCATCACTGCGGACGCCGCCTCTTCGGAGGCGGCGTTTTCCGTGGCGGAGTACGCGACGGCCCACTACGGCAGGTGGCATCTCGACGTTCTCCTCACTTATGGCCATTTTCTTATCGTTTGAACAGGTAGACGGCCCCGGCCTCAAGCATCGAATTGTCGGTCTGATCCCCTTCCGCTCCAGTGGCGGCACTGTCTTCGTAGAACGCGCCCACTGCCAGCAGGGAACCGTCTGCGCTGATGCTGACCGAACTGCCGAACTCATCGAAAATTTCCGTATTCGACCCCTTGATATAGGCCTCCTGCGCCCAGGTAGCGCCGCTTCTGGTGAACAGGTATACCGCGCCGGCCTCCAGCGCCGAGTCGTCGTCCTGGAACCCGTTGATTCCCTGGGACCCGCTGTCCTCCAGTTGCGCGCCCACCGCGAGCACGTTGCCGTCGCCGCTCAGGGCAAGCCGGGAGCCGAAAACATCGCCCGAGCCCGTATTGGATGCCTTTATGTAGGCCTGCTGGGACCAGGCGCCGTCTTGCTCGACAAAGACGTAAACCGCCCCGGTTGTCGGGCGAATGTCATCCTGGTAATCGGGACCGGGGATGTTGTTGATCCCGGTGGAGAGCCCGTCCTCGTCCTGGGCGGTGGCGATCACCGTCTTGCCATCGTCGCTGATGACTACCGCGACCCCGAGGGAATCGCCCCGCTCGGCATTGGAAGCCTTGAGATACCCGACCTGGTGCCAAGTGTCGCCATCGAAATCGAAAACGTACACGGCACCCGTCCCTCGGACCAGTCCGTCCTGGAACTCATTGGTCGAAGCCACTGAGCCGTCTTCATCGTAGCCGCCTACGGCGATTCGTCGGCTGTCCGCCGAAAGTGCCACCGAATAACCGAACAGTGCGTCCACCTCGGGGTTCGATGGCTTGATGTAGGCTGTCTGGGTCCACGTGTCTCCTTCGCGCTCGAATACGTACGCGGCCCCGGCGGATCGCTTGGAATTGTCGTCCTGATCGCTGTTCACGCCCGGCGTGCCGCTGTCTTCGGCCGTCGCGGTCACAATCAGTGTATTTCCGTCATCGCTCAACGCGATCGCCGCGCCGAATTGATCCCCGTCGTCGAAGGCCTCGCCGTAGGAATCCGCGTAGCTGTACTCACCCCCTTCGATCGCTGCGAACCGTTCAGTAGCCAGTTCCGGCTGGTCGGTTGGTTCCAGGGGCTGGCCGATATGACCGGTATTCGATGCCTTGATATAGGATTGCTGAGTCCATGTCGTGCCGCTGCGCGTAATGACATAGACTGCGCCGGCCTGCGGGATCGTGTCGTCGTTCTGGTCCGCGTTGACCCCGGTATCGCCGCTGGCCTCGAAGTGCGCCGATACGGCCAGCGTATTGCCATCGGCGCTCAGCGCCGTGGCGAACCCGAAATTGTCGGTGATCCCCGGATTGGAGGCCTTCAAATAGGCCTGCTGAACCCACGTGTTGCCCTGGGGAACGAAAACGTATACAGCACCCGCGCCATAGACCGAGTCGTCGGACTGGTCGCCGTCGATGCCGGCGGACCCGCTGCTCTCGAATGGTGCGCCCACGGCGAGCGTCATACCGTCGGCACTAACTGAGACCGCGCTGTCGCCGATCGCCGAGCTGCCGGCGCCGAAATTGTCGCCGAACCCCGTATTCGACGCCTTGATATAGGCGACCTGGGCCATCTGCGTGCCTGGCTCGGCACCTGGGGCGGTGTCTTGCCCGGATTCCGCACCGGCCGAGTCGTTTATCGCGGGCGGCGCGGCCTCATCTGCGGGCCCGGTACAGGCCGCGGTAAGAGCAAACCCCAACGCCAACAGCAGAGAGAGTGTTTTCGTAGTCATATCAGTTCGGTGGTTCCTCACTAAAGATCACCTCGCCGGTTTCCGTCATGATGACCCTGGCTCCATTCGCTCCACGGGATAGTCGGATACCCGGTGCGCCATTCCTCAGGCGCAGCCCGACGACCGTCACCTTGTCACCGGGCTTGAGGATGTCCTTGTGCCAGCCTTCCTGCGCCATCAGCGGCGGATTGTTGAACTCGGCCATCCACCGAACGGGGTTGCCTTCCTCGTCTTCTACTTCAACGGCCAGCAGCGCGTGAGGATTGATGAACATCAGGCTGACCACCGTCCCGGAGATTTCAGAAAGCTCGGACTCGTAGCGGCCCGCCGTGCCGTGATGCGCGAATGCACCGGATGCGTAGGCAGTCGCGGCCATCGCGCACATTGCAATGCAGTAAACTCGTAGCGAATTCTCCATATGTTCTTGCTTCCCCGTGTTATCTGTACAGCGTTCTAGAGCGG
>JAKZVH010000206.1:0-2809 GCA_047516145.1 Gammaproteobacteria bacterium
GATTATGGCCACATTGGCGCCCGAAAAAATTTCTCGCCGCTCGATCACCTGGCGGACGCGGATCGCTCGGAGCGAACGGGCGGGCCTGTTCATCGTTGCCGGCATCATCCCAATGCTGGTCATCTTCCTCGTCTTGATCACCTTCTGGACCAGCGTCATCGAGGGCATTCCTGGCGCTGGCACAGCCTACACATTCAATCATTACGTCGCTGTCTACGCCGACCCGTTCACCTACACCGCGCTACTAAACACCGGCGGCTTTGCGATCGTGACGACGCTGGTGTCGCTGCTATTCGGCGTACCGATCGCCTGGCTAGTCGAGCGGACAACGATGTGCTTCAAGCCTTTCCTCTACGGCATGATGGTGCTCGGCCTAATCATCCCCAGCTTCTTCGTTGCCATGGGTTGGATCCTGCTGCTGCATCCGCGCATCGGATTTTTTAATTTCTGGCTGCAGCAGTTGTTTGGGCCGAGCGCAGTTGTCAGCGTGACCACGGTGACCGGGATGGGATTCGTTCAGGGGCTGTCGCTGGCGCCGCTCGCATTCATCATGTGTGCGGCCGCCTTCAGGGCGATGAACCCCGCGCTGGAGGAGGCGGCCGCGGTGCACGGCATGGGCACCTTCACGACACTGCGCCGGGTCACATTGCCGCTGGTGTTTCCGGCCATCGCCGCGGCGGCGATCTACATCTTCGTCATCGGCGTGGCGGCGTTCGACATCCCCGCGATCATCGGGCTGTCCAGCCGGCTGTATACGTTCTCGACTCTGATTTACGTCAAGGCGTTGGTTCCCGACGATATTCCCGAGTACGGTATTCCCGCCGCCGTGGGGTTGTTGATGTTCATCGGCGCAATGGTCATGACGCTGTGGTACAGCCGGTTCCTGCGGTCCTCGGAACGCTACCAGATCGTCGCCGGCAAGGCCTACAAGGTGGAACCGTTCGACCTGGGATCGTGGGGCAACCGCGCGGCCTGGATCTATTGCGGCGTATTTCTGCTCCTCGCCATCGGCCTGCCGTTGCTGCTGGTTGGCTGGGCGTCGCTGATGCCGTTCCTGCAGCCACCATCGGTGCGCGCGCTCGAGTTTATCTCGTTCGAGCAGTTCCGCGATCTCGACTGGGATCAACTGCTCCGCGGCGCCAAGAACACCGTCATCCTGATGCTGTTGGTACCCACGGTGACTATCTTTCTGGCGATCCCGGTCGCATGGGTCATCGTGCGGTCCGGGAGTCGATTGCGCTACGCATACGAATTCCTGGTCTTTCTGCCGCACGCCATGCCGGCGATCATCTTCGGCGTCGCCGCGCTGATCGCCGCCTTGTTCATTCTCGGCAATACCATCCCGCTCTACGGGACGGTGTGGCTGATCGCGATCGTCTACATCATCGAAAGCATCACCTTCATCAGCCGAGTGCTCAACAACACCTTGATGCAGATCCACCAGGAACTCGAGGAAGTCGGGTACGTGAGCGGCCTTTCCGTGGTCGCCGTGCTGCGGCGCGTGTTCGTCCCGTTGGTGCTGCCGGCGATTGTCGGGATCTGGCTATGGCGCGCGCTGGTGACATATCGCGAACTCACCGTGGCGGCGGTGCTGTACGATCCGGAGAACGTGACGCTTCCGGTGGTGGTGTGGGCGCTCTGGACCGGAGGCGGCATGGGGCCCGCGGCGGCGGTGACAATCGTGATGCTGGCCGTCATGACGCCGCTGATCATGATTTACTGGATCTTTGTCGGTCGCCGCCACATGGTGGGGTGACGAAGGCCGACTGTGTCGGTTCTGCTATTTGGACCGAAGTGAATAACCTACGTCGGCGATTGCAATCGTCCGGCGACCGCATTCTCGTGAATTTCGGAACCTCACGTCGACCGTGAATGGCGTGTTTCATTCATACCGAATTCGGAATATGTTTGATGTCCATGCTCAACGGTGTGTCGTCCATGTGAGAGCAGGGTCAAGCGACCAACCAGGTTGGGGAGAGAAACAATGGCGAAGTCAAAAGACACCGGGCAAAAACGCCCGGACCCGATGAAATTGAAGACCAAGGATTCGAGAAGCTTCCCGGAGATCATCTCCTTTCCTGGCGGCAAGGAAATAGTCGTGCAACGGCCGAGCAGCCCTGCGGAGATGGGGGTGGGCGACGTCGGGGCGATTGTGGTGGACGCCGCGGAATACTTGCGCGATTACCGAGTTGGTCCCGATGGGCCGCCGCCAGTGATCTTCTCCAGTCCCGACGGCTTATTCCTGATGGAAGTCAGCAACCTCAGCACTGAGCAGGAGTTCTGGCACCGCAGCCTTACGCACGGCGAACTGCAGTTCGCCCATATCGGCGGCCGGACCGTGGAGACCGAGGTCAACACCGTCACACAAACAGCCGGGCAGTTCATCTGGTTCCAGAAAGGGATCGCCCACCGAAATATCGGCCACGGCGCCAAGGAAGGCGTGGATAACCTGTGCCTGGTGATATACATCGCCCAGGATCTCGAAGTGCATGAGCCGCCCTACAAGCAGCCAGGATACAAGTCCAAAGCGGGCAAAATGACCGCGCGCGAGGCGGCCGGAATCGAAGCTCCCATGGAGGAGATGGAGCCGGCCGAATAGGCCGCACTTTTTGCTTATCGGTTCGGGTCGATGTGCCACTCGTTGCTGGTCACGTGGGACGCCGATCAGCTTTAGGGACGGTTCTGGCCGTGCGGGCGATCAGGGTCCCCGGTACGGGCTCTCCTTGTGGCGGTGTTCGGCATCGGTCGCGGCACCGGTGACGTAGCCACCGTCGGCGTAGAGCACGGAGCCGGTGACCCACTCGGATTC
>JAKZVH010000207.1:0-8785 GCA_047516145.1 Gammaproteobacteria bacterium
GCACAGTGCCTATCGAAACGACCGATCTTTCGATGGCCGACGCACTTGAAGCCGCGACTACAGCAGTGGCTGCATGCGAAGCCGACGGACATCGAGTGGTCGCAATCGTATTGAACACCGAGGGGAACATACAGGTCTTCGTTCGCGGAGACGGCAGTACTTCCTATGCGATCGACAGTGCCCGGATGAAGGCCTATACGCTCGCCAATCTTGGGCCGATTCGCGATACGGATACCTCGAGCGGACTGGCCGACAGCATCCTTGGTTCCGGAAACGCCAATCCGCAACTCTCCAATATACCCGGCATGCTGCTGGTCGGCGGCGCGGTGATGATTGTCAAGGACGGCGCACGCGCGGGCGTATTGGGCGTCGCAGGTGCACCTGGAGGCCACTTGGATGAGGCCTGTGCATTTGAGGGTATCAACGCCATTCAATAGTGAAATACCGATGTTGATCGATGGAAGACCGTTGATGCCTGGTTGAAGACGGCAGTGTTCCCAAGTCAATCCTGATCGTCACGCAGGAACGGCACGAAGCGGACAGGCAGAACATCCGTGACACGCGTCTCGTCCGGCGCGGTCTTCTCCAGCACCTGAAGCGATTGAATCTGCCCCCGGGGTCCGACCGGGATAACCAACCGGCCGCCGGTTCGCAGTTGTTGCACGAGCGGTTCGGGAACCTCATCGGGCGCCGCGGTCACCAGGATGGCATCAAAGGGAGCGTGCTCCGGCCAGCCCTGGTAGCCGTCGCCGATTCGCACACTCACGTTGGTATAGCCGAGCCGGTCCAATGTCTCCACGGCGCGCCGGCCCAGCGACTCGATGATCTCGATCGTGTAGACGTGATCCACGAATTCGGCCAGAACCGCTGCCTGGTAACCGGAGCCCGTGCCGATCTCAAGCACGATAGAGTCCGGTCCAACGTCCGCCAGGTCCGTCATCAGGGCGACGATGTAGGGTTGCGAGATCGTTTGGCCACTGCCGATGGGCAGTGGGCTGTTGCGGTAGGCGGCGGCGCCCCGGAATTGCTCGGGGACGAATTCGTGACGGGGTACCGTGCGTAGGGCATCAATGACAGGAGCGGCGAAATCGGGGCGTCCGGTTTCTTCGCTGGTCAACTCGGCGTAACGAATGACCTGTTGGACCATCACCGCCCGCTCGTTTTCGAAATCGGACTGGGCGCATGCCGGTAGCGTCGCCCAAGACAAACCCAATACGATGCAAGCGAGGCGGTTCATGGCTGATATGGTAACCAGCCGAACGATCGTCCCGCCACCTTGCGTGGCTGTGGATTGAACGGCAAGATGGAGTTCCGCGCTGGCGTCGATCGAGCGCAATGGAGTGAATTTTATGTCGAGACGGCGTTTTTTGAAGACCTCAGCAGCCCTCGGAGCCAGTGCCGCGGCCGGTGGCTTGCTCGCGTGCGGCGCCCGGGCGCAACGAGCGGATCCGGCGAGCCGGCCCATTCGCATCATCATGTCCGGTTACGGTCCGGCCACCACGAGTTTCAGTCTGGCGCTCAAGCGCATGGGCGATCGGCTCGAGTCCCGGTTCGGGGACGAGGTGGAGGTCCGTTACGTCTACAACATTCTCGATCTGGGTTACCGGGGCCTGGACATCCTCTGGCTGGTGGAGGAGGGCATTCTTACCCTGGGTTACCAGTCCAGCAGTTACCTGACGGACCGGGTCCCCGAGCTTGGCCTGGTGGATTTGCCGTTCCTGTTCCGGGACACCCCAAGCGCCCGTGCCGCCATGGACGGGGAATTGGGGCGCCGGCTCACCGCTGCGATCGAGGCCCGGACAGACTACCGGATACTCGGCTACTTCGAGAACGGCTTGCGCCACATGTCCAACCGGGTCCGGCCTGTGCGCACGCCGCAGGACCTTCAAGGTCTGGTCATGCGCGTGCTGCCCAGCCAGGTGCATCACCGTACCTTCGAGTTGCTCGGCGCCGACCCGCAGATCATGGATCTCTCGGAGGCCATCGAACGAATCACGGCGGGCACCCTGGACGCCCAGGAAAATCCGTTCGCGAACACCGTCACCTACGGAGTTCACAACTTCCACGAGTACCACACCGCCAGCAATCATTTCTATATCTCGCGTCCCATCTTCGTGCACCGGCCTACATTCGACGCCTGGCCCGAGGAAGTGCAGATGGAACTGCGTTCGGCAGTGGCCGATGCGGTAGCGTTCCAGCGCAGCCTGAAGGACGGCGAGGAGGCCGATGCGGCGGCGGCGATACGGGAAGCAGGTGGGGAAATCCTCGAACTCACGCCGGAGGAAGTCGACGTATTTATCGAAGCGGTCCAGCCGATCTACGTCGAGGCCCAGACCCGGTACAGCCGCGAGTTGCTTGACCTGGCCGGGCTCTAGCGAACGTGCAGGGTTTGGCAGTCGCTGGTGGAGGTCGCTGAGACATGAGGGCCAAATGGGTAGTCCGCCTGGGTGTCCTCATCGGCGTGTTGTCGATGTCGATGTCGGCGTTCGCCCAGGACCAGGAACTCCTGGCCACGATCCAGGCTGGCGGGCATGTCGCATTGATGCGCCACTCCACCGCGCCAGGGTCGGACGACCCGCCCAACTTTCGCCTCGATGATTGTTCCACCCAGCGCAATCTCTCGGCGGGCGGCCGGGCGCAGGCGGTTGCGATCGGCGAGCGGCTCAGGGAGGCTGGCATAGGCGTCGCGCGTATCGTTTCCAGCCAGTGGTGCCGTTGCCTGGACACTGCACAATTACTGGCGCTCGGGGACGTGGAAGAGCTTCCGGCCCTGAACTCGCTCATCAACTACCCGGGCCGCAGCGGGCAGATGACCGAGGAATTGCGAGACTGGATCCACGAGCAGGATCTCAGCGAGCCGGTGATCCTCGTCACCCACCAGGTCAATATCTCGCGGCTGCTCGGGGTTCCGGCGCAGGAGGGAGAGATTCTGGTAGTACGCGTCGGGGACGTGGGTGAGTTGAGCTATATTGGGTCACTTTCCCCCTAGCGACGGGGGACGCGATCGCATCGAAACGGAGACGCTGATCGGCAACACCCAGTCGGCGTGGTTGATGCCCGTGGCGAACATGGATCAACACGTCGACTACAGCCAGCCGGACTACGTCATCCCGGAAGTTCCATTTGAAAATCCCTAATCCGAGAGATCGCTTCATGAAACTTCGTGTACGCAAGTCGGCGAGTCCTGGCCTGCTCGCCGCCATGGTTCTGCTTTCCGGTGCCACGTCGGCCCAGAACATCGTATTCATTCTCTCCGACGACCAGGGATGGACCGGCTCGTCGGTGCAGATGGACAGCCGGGTTGCCGAGTCGTCGAGCGATCTGTACCTCACGCCCAATCTCGAGCGCCTCGCCGCCGAGGGCATGCGGTTCTCGAACGCATATTCTCCGGCACCCAATTGCTCGCCCACGCGCATGAGCATCCAGACCGGGAAGACCGCCGCCAGGCTGGGCGCCACGGACATCATCGATGTCGTTCCCGACGAGCAGGGGCGAGCGGGAATTCAGATCTTCTACGACAACATGTACGTCAACAAACCCCTGATCGTGCCGCTGCCGGTCAGCGACCTGGCTGACGAGGAGGTCACCATCGCGGAATTCCTGAAGCAGCACGATTCGAACTATGCGACCGGGCATTTCGGCAAGTGGCACATGGGTGGCGAGTCGCCGGACCGGCACGGTTACGACGCCCATAACGGGATCACCACAAACATTCCGGGTTTAGTGGGTCCGCCCGACCCCAAGCGCACCGCGGAGGTGACCGACGACGGGATCGCATTCATTGAGGAACAGGTCGAAGCCGAGCAACCGTTTCTTGTGCAGTTTTCCTACTATGCCGTGCACACTCCGGTGCTCGCGATGCCCGAGACCATCGACCGTTTCCGGCAGTACGACAGTCAGCGGCACACGCATACCGCCTATGCCTCGATGACCGCGGAGTTGGATGAAGCCGTGGGCCGGATCCTCGGCAGGATCGATCGACTGGGCATTGCCGAAGACACCTACGTGATATTTACGTCGGACAACGGCGGTGAAATCTTTAACGGCGTCACCAACAACATTCCACTTGCCAAGGGCAAGACCCATGTCTGGGAGGGCGGGATTCGGGTGCCTCTGTTCATCCGCGGCCCCGGCATCGTGGCGGGAACCGAGAGCCATGTGCCCGCGATCGGCTACGATTTCTTTCCCACAATCGCCGAATGGGTGGGCGCCTCGGTGCCGCTACCCGAGAATATCGACGGCGGCAGCCTTAATTCCGTGCTGGGCAACGGCGGAACCGGCGCGGTCGAGCGGGGCGCGGAGGCGCTCGTCTGGTACTACGGCGCCTATCGCAACAACAAGCACGTGGCGCCGCAGACCGCTATCCGGCGCGGCAACTACAAGCTGATCTGGGAGTTGGACTCGCAGCGCACCTATCTGTTCGATCTCGAGGGAGACCTCAGCGAAACCAACGATTTGTCGCGCTTCCGCCCGGAACTCGCCGAGTCGATGCACGACGAGTTGAAGGGCTACCTGGAGAGCGTGGGCACGAAGTTACCCATGCCGAACCCGGACTACGATCCGTCAAGGGACGGCGCACTGTTGTCTGTGACGTCAGCGAACTGACTCACGCCAGAGGCGCGACCCGCAGCGGCTGACCCGGGTTACGGCAATTCGTAGCCCGCCTCGGCGATGATCCGCCGAGCGGCGGCCTCCCGCAGGAAACTCACGAACGCCTGCGCGGCCGGGTTGTCGCGTCCCCGGGTCAACAGGATCGCATCCTGGTTGATTGGAGCATGGTACTCGGGTGGGATGGCGATATGGGCAGCCGTGCCCGCGTAGGCCGTGACGGCGGAGAGAGCGACCAAACCCAACTCCGCGTTACGCGTCTCCACCATGGCGAATGTCTGGCCGATGTTTTCGCCAAGCACGATCTTCGACTGTGCCGATGCCCACAACCCCATGAATTCAAGCGCTTCCCTGGCGGCCACCCCATAGGGTGCAAGCCGTGGATTGGCGAGGGCAAGGCGGCGAAACCCACCGTTTGCAAGCACGTCAAGCGTCAGGTTCCGGGTCAACTCCGGGTCCTTGGTCCAGAGTGCCAGCCGGCCGAGCGCATACGTGAATGGAGCGTCGCCGAGGCCCACTTGAGCGAGTTGCTCGGGCCGTGCCCGGTCGGCTGCCAGAAACACATCGTACGGCGCACCGTTGACAATCTGCGCGTACAGTTGACCGGTAGATCCACCGACAACCGTCACCTGATGTTGCCCACTCGCCTCGAAGACTGTCTCCAGCTCGGCCATCGGCCAGGCAAAGTTCGCGGCTACCGCCACGGTGACGTCTTCAGCCTGAACGCCGGAAAACCGGATCAACGCCAGCAGCGCGAAGAAAACGGATTTCATGTGCACTCCAAGGCAAGAGCCTGAATGCCTATTGTTCCGAGGCGCTCCGGGACGGGATCAGCCACTAGCCGGCATAGCCCATTGGATGATCCGATGGTGTGTCAAGGCGCCGCGATGTCGTCGTGCCGAGTTACCGCTCGGCACGACGACGCGCAGCTTCGCTACTTCGCCAACGGGTCCGGGCGCACCTGGAAGTGCACGACCAGCGGCCGGTTGCCCTTGCCGCCCTCCATCAGCCAGGGCGTGCGATCGCCGCTGGGGACCCACAACCCACGGCCTTTCCAGCCTGCATCCGGATCGTCGATGCGGCCTTCGAAGCCCTTGCTGTAGAAGCCCATCGGATAGGGGATTCGCATGGTGACGAATTCCTCGTCGACAAAGGCATGGACGCCGTCGTAGAGGTTTGCGGTGGCGATGGGGGTGTTGTCTCCGAGCCCTGACGAATTGTGGTGATCGACCCAGGTGTAATAACTGGACTCAACGCTGAATTCGGGCAGTTCCGGGAAGCCGGGGCCGGGGAACCGGTGGAACGACCAGCCTTCGGGGCAGTGGTCGCCGGTGGCCGTGGGGCCGTTCAACGGGCCCTGGCACTTGCTGCGATCGAATTCGCCCAGGTGGCCGCTGCCCAGCGATACCCATATCACGCCGTTGCGGTCGATATCCGCACCGCGGGACGAGAATCCCGGCAGGGGGACCTTGTAAAGCTCCGCGAGGGACGTGGATGGCGGATTGTCACCCGGTTCCAGCCGCACCACGGCGCCTGGGAAGGAAAAGCTCCAGGACCCCCACACCGATCCGTCCGCCGGGTTGGGCATCACCGCGTAGAACCGCGCCGGCACGCGCATATCCAGTTCTGGATCCATCGGTTCGCCCGGTTCCACCCACTCGTCCTGACGGCCGTTCCCATTTGTATCGAGGATCGCCGGCGCCCAGCCCTGGGAGACGACATAATCCCCGGTTTCTTCGAACAAATTGGTGTTCAACCAGCCCACCACGTCGCCGCCACCGCTGGTCCAGAGCGTATTGTCCTCGTCATAGGCAAACTGCAGGTGATGCGTACCGAAGCACGTGTCGATACCGGTGTACTCTTCGGTTTCGGGATCGTATAGGGCCAGATGGCGGTTCGTTCGCGAGGTGGGGAAGAGCTTCGCTGACGGATGATCCGAACCCTCGCGGCAGAAGTCCGGGTTTTCCGGACCGCGAACGCGAGCCGTGTACCACACGCGCCCGTTCTGGTCGAGCATGGGATTATGGGCGTTCGCCTGACTGTCCCAGATGCGCTCCTCGCCCCAATACGGCGACGGTTGTCCGATGGGAGCGCTGTTCGTGGTCGGAGTATTGGGATCCAGCACCTGCGCCCGGAAGGTGGTGTCGGTGTTGGCCATGGGGTCGAGGATCGGGAAATTGTCGGTACTCAGTTCCGGCGCTCCGTAGATCTTGCCGTAGGCGTTCACAGTGGGGTCCCGCCGATCCGTGGTGGATAAATCGTGGAGGTAGGATTTGGGGTCCGCCCAGTCCCGCACCGTCGCGACCACGTTGCGCTCGACGCCCTGGGGCCGTTCGGGAATGAATGTGGGCGTTTCGCCGGCAGCGATGCGGTCGGTCCAGTCCGCCAGATACTTGAAGGGCACGCCAGCGAGCCGGGACGCCAGCGGCTCGATCATATTTGTCGCGGCCTGCCCGGACTGAACCCGCCGTATCCAGCGTTGTTCTGAGGATTCAATGTGTTGAAACTCCTCGGGAATCGTTCGCGTGGATAGTTGCCCCAACTGATGACAGCCCACGCAGGACTGGTTTTTCATGGTGCCGAGATACTCGTTCAAGCCACCGGGCAGGTGGGCCACTTCGCTCTCGTCCGGCAGATGCATCATGGCGTACCAGGCGGCGGCCGGATACACCTTGGCAGCTTCCGCGGCATCGGCCGCCATCCGGGCGGTCAGGTCCAGCGAATCCCCGGGACGCGCGGCCACTTTCTCCGAATCCGCCAGGCCGTAACCACGCACCCAGACCTGGTAGTCGGCGTCCGGAAGGTCGGGCACCACGTAGCGGCCGTCGTCATCGGTGACGACGATCTTGGCGTAGCGTGTCTGGAAGTCATCCGACTCGGCAATGACCCAAACACCGGCCTCGGGGCCCGTGTCGCTGGTGACGATACCGCCAATGTCATCGGCATCGATCTCCACGCCTTGTCCGCAGGCGGTAACGACACACAGGGCCGCGACCGGCAAGACCGTCAAACCAAATTGTCGTGACTCACTTTCAGTTCGCATGCTGATTCTCCTTTGGTTCAGGGCCAATCGAGGCATTTTTTATATATCAGATACTTATATATGTTTATTAAAGTTCAGTCGCAGTTAAAATCGTTGGATGTCTCCCGCAGGACGATGCTTGATTTGCCCAAGGTTACCCTTCGATACGCAGCAACTCCATCAGGTTGCCACCGACGATGGCAATCTTCTCTGCGTCGCTCAAATAGGACGCCTCCAGGATGAGATCCAGGGTTTCTGGCCAGTTGAACGGCACGTCGGTACCGTAGACGACTTGACTAGCGCCGAGTTCGGCGACCAGGTGGCGCAAGCCCTCGTGGGAGAACACCATGCTGTCGACGAGGATCTGATCGCGCAGATAGTCGCTCGGCTGTCGGGTGCTCAGGCAATCGGCGCTGCCGCGTACCTCGCAGGCCACTTCGGTCCGCCCCAGATAGGAGGGCAGGTAGCCGCCACCGTGCGCCCCGACCACCTTCAGTCCGGGGAACTTGTCAAGTGTCCCGTCGAACATCAGTCGGGTCAGAAAATGGGCGGTCTCAAGGGGGTTGCCGATGATATTCCCGAGATCGCCACGGCCATCCAGAGCGCCATCGCGAATCAGGTTCGAGGCGTTGCCCGGATGCATGAATATCGGCGCGCCCAGTTCCTCCGCCTTTGCCCAGAAGGGGTCGAAGCGCGGATCCGAGAGGTTCTCGCCGTTGCAGGATCCGCCCACGGAGGCCCCACGATGGCCCAACTCATTGACGGCGTATTCCAACTGTTCCGCGGCAAGCTCCGGGAATTGCAGAGCCGGGGAGGTCAGGGCGACGAATCGATCGGGGTGCTCGTTGACCCAGGCCCCAAGACCCTCGTCGTGCACCCGCACGATATCCGCGGCCAGATCGCGGTCGGCGCCATACCACCAATACCGGTTGATGCTGAGCGCCTGGTAGTCGATTCCACGTTCGTTCATGACCTGAAGACGATTCGGCCCGAGGGTCTGCGCTCCGGAGAAACCAGTGCCGGCGAACGCCGAGTCCCGAAGGACATCAGCGACTTCGGGGAAGACGCAGTGGGCGTGAATGTCCACGGTCGTGGCGCGTTGCGTGCCGACGAAAACCTCGCGCCGCGCCGCCTGGCCGAGCGCGCGCCCGAAGG
>JAKZVH010000208.1:0-2698 GCA_047516145.1 Gammaproteobacteria bacterium
CCTCGCAAGCGGCTTCGTCGTCAGGAGCGGCTGCGGCTGGAGCGGCCGATGACGCATCGGAGTCTTTCCAAGTCGTAGGCAAGCGGGTTCCGCGTCTGCACGGGCTCGGCGTCGTGACCGCAATAGGAAAGTACACCGAGAACATGCGGATGCCGGGCATGCTCTTTACCCGGACGGCGCGTAGCCCTCATCCGCATGCCAGGGTAATCAAGGTCGACACAAGCAAGGCGGAAGCTCTGCCCGGCGTGGTCGCCGTGCTGCACCGGGGGAATCTTCCGGCGGCGTATCGCGATGTCACCGTTGGGAGCGGACCCCCGGACCGTTTCCTGTTCAACGAGGAGGTTTTCGAAGTCGGAGCGCCCATCGCCATGGTGGCGGCGGAGAGCGAGCACATCGCGGACGAGGCGGCACACCTGATCGAGGTCGAGTACGAAGTCCTGCCGGCGACGTTGGACATGATGGAAGGGACACTACCGTCCACACTGAAGCAATGGGACAACGAAAAGGACGGCACCATCGTCAACCAGACGCCGCCGCTAGTCCGGGGCAACCCGGATGGCGCGCGTGCCGATACCACCGTAGATGCGGTGCTCACCAAGTCGACCGAGCAACATATGGCGCTCGAAGTGACCAACTCGCTGATGTATTGGGAGCAAGACCGCCTGATGGTCTACTACACGAACCAGTATGCGCATGGAACGCGCTCCCGACTCGCTCAGGCGCTTAAGGTTCCTGTCAATCGCGTTCGAGTGATCCAGAACGGGTACATGGGCTCCGGATACGGGTATCGGTCTAGGACGGATCTGGCGGAAGTTCACACCGCGATTCTGGCGAGGATTACCGGCCGCCCGGTCAAGACGATGTACACGCGGGAAGAAGACTTCGTCACGCGCACGCACCGCCCGCAGTTTCGAAACGAGATGAGGCTGGGCGTTAACCGGGACGGTTTGATCAACTTCGGTCACTTCCGTGTCTACGGCAACGTGGGCGCGCAGCGCGGCGGAGCGGCCAACGGCGCCTGGTTCTGCATGCAGAACCTCTACAAGATTCCCAATCTTCGGCTGGAGGCGACCGACGTCTTCACCAACAGCTTCAAATCGGGGCCGTACCGTTGCGTGAGTCATCCCAACGGAACGTTCGCCCTAGAAATGACGGTGGAGAAGGCGGCTTACGCTCTGGGAGTCGACCCGGTCGAGCTCCGGCTGAAGAATCTGAACGAGGAGGGCAATCCGGAAAGTGGCAGGCCCTTTAGCAATCCGGGTATTCGGGATTGCATCAACGCCGTGGCGGAGCGAATCGGCTGGAAGGAGAAATGGCACGCACCGCGGGCCAACGAGGTCCGTCCCGGAGTGTTCCACGGAATCGGTCTCGCCGCTCATGCCTGCAGTCATGGTGGCGGCACCAACCCCTGCACCGGTCAAGTCATCGTGAACACGGATGGAAGCGTGCAGTCTGTCTCTGGCAGCACCGAGATCGGGCCGGGGCAGCGGACTCAGATGGCGATGATCACCGCCGAGGCACTCGGTGTGCCGCTGCATCAGGTATCGATTACAACGTACGTGGATACGGACAACACCACCGACACCGGCAGCACCTCGGGAAGCCGTCAAACCAATACCGGCGGGCGAGGCATCTACGAGGCGGCGATGGACGCCAGGCGGCAGGTCTTGCAGCACGCCGCGGCTAAGTTTATCGACGACGCCAAGCAACAGAATCAGGAAATTCAGGTAACCCCCGACCAGTTGGATCTGCGCAACGGTGAGATCATCATGAAGTCCGATCCATCGACGAAGCTCACGCTGGCTTCGGTGGTGCAATCTCATGGACTGACCATTCTCGGACGGGGTGCTTATCGGCAGGACAACAGGTGGCGGCGCACCGCTTGGGCGTCTCATGCCGCGGAAGTGGAGGTGGACACGGTGACCGGCTCGGTCGAGGTGGTCAAGTATGTGGCCGCGCACGACGTGGGTCGGGCGATCAATCCGTTCGCGGTGGAACAGCAGATCGAAGGCGGCGTGGTGATGGCCCTGGGCGCCGTTTTCGGGGAAGAGCTGCTGGCGGACGCGTCGACCGGCCTTCCTCTCAACCCCAATATGCTGGATTACCGGGCCCCCAGCATCCTGGACGTGCCGGAAACCATCGATGTCATCCTCGTCGAAAAGCCAAAGGAATACGGCGTATTCGGTGCGCACGGCATCGGGGAGCCGCCGATGTCGCCGCCTGCCCCGGCGGTGGCGGCGGCCATTCACAACGCGGTCGGCGCGTGGATGGAAGATATGCCCATCACGCGTGAGAAAGTCGTAGCCGCACTAAAGACTGTGAGGTAGAACGGCGATGAAGAGTTTCGAGCTTTACGAACCGACGAGCCTGGAAGAAGCCGTAACGATTCTCTCCGAGCGCGGCAACAAGGCCAAAGTGCTTGCCGGGGGGAGCGATCTCATCGCCGGCGTCATGAAAGACTGGGTGGAGGGGGAAGGCATGCCCTTGCCCGATGCGCTGGTGGATATCTCCACCGTTCCACAACTGCGCGACATCAAGGTGGACGAACAAGGCGCGACGATCGGAGCTATGACGACGTTGAGCGAGGTCGTGGAGTCACAGGATCTGGCGAACAAATTTCCCTTGCTGACCCAATCGGCACATAGCGTTGCCTCGCAGTTGATTCGCAACTACGGCACGCTGGGTGGGAATTTGAACC
>JAKZVH010000209.1:0-3714 GCA_047516145.1 Gammaproteobacteria bacterium
GATTCAAGGGGTGAGCGTCCGGGCCACACGGAACCCGATGACGTAGTTCCGGTTCCCGGTGGTGTCCCAGTTGCGGTTCGCGGAGCGCAGGTACCACGGATCGTTGAGCCAGGAACCACCGCGCGATTCGCGCAGATCGCAATTCCCGCTCAACCAGGCACTGCCGTCAGTGGGCGCACCTGAGTAACTCTCGTGCGAGCAATCTTCCACCCAATCCCACACGTTGCCGTGCATGTCGTGCACGCCAAACGCGTTGGCCGAAAACGCGCCCACCGGCGCTGTTTGCCTATCGTCCCACTGGCTCCCGCAGCCATCGCAGTTCGCCCGGTTGGACCCGATGCTGTTGCCCCAACTGTACGCCGTCTGCGTACCCGCACGCGCGACGTACTCCCATTCGGCCTGGCTCAACAACCGGTAAGCCTCTCCCGTCTGCGACGACAGCCACGACACGTAGGACTGCGCGTCCTCCCAGAACACATTGATTACAGGGCGAGTGCCGCGGTCCCAGCCTTCGTCGTCCGGGCGTGAACCGCCCCGGGTATTCCAGAGACCATTTTTGTTGAGTCCCGCGGCCCACGCCGTGTGCTCGATCTGGCGATGATACGCCGCTTCCACCTCTGCCGGAGGTCGGTTCCCGATGACCTCGAGGAGGCGCTGGCATCTCGTCACCCTTATACCCTTGTCACGCATCAGGCACCCCGTCGCCCAATACATTGGCGTTTCTTCCTGCGTATACGAGGTTCCAAGTGTTCCCTTCTTGGTGATTCGCGACGCTCACTCCGGGAAAATACGGTGCGAACCAGATATGTCCAACTAGTATTGACACCAAACACCTGCGAGTACACAAAACGATGGCGCGCACCCCCAGGCTGCCCCGGCCTGGCTGCCGGCGTAAAAAGCTCTTCCGGCCGGAACCTTTCTAGTGGTCTTCAGGCCCCGGCGCCCGCACGACGATCTCGTAGCGCTCGGTAGTCTGGTCGGAAGCCACCCCCACGTAATAGGTGCCCTCGTCCAGGTCGCCGCGCAGCTGGAATTCGGAACGCTCGGGGATCCGTTCCAGCTCGCTGAGCACCTCGCCATCGGCGTCGAGCAACGCCCCGAACCCCGCAGCGCCCGTCACAGCCACAACGACGGTGGCTCGCTGCTCCAGTTCGAACCGGAAATAGTCCACGTCATCGAGCGGGTCCATTTCGCCCGCCACGGTGGTTCCGAGCACGATCGCTGTCGACTCGGCCTCCGTGTTACCGTGATCGTCTGGAGGCGTTTCGAGGACGAAGACCTCGTAGCTTCCGGTCGGTCCTTCTTCGTGCGGCCACGCCCACATGCGCAGGTAGTGACTACCCGCGTCCAGTACCGCGCGCAGACGAAGTCCGCCCTGCCCATCGTCCTCGGTGAAGTGATACACCCCGTTCACGTCGGTGGCATCCCGGCCGTTCGCGTCGGCAAGCAAGAAGTCGATCTCCGCATCCGCGCTGGCGGAGACGGTCAGGTCCATCCGCCGCGGCAGGTCGAACCGGTAGTAGTCAAGATCGCCCCGTGGATCGATGTCACCCGTCGCGATCTGCCCCAATTCAAGAGGCGTGGCCGAGGCCGGCGCGTCCCCGTGGTCGTCCGGCCCAATGTCGCGAAAACCGACCTTGAAGGCGCCCTCCAGGCCACGCGACCGGACGGCCAGGTAGTAAGTGCCCGCCTCGAGTTCGCGCCGACTCCAGCCACGTTCGCCATCGACGTCGGCCAGGACAAAATCGAAGTCCCTGCGTTCCGGCTCGCAGATCCTCACGGCCTGCGACCTCTCCACGCCCACACCGGAGACCTCGAGCGTCGTCCGCTCGGACAACTCAAGACGGAAAAAGTCGGTGTCGCCGGCCGGATCGATCTCGCCGCTCACCGTTGCGCCCAGAGCCAGTTCGGTGGCCGTCTCCGGCATGCCCCCGTGGTCGTCCGGGGCGACTTCGCGCACCGCGACCTCGTAGCCCCCCCTTGCCCGAAGCTGGACACCCGCAGATAGTACGTGCCCTCGGCCAGTTCGCGGCGCGTGGCGCCACGACCGTGATTATGAATCGCCAGGCATGTCTCCTATTCTCCGACCGTACGCAGGAGCGACGCAGCGAGGCCCTGCCCGTCGCCCGGGCCTGTGCTTGAAAGGGCTACCGTCGTCCTGCGTGGCAGGTCAAGGCGGAAGAAGTCCCGGTCGTAACCCGGATCTATTTCACCCGCTGCAGTCCCGCCCAGATTCAGATCCGTGGCCGTCGACGGGTCGTCGCCGTGGTCGTCCAGACCCGTCGAGCGCTGCGCGACAGCCACGGCGGCGAACAACACCACAACGACGCACGTCGGCACTCGGTACAGGTTGCTCATGGTGCCCATCGGCTGGCATCGCTCCGGCGATTCTACCTCCGGTGGAGATTAGCATGATGAACCCCGCTCCCACCGGATTCGGACGGATGTTCCTCAAGGCGAATACCGCTTCCGCCAACATGACCTCGATATGCCCGGCCACCGGATCCGTTGTTCGCCCCGGCAGTGGCTGCAACGAAGTGGCCGCTGGTGCGCCGACACTGACTGCAGTGACAATAAACGACGGACCGTAACGGTCCCATGACACGGTAGCGCACGCCGCCGCAAAGACAACCGCCGGTCGTCTCGAGCCTCTTGTCGGTTCGCATCCTTTACGTCATTCAATGCCGATTGACTGCGATCCCTCGGAACAGCCGCATGCCCCTATCCTCGTCATATGAGTCAATGAAGGCTTTTTCAAAGTGCGTACGGCATAAAGGGGAATTTTTTCGCGTCAAGCGGTCAAATATCTTGAGAGCAAGTCACAAATGAACCGGTTTAGGAGGAGTTCAAAGGTAAATTCGAATACGCACCACTTGAAAACAGGAATACATCCGTTCAATGCCGTTACAGGAGACCGAAGATGCCAGCTTGCCGAAGTCTGATTGCTGCCGTTCTGCTCTCTTCGCCCGCTTTCCCGGCGGCTCCAATGCCGCGGAGCGAGTCCTATTCACTCGAAACAGTCACCGTGATCGCCACGCGCACCGTGCGATCGCTCGACGAATTGGCATCCACTGTTTCGGTCAAGACTGCGGACGACCTCGAGCGTGAGCTGGCCCAGGATATCTCGGATCTCGTGCGGTTCGAACCCGGGGTAACGGTAGCAGGGGCAGGCAGCCGATTCGGCCTGACTGGATTCAACATTCGCGGCATCGGCGGAAACCGCGTGCTGACGATGATTGACGGCATACGCGTGCCGGAAGAATTCAGCTTTGGTCCTTTCCTGAGCGCACGGCGAGACTATGTGGATATAGACAGCCTGAGTCGAGCCGAGATTGCACGGGGTCCTGTCTCATCGCTCTACGGCAGCGACGCGCTGGGTGGCGTCGTTGCGCTGACCACCCGTCAACCCAGCGACTACCTCGATACGGACCGCACGTTTTCCGGATCCTTCAAAGGCGGTTATTCCGGCGTAGACAAGAACACAGCGGGCACCGTGTCGTTGGCCGCTCGGTCCGGACCTGCATCCGGGATGATCCTTTATACCCGCCGCACAGGCCAGGAAACCGCCAATGCCGGTTCAGTCGCCGGTCGCGGAGCCGAGCGCGAGCTGCCCGACCCCCAGGACAACAATGTCGGCAACATCACCGCGAAACTTGTATTCGCACCTTCGGACAACCAGGAATTTACCCTGGGCGCGGACCGCTACCACAACGC
>JAKZVH010000210.1:0-4095 GCA_047516145.1 Gammaproteobacteria bacterium
GCCTTGTTGGGCGGCATATTGCTGATTGCCTTCGGCGCCTGGTCGGGGGAACTGTATGCCGCCCTGGCGCTGGCCTTCCTGGTGGGCCTGTTCGGTACCGGCTGCATCATCGGCGCCTATGCCGCCGTGCCGCAGCTCTACCCCACCGAGGTTCGCACTACCGGGACCGGGGTGGCGATTGGGCTGGGACGATGGGGCGGCGTGGCCTCCCCGACGGTAGCCGGGCTGTTGCTGGACGCCAACTGGACCGGCCCGGAGCTTTACCTCCTTTTCTCCGTGCCCTTGTTCATTGCCGGCATCGCCGCGCTCTTCCTACGATTCCGAATCTGACCCGGGGCGCCGCTCCCTTGGGGGCGGTTACCACCCAACCAGGAGTTTTCGTAGCGGGCACGCTGGGAGGGAGGGCATCCTGTCCTCCGAGGGCTGGAAGCCCTCTTTCCCAGGTTCGCCGTCCAAGGACAAGGCGAACGGGTCAGATGTCGAACTCGACTCCCTGGGCAAGCGGCATTGCGGTCGAATAGTTCACGGTGCTGGTCTGGCGGCGCATATAGCCCTTCCAGGCGTCCGAGCCGGATTCGCGCCCGCCGCCGGTTTCCTTTTCGCCGTCGAAGGCGCCGCCGATTTCCGCGCCGGATGGACCGATATTGACATTGGCGATGCCGCAATCGGAACCCACCGCGGAAAGGAATGTCTCGGCTTCGCGGATGTTCAGCGTGAAGATGCAGGACGACAGTCCCTGCGGCACATCGTTGTGTATGGCCAACGCGTCCTCCAGGGTCTCGTATTCCAT
Source organism: Gammaproteobacteria bacterium (assembly GCA_047516145.1). Lineage (GTDB taxonomy): Bacteria > Pseudomonadota > Gammaproteobacteria > Steroidobacterales > Rariloculaceae > UBA6522. The sequence continues at coordinate 791 of JAKZVH010000210.1, forward strand.
CACGTAGAGAATCGGCGCGAAAGTTTCGGACTTGACCGTGTCTGTCTGGTTCTGCATTTCGACTATGGCGGGACTGACATAAGCGCCGCCTGGAGGGACATCGTTGGTTACCGTCTCGCCCCCCGTGACGATGCCGCCTTCGCTACGTGCGCACTCAATCGCCGTCATCATTTTTTTGCGCGCATTCTGATCGATCAGCGGGCCTACGAGTACGTTCGGGTCGCGTGGATCGCCGATCCGGAGCCCGGAATAGGCCTTTGCAACCTTCTCAACCAGCTCGCATCTTATCGATTCGTGCACGATCAACCGCCGCAGCGACGTGCAGCGCTGCCCGGCAGTCCCAACGGCGGAGAAAACAATGGCGCGAACCGCCATGCCGAGATCGGCGGACGGAGCGACGATCATCGCGTTATTGCCGCCGAGTTCGAGGATTGGGCGGCCCCAACGCGCCGCCACCTTCGGGCCGACGATGGAGCCCATGCGGGTCGAGCCAGTGGCCGAAAGGATCGGGACGCCCTTGGAAGACACCAGCGCTTCGCCTGCCTCAGCGCCTCCTATGACCAGCTGCGCGAGCCCATCAGGCGCCTGTTCGCCGAAACGCCCAAGCGCGCGCGCCATGATCTTCATTGTCGCCAGCGCGGTGAGCGGCGTCTTCTCGGACGGTTTCCAGATCACCGGGGCGCCGCACACCAGCGCCAGCGCAGCGTTCCATGACCAGACGGCAACCGGGAAATTGAACGCGGATATGACGCCGCAGGGTCCCATCGGGTGCCAGGTCTCAGCCATCTTGTGACCCGGGCGTTCCGAGGCGATCGTCTTGCCGGTCAGCTGGCGCGAAAGACCAACGGCGAAGTCGCAGATATCGATCATTTCCTGCACTTCGCCCAGGCCCTCTGAGACGATTTTGCCCGTCTCAAGCGTGACCAGCGCGCCGAGCGATTCCTTGGAAGCGCGCAATTCCTCACCCAGCAAGCGCACAAGTTCGCCGCGACGGGGCGCCGGAACCTCGCGCCAGACCATGAAGGCTTCCCGCGACTTTGCGATGATCGCCGCCATTTCGGCGGAACCTGTTTCCGTCACGCACGCCACTTTGGCGCCGTCAACGGGCGAGTAGACAGCCAGCGTTCCGCCATTGAGGTCGCTTGCAGTCAAGCCGGCGGCTTCGAGAATCTGTTCGTGAGACATCTGGTTTTCCTCAGTCTTCCGTTGGCGAATTCGTTCCGGGGGATTTACGGCTGACCTATCGCCAGCCGGACACTTGTCCGGGCCGCGGATTCATCGCGCGATCGGGGCTATATGTCACTCTAGCTGGAACAAGAGCCAATGAAAAGCGAAAACATGCGGCAGCCGGGCCGACCGGCAGCAGCACGAGAAATCATCAATTTTGATGATTTCTTTTGGCCCCCCCGCTTGATACGTTGGGGGCATCGTGGAAAAGCATTCCATTCGGTGCGTTGCAGGCATCCTGGCGCTCGCCGGCCTCGGGGCGCATTCGTCGATTGCCGCCGCCGTTGCGCAAGCGTCCATTCCCAGGCTACAGCAACTGATGGCGGAGGGCGCGCAGTCGAGCGAGCAGCTTATCGCCCAGGCCCTGAACGCCATCGATCAGCGGCACAATCTGAACGCCTTCATTTCCGTGGATCGCTACGGCGCGTTGGCCCAGGCCCGGGAGGCGGACCGGCAACGCGGGCAGGATGAGACTCTCGGTCCCCTGCACGGCATCCCGGTTGCGATCAAGGACAACATTCACGTAGCGGGCATGCCGAACACGGCGGGGACACCGGCGCTCAAGTCCTTTGTTCCCGTTGAGGACGCGCCGGTCGTAGCTCGCCTCAAGGCGGCCGGCGCCATCGTGCTGGGAAAGACCAATATGCACGAGCTGGCCTTCGGCATCACCAGCAAGAACATGGCGTTCGGCGCGGTAGGAAATGCTTGCGACCCGGACTTTATCGCCGGGGGCAGCAGTGGCGGAACAGCGGTGGCAGTGGCGACCGGCATGGCGGTTGCCGGACTGGGCACCGATACCGGTGGCAGCAGCCGCATCCCCGCCGCTCTCAACGGAATCGTGGGTTTCCGGCCTACCGTGGGACGATATCCGACCGCGGGCCTGACCCTGATCTCCAGTACCCGGGACACGGTCGGGCCCATGGGCCGCAGCGTCGCCGACGTTGCCCTGCTCGACGCGGTACTGGCGGAAGAAAAGCATACACTTCCCGCTATAGACCTGTCGGGTCTGCGCCTGGGCGTGCCGAGAGAATATTTTTTTGAAGGGCTGGAGCCGCTGGTCGCAGGCCGGATTGAAGCGTTGCTGGACGACCTGCGTGCCGCGGGAGTTGTGTTCGTGGAGGAGGACCTCCCAGACATCGGCTCCTTGAATCAAGCCGTGAGTTTTCCGGTCGTACTGTTCGAAACCGGCTACCTGCTGCGCGAGTACCTGGCCGAATACCTGCCGGCCCAGAGCCTGGAGGGGTTGGCCGATTCGATCGCCAGCCCGGACGTCAAGAACATACTGGCCGGCGTCGTCAACGGCGACACGCCGGAATCCGCCTACCGGCAGGCGGTCGACCATGATCGACCGCGCCTCAAGGCCGCATACGCGGAGTATTTCGCAGGGCATCGCGTTTCAGCCATGCTCTTTCCCACAACGCCGCTTACGGCCAGGCGCATCGCCGACACCGGAGAGACCGTCGAGCTGAACGGTTTGCAGGTGCCCACCTTTCCCACCTATATCCGCAACACCGATCCCGGCAGCAATGCGGGGATACCCGGTCTTTCCATTCCGCTGCCGGTTGCCACGGGCGAAATGCCGGTCGGGGTCGAAATCGACGGACCCCAGGACAGCGACCGTCAGCTGCTGGCCATTGGAGCAGCCATCCAGCGGCTGATTCAGGGGGACAACCCATAGCGAACCTGCGCACGCTCAGGTTCGAGATCAGGAGAGCAATTATGTCTATTCACCGCACTCTGGTTACCGTATTGGCGGTTGCAGGTTTGAATGCGGGCGCAATTCAGGCCCAGGAACTTGAGGAGATCGTCATCACCGCGGAACGGCGGGCGGAAAACCTCCAGGAGGTTCCCAATGCCATTACGGCCTTGAGCAGCCCCACTCTTGAGCGGGCGGACATCCACGACCTGACGGATGTCGCCACCCGCATCCCTGGGCTGACGTTCTCGCCCTTCTCGCCAGGGCAGAACATCGTGGCCCTGCGGGGAGCGTCCTCGAACGACGACGGCGCGGGCACCGACAACTCGGTGGCGGTTTTCGTCGACGACGTATACCTTGGCCGGGTATCCAATATCAATCC